>NZ_CP191849.1:3764750-4089000 GCF_050956135.1 Actinoplanes sp. CA-131856 | reverse complement strand
CCCGGCGGCGGATCAGCCCCTCCAGGAACGGGCGGCTGGAGATGAGACCCTGCGAGGCGCCCGGCGCTTCCTCGCGCAGCTCACCGTCCATATAGAAGCGGTTGCTCCCCGGCGGTGGCGACACCGCGCCCTCCGCGAGCGCCTGCTCGACGAAACCGGGGAACCAGCGCTCCAGCTGCTGCTGGCCGGACAGGAGCAGCGCGTGCACCTGGCTGCCCTGCGGCACGCCGGGCCGCACCTCCGCGCCCAGCTTCGTCAGGTCGTCGCGCTCGATGACGACGACGTCCTCGGCGTGGTCGCTCAGGACCCGGGCCGCCATCAGCCCGGCGACGCTGCCGCCGAGCACCACGGCCCGTTTGAACAGGATCCTCTGATCCGTCGGCGGCTCAGGCGTGGAGATGACGGCGAAGCGGCGCGCGGCAGGCATGCCGATCACGATAGCTGTAAATATTCATAAACTTTAGAGCAGCTCGTCGTTCGTGCGGCCGCTGAGCACCGATCGCGGGTGGTCCTCGGCGTCCCAGCCCTCGACCGCGTGCTCGTCGCGCTTGTGCAGCAGGAGCCATTCCCACTTGCCGTTCGCACCCTGCCGCGTCCGCACGAGCACGAAGCGGCCGCGCAACTTCTCCCCGTACACATCGAAGTGGATCTCGCCGTCCTGGACGGCCTGCCCCGGATCGCCCTGCGGCTCGAAGGTTCCGGCGTCCCACACGATGACGTCGCCGGCGCCGTACCGCCCGGCCGGGAGCACACCCTCGAAGTCGTAGTACGACAGTTCGTGGTCCTCGACCTGGAAGGCCGCCCGCCGCACCTTCGGGTCGAGCGTCGGCCCCTTGGGCACCGCCCAACTGGCCAGCACCCCACCGATCTCGAGCCGGAAGTCGTAGTGCAGCCGCCGCGCGCGATGCCGTTGCACCACGAAACGCATGTCTGTCACCTACCCAGTTCGAGGCGCCACGACTCCCAGGCCGACGAGACCGCCTCGCCGAGCGAGCGGCGCGGTCCCAGCCCTTTCCGCCGGGCCCGGCTCACGTCGGCGACGGATTCGGCGGCGTCACCCGGCCGCCGCTCCCCCACCCGGAACGGCACCTCGGCGCAGGCCACCTTCCCCGCGAGCCGCACCAGCTCCAGCACGGAGGTGCCCTGACCGCTTCCCACGTTCACCACCGTGTGCCGCCGCATCGGCCTTCGGCCCGACAGGAGCGAGACCCCTTTGACGTACGCCTGAGCGACGTCCTCCACGTGCACGTAGTCCCGGATGGCGCTGCCGTCGCGCGTGGGGTAGTCGTCACCCCGTACGACCAGCTTGGATCCTTCGGTCAGAGCCCGGAAAACGGCCGGCAGCAGACTCGCGGGGCCGGTGTCGGCCGCGGACGCGTGCGTGCCCGCCCCCACGACGTTGAACTGCCGCAGCGCCATCGTCCGCAGGCGGGACCGGCCCATGATCCGCTCGCCCTCGAGCTTGGTCAGGCCGTACGGGTTCACCGGCTCCGTGCGTCGTCCCTCGTGGGCCCGGCCGTGGCCCGTGTCGCCGTACACCGCGGCCGACGAGGCGAAGAGCAACCGGCCCACACCGGCCCTGGTCATCGCCTCGACCAGCATGCGCACGCCGCCGACGTTGCTGAGCCAGAACGGGTCGCCGTCGGCCATCGACTCCGGCGCGACCTTCGACGCCGCGAGATGGATGACCCCGTCCACGGGACCCCGCTCGAACAGCCGGGCAAGGTCGTCGGGGTCGGTCACCGAGCCCTTGACGACGGCGATGTCGCCCGGCAGGCGCTCGGGACGGCCGGTGGAGAAGTCGTCGAAGACCACCACTTCGCACCGGCCGCTCAGCCGGTGGACGACGTGCGCGCCGATGTAGCCGGCGCCACCGGTCACGATCCAGGTCAAGGTCGTCCTATCTGGGGCAGTCGTTCCAGGTGCTTGACGAAGACGAGACAGACGTCGTCGCTACGCTCGGTGCTGTCGTCGTCGAGCACTTCTACATGGAACGTGGGGAGACTCTCCTCTCGCCACGCCGTGAAGGATAGGCCTTTGTACAGGCTGATGGCCCGCTCATTCGTGGGATGGACGCCGAGCGCGACACGGTGGTAACCGCGCAGGGTGAGCTGTCGTTCAGCTTCGCTGAGTAGTCTCCGGGCGACTCCGGAGCGTTGATGTTCCTCGAGCACGCGCAGATGCTGGAGCAGCGGGACGCCCGGCAGCCCGGCGCGCAGCTCCGGCTCCTCGGCCGGCGACAGCCGGACGAAGATGTAGCCGGCCAGCACCTCGCCGCGGAAGGCGAAGAGGATGATGCCGTGGTCCTGCCCGAGATGATCGAGGAAGTAGTGCCGTTCGTTCCGGTTCTCGACGAACTTGCGGACATCTTCGTCCGACGCCGTCCTTATCGACACAACATCGCTCACCATCGGTCTCCTGATCGGCCGCCCTCTGGTGATCGTGCCCGCCGCGTGGCGCCGCTGTCGATGTCCGACGGCGGCGCGATAGTCAGCGGTTCACCAGGCCGATGATGACGAACCCCACGACGAGCACCGTCGTGAGGTAGATGGCGGCAGTGGCCTGCCGGGTGGTGACGCGGATGACGACGTAGGTCGCGTAGACGGCCACCCCGACGGCGGCGAGGATGGCGGCCAGCATCCCGGCGGCGGCGACGGCGTTGACCAGGTCCTGGGAGTAGGAGTTCATTGTGCCTCCCTAGATCTACCTGTAGTGCCAGTGATACTGACTGTAAGTTGCTGAACCTTCACCTAGCAATACCAAGACAAAGCTGAAGGGCATTCATTCACGCCCTGGCCAACTCCCGGTCTTACCTGCTAAGTTGCCGACCGCGAGCGTGAGTTGTAGTACAGTGAAGTTTTCTGGAGGTGCGGGAGTGGCGACTGTCGGCGACCCCGGCCGCATTCTGGCCAAGCGACTGCGTGAGCTGCGCAAGTCGTGGTGGCCCGATGTCTCGATCACCCAGGCCGACCTGGCCGAGGCCCTGGCCGACCGGAAGAAGACCAGTGTCCAGCTCGTCTCGTCGTGGGAGCGCGTCGCCGACCCGACGCCCCCGCCGGAGGACCGGCTCAACGCCATCCTGACCTTCTACTGCACGCGGCGGTCGATCGAGTCGCGGCCGTACAAGCTGGTCAGCGAGCAGGACCTGACCGCCGACGAGGCCGAGACCCGCGACAAGCTGGCCCGCGAGCTGTTCGCGCTGCGCGAGGCGCCGGCCGCCCCGTTCACCGGCTCGACCATCGTCGGCCACGGCCCGTGGTTCTACGACGAGGGCCCCGTCATGATCGTCTGCGCCGAGCCCGGCAACGGCGAGCCCCAGACCGACTTCGATCCCGACCGCTCCAAGCTGTCCCGGCTGGCCGACCTCGATTCCCTCTTCGAGCTGCACGGGCACATCCGCGCGGTGAACCCCGATCTGGAGGTTCAGTGGGCGAGCGCCCGGGACATGAAGGAGACTGACTGGACGAAACATCTGGTGCTGCTGGGTGGCATCGACTGGAACAGCGCGACGCAGGACGCCATGCGGCTGACACCCGTTCCGGTGACACAGCTGTCCGACGACACCGATCCCAGCCGCGGCTGCTTCCGCGTCGTCACCGACGGGCATGATCAGTCGTTCACACCAGAGTTCGTGTCCCGGGGCGACGACCGGATCCTGGTCCAGGACGTGGGTCATTTCTTCCGGGCGGCCAATCCGCTGAACCTGGAGAAGACCATCACCGTATGCAACGGCATGTACGGCAAAGGCGTGTACGGAGCGGTGCGCGCGCTCACGCATGACGTTTTCCGGGACAAGAACGCCGGTTTCCTCGCGGACCGGTTCCCCGGCGAGGAGGCGTTCAGCCTTCTCTTCCGCGTGCAGGTGCTCAACGGCGTGGTGACGACGCCGGACTGGACGGCGCCGGACACCGTCCTGCACGGGTGGCCGGAGGCCTGACTATGCTCCGCCGCGTGTCCACGATGGAGAGTCTGCACCACGGCTCACACAGCCACCTGCTCGACCGGATCGACGCGTCGGCGCGGGAGGTCACGGCACGCCTCGACGCCATCATCGTCCCCACGGCGTGGCCGGCCGACGCCCTGCGGCACGTCATGGAGGTCGGCCGGAGGATCGGCGTCCCCGTGGTCGCCCTCTGCAGCCGGGCGTCCTCCCCCGAGCAGGCGGTGAAGCTCGCCGACCACCTCGACGCGGCCACCGTCGCGGTCGACGTCGACGACACGCTGGCGGCGCTGCTGCCCTCGTTCGAGACCGACCGGCTGTTGCAGGCCCACGGCTTCGGCACCACCAGCGACCTGAGCCTGAAAAGGAACCTCGGCCTGGTGCTGGCGCGCGACCTCGGCTGGCGGCGGGTCCTCTTCCTGGACGACGACATCCTGATCGACGACCCGGACCAGCTGCACCGGGCGGCCGGGTTGGCCGACCACTACCGCGCCGTGGGACTGGCCAACAGCGGATACTTCGACAACTCGGTGGTGTGTCACGCCTACCGGGCGGTCGGCGGCCACCAGGACACGTTCATCGGCGGCGGCGCGATGATCGTCGACGCCCTGCGCACGAAGTCCTTCTCCCCCACCATCTACAACGAGGACTGGCTCTTCCTGCTGGGCGACGGGGTGCCCTTCCGGGCCGCCCGCGCGGGCGAGATGCGCCAGCGCACGTACGACCCGTTCGCCAACCCGGCCCGGGCCGCCGCCGAGGAACTCGGCGACACCCTGGCCGAGGGTCTGTTCTGGCTCCTCGACGCCGGCGAGCGCATCGACACCGCCGGCTCCGGCCACTGGGGCGACGCCCTCTACCGCCGGCGCGCCTTCATCGATCTGGTCATCGCGGAGCTGGGCGACACCCCCGCGCACCGCAAGATGCGCCGCTCGCTGGAGACGGCCCGGGGCCGCAGCGCCGCCATCACCCACCGGCTCTGCCAGGACTTCATGGAGGCGTGGCAGCGCGACCTGGAGGCCTGGCGCGAGTTCCTCGACGATCAACTGCCGGGCGATTTCGTACGCCGGTTCGACACACCCGAGCGCGTGATGGCGTCGAAAGCCTACAAAATCGATGCTAGCTCCTTGACGTATCATTGATTCATGCAGAAGGTCGAGGACACCGCCGTGCGGGCGGCGCTGATCGAGGCGGCCGAGCGGCAGCTGGCGGCCTCCCCCGACGGTGACATCGCCACGCGGGCCGTGTGCGAGGAGGTCGGCGTCACCCAGCCGGTGCTGTACCGGCTGTTCGGCGACAAGCGCGGCCTGCTCGACGCCGTGGCCGACGCCGGTTTCGAACGGTACGCGCGGCGCAAGGCCGGCTTGGAGATCAGCGACGACCCGGTCGCGGACATGTACGCGGGCTGGGACGACCACATGGCCTTCGCGGCCGAAAATCCGGCCCTCTACCAGCTGATGTTCGCCCCGCGGGCGGGCGCGGCGTCGAGCGCCCACCGCCGCATCCTCGACCTGCTGAAGGAGACGCTGACCCGAACCGCGGCGGCCGGCGCGCTGCGGACAACACCGAGGCTGGCCGCCCAGCTGATCCTGCCGGCCAACATCGGGGTGGCCCTGAGCCGCATAGCCCAGCCGGCTTTGTTCGACGACCCGGCGCTATCCCATCGAGCGCGCGACGCCGTGTTCGGGGCGGTCCTCACCGAGATTCCGGACCAGGACAAACACGCGGACCCCGTACGGGCGGGGGCACGCCAGTTGCGCTCGCAACTAGCCCTTTCCGGTACGCCGAAGCTGGAGCCCGAGGAGGCAGCGCTGCTGGACCGCTGGCTCGAGCGCCTGGACGAGCCCGCCTAAGCGGCTTGGCGCTGAGCTTTGCGCACGGCCTTCTCGAGGTCGGCACGGCTCATCGTGGTCCGCTTGGGCACGTCGAGCTCGCGGGCGAGCTTGAGCAGATCGCCCTTCGAGGCCTCCTTGAGGTCGGCCGCCTTCGCCTTGGCGGCCTTCCCACCCGCTTTCCCTCGCGCGGTTCCCGCCGCGCCACCTGCCTTCCCTCGCCCGCTTCCGGCCGCCGTCCCGCCTGCCTTTCCCCGCGCGGACGCTGGACCGCCCGCCTTCCCCTCAGCCGACTTGGTGGACTTGCGCTTGGGTGCGGTGGAACCTCGTACGGATGAAGCGGTCTTGGAGTTTGCCCGGCCCTTCTTGGCGGCCTCGACGCTGCGCCGCAACGCTTCGAACAGGTCGGTGGCGGCGGTCGGCTCGGGGGCCTCGGCGGCCGGGGTGATCTCCTTGCCGGCCTTCTTCTCGTCGATGAGCTTGTTCACGCGATCGGTGTAGGTGTCGCGGAAGTCGGCGGGGCGCCACTTGCCGGCCATCGAGTCGATCAGCTGCTGGGCCATGTGGAGCTCGGCCGGCTTGGCCGCGTTGCGCCGGGGCAGCGAGTCGATCTGGTCCTTCGGGTCGCGGACCTCGTCGGCGAAGTACATCGTCTGGAGCATCAGCAGGTCGCCGTCGGCGCGGATCGCGGCCAGATATTCCTTTCCGCGCATCACCAGCGTGCCGATCGCGGCGCGGCCCGAGTCGGCCATCGCGTCACGTAACAGGCCGTAAACTTTTTCGCTCTCCTCGCGGCCCGGCCCGAGGAAGTACGTCTTGTCGTAGTAGAGCGGGTCGATGGCGTCGAGCTCGACGAAGCGGTCGATGTCGAGGCTGCGCGACCGGCCGGGCGCCACCGAGTCGAGCTCCTCCTGGTCGAGCATGACGTAGTCGCCGCCGCCGACGTCGGCGCCCTTGACGATGTCGTCGTAGTCGACTTCCTTGCCGGTGCGCTCGTTCACCCGCTTGTAGCGGATGCGGTCACCGGTGCCCTTCTCGAACTGGTGAAAGCTGACCTCGTGCTCGTGGGTGGCGGAGTACATCGCCACCGGCACCGAGACCAGGCCGAAGGTGATCGCTCCTGTCCAGATCGGTCGCGCCATGCCCTTGCCGATACCCGGAGGCGCGCGGATCGAACCCGCGAACCGGCGCGGAGTCCGGCCGGCCCGGCAAGTGGGTCACGACCTGCTCCGGCGGCGCCACGCCCGCGTCCCCCGCCGCCGTGCCCGACGGCGGCGATCCGGTCGACGTCTCGGCCCGGTTGGTTAACTACCACGGTGTAATTCCTGGTCAAGGGGTATCACCCGGTCGTGCCCGGGGTAGCCCGGACGTATGAAGATCGATGGCGAGCTCGTCCGGCCGATGCTGGCCGCGCTCGGCCCGCTGCCCACCGGCGCGGGCTGGGCGTTCGAGTTCAAGTACGACGGTGTTCGCGCGATCACCTACGCCGAGGGTGACGAGGTGCGGGCCCTGACCCGCAACGACAACGACGTCACCAGCACCTATCCGGAGCTGGCCGAGGTGGCCACGCTGCTGCGCGGGCGCCCGGCGATCCTCGACGGCGAGATCGTCGCCCTGGAGGCCGGCGAGCGGCCGTCGTTCGCCCTGTTGCAGAACCGGATGCACGTCGCCGCTCCCCCGGCGGCGCTGCTGCACGCGGTGCCGGTCCGCTACTACGTCTTCGACGTGCTGCACCTCGACGGGCGGAGCACCGTCGATCTCCCCTACCAGCGGCGCCGGGAGTTGCTCGCGGAGCTGCGCCTCGACGGCGCGACAGTGCGAACGCCCGCTAACTTCCCGGACGCCGGGGCCGACGTGCTGGCCGCGGCCAAGCTGTCCGGCTTCGAGGGCGTCGTCGCCAAGCGCCAGGACGGCGTCTACCGGCCGGGGCGCCGCTCGGCCGAGTGGACCAAAGTGCCACTCATCCGTACGCAGGAGGTGCTGATCATCGGCTACGAGCCGGGTCGGGGCCGCCGGTCCGGGACGATCGGTTCACTTCTGCTGGCCGTACCCGGGCCGGAGGGCCTCCGTTACGCGGGCCAGGTGGGCACCGGATTCACGGACTCGATGCTCCAGCACCTGACGGCCGAGCTCGACGCTTCACGCCTCCCCACGGCGCCGGTGGCCGATGTGCCGCGTGAGCATGCCCGTCATGCCCGGTGGGTCGAGCCGTCGCTCGTCGGCGAGGTCGCCTTTCGCAACTGGACCGTCGACGGCCGTCTCCGCCACGCCTCGTGGCGCGGCCTGCGCCCCGACCGTGATGTTTCCTCGCTGGTTCCGCTGTCCTCCCCGGCCGCGCAGCCCGCGGTCGCCCCGGAAGAAGTGACGGGCTCCGTCACGACCAAGGACGCGGCCTGGCGGGTCGAGGCCGTGCGCCGCGACGGCCGCGAGTGGTACCGGATCGTCCACGGCGACAACGTCGTCGAGGGTCTCTCCCTCGACGACGTCCGCCTCGTGCTGGAGAAGGCCGGCATCGATATGGCCGATCTGACCGAGGCCGCCTGAAGGGGGCTAGGCGCGGACGATGGCCACGCCGTACTGGGGCAGTTCCAGGCCCCGGGCCGGCTTGCCGGTGAGCAGATCGGTGCCGTCGAGCTCGACGATGTACGGCAGCGGGTTGTGGTTGATGACGTACGTGTCGGACTGGCTCGTGATGTGCTCGACACCCGGCGCCGGGCGGGGCAGGTCGAGGCCGAGCCGGGCCAGCACGGTCTCGATCAGGGCCGCCTTACCGTCGGCGGCCAGGTCGGCCGCGACGTACCAGGCGGTGCCGTTGCTCGTGATGGCCGGGCCGCCGGCGGCCGGACCGTCCGTGAACTCCGACTCGACGGTGGCGCCGTTCAGGCGTACGACCTCGCTCCAGGTCGCCGACGACGACGTGACCGTGCCGGCCAGTGCGGCCGGGTGGCCGGCGAGCGGGGTGAACTCCTCGATCCACAGGCCCAGCGTCCGCTGGAGCGGGCCGAGATAGCCGCCGGGGCGCACCCGCAGGTTCTCGTCGACGATCCCACTTTGGAACGTCACGACGAGCGTGCCGCCGTTGTCGGCGTACGCGGCGAGGTTTTCCAGGTCGGCCTCGGTCGCGAGGAAGAGCGTGGGTGCGACGACGACGCGGAAGGCGCTCAGGTCGGCGCCGGGGTGCACAAAGCGGACGCGGAGGCCGGCCTGGGCGAAGGCCTTGTACCAGGCCGAGATCTGCGCCGCGTAGCTGACACGGGTCGGGCGGGCCGCCTGCTCCAGGGCCCACCAGCTTTCCCAGTCCAGGACGATCGCGGCTTCGACCGGGGGTGCGACCACTGTGGACGGCAGTACGCCGGAGAGTGCCTTCAGCTCGGCGCCGAACTCGACCACCTCGCGCCACACCCGGGTGTCGGTGCCGCTGTGCGGCACCATGCCCGAGTGGAACTGCTCGGCGCCCGCGATCGACTGCCGCCACTGGAAGTACATGATGCCGCGGGCCTCGCGGGCGATGGCCTGGTACGACCAGGCGCGCATCTGGCCGGGGCGCTTGGCCGCGTTCTGCGGACGCCAGTTGACCGCGCTTGGCGCCTGCTCCATCAGGACCCACGGCTTGTCGCCGGCGAGCGAGCGCATCAGGTCGCGGGTCATCGCCGACTGCAGATAGGCGGTGTCGTCGGCCGGATCGGGATAGCTGTCGTCGGAGACGAAGTCGAGCTCCTTGGCCCATTCCCAGTAGTTCGCGGGCTTGAAGAAGCCCATGAAGTTCGTGGTGAGCGGGACGTCCGGGGTGACCTCGCGCAGGATGGCCGCCTCGGCCCGGAAGCACTCGAGCAGCTCGTGCGAGCCGAACCGGTCGAAGTCGAGCAGCTGGGCCGGGTTCTTGAAGGTCGGCGCGTCCCGCGGCGGGAAGATCTCCTCGAAATCGGAGTAACGCTGCGACCAGAAGGCGGTGCCCCAGGCGTCGTTCAGGCCGTCGATCGTGCCGTACTTGTCGCGCAGCCACGACCGGAAGGCGCCGGCCGAGACGTCGCAGTAGCAGCGGCTCACGTGGCAGCCGTACTCGTTGTTGATGTGCCACATCTCGAGGGCGGGATGAGAGCCGTAGCGATCGGCGAGCGCCTTCACCAGGCGGGTGGCGTAACCGCGGTAGAGCGGCGAACTCGGGCAGTACTGCTGCCGGCTGCCGGTCGACAGGCGTACGCCCGATGCCGTGACCGGGAGGATCTCGGGGTGCTTGAGGGTGAGCCAGGGCGGCGGCGAGGCCGTGGCCGTGGCCAGGTCGGCGCGGACGCCGGCCGCGTGCAGCTTCTCCAGCACCACGTCGAGCCACTCGAAGTCGAACTCGCCGTCGCGCGGTTCGAGCCGCGACCACGAGAAGACGCCGACGGTCGCCAGGTTGACGCCGGCGGTCCGCATGAGCGAGGCGTCCTCGTCCCAGACGTCGCGCGGCCACTGCTCCGGGTTGTAGTCCCCGCCGTACCAGATCGGCATCTCGGTCCCTCTCTTGCCTATGCGCGTCGCGCGGCCGTGGAGCCGCGCACGATCAGGTGGTCCTCGACCGCGGGCAGTGGCTCACGCGGCACATCCGGCTCGAGCCGGTCCAGGACGCGGCGGAACGCGTGCGCCCCGTGCAGGGCGAAGTCCTGGCGTACGGTCGTCAGCGGCGGCGAGAAGTACGCCGCCTCGGGCATGTCGTCGTAACCGACCACGCTGACGTCGGCCGGGACGCCGAGGCCGCGCTCGGCCAGGGCCCGGGTGACGCCGAGGGCGATCTGGTCGTTGGCGCAGACGACCGCGGTCGGGCCGGTCAGCCGCTGCCCGGCCTCGTACCCGGCGGCGGCGGACCAGCCGGCGGCGAACAAACGTTCACATTCGAGCCCGGTGGCGGCCTGCTCGAAGGCGCGCAGGCGGGTGCGGGCCGACCGCCAGTCGCGCGGCCCGGCGACGTAGGTGACCCGTTGGTGCCCGAGCTCGATGAGGTGGCGGGCGATGGCCAGGTGGGCCTCGACGGTGTTGGCGCCGGGCGCGTCCTCGGTGACCGCGATGAACAGGTCGGGAGACTGCCGCTCGACGGCCTCGCGGAGCTGGTCGGTGTCGGCGATCGCGAGGACCCCGGCGATGTCCTGGCGGGCGATGTTAGTGAGCGTTCGCCCCAGGTCGCTCGCGTCGTACGTCATCACGTCGAGCAGATAGCCGGCGGCCCGCGCCGCCCGGCGCACGCCCTCGACGAGCTGGACCGTGCCGACCTCGAGCAGCTCGCCGGTGAGGGCCACGACGGTGCGGGACTCGCCCCGGGCCAGCGCCCGCGCGGTGAGGCTGGGCCGATATCCGAGCTCCTCGATCGCCCGCTCGACCCGCTCGCGGGAGGCCGGGCGCAGCGGGGAGACACCGGACAGATAGCGGCTCACGGTCTGGTGGGAGACCTCGGCCACGCGCGCGACGTCGTAGATCGTCGGCGCCTTGGCCACTCGATCCTTGCGCACCACGGGCGGGACCCCTCGAAAAGTTACCGGTAACAGTTCGCTTCTCAGCAAAACTGTTACCGGTAACTTTTGTCAAGGAACCAGCACCAGGCGGATCGGATCGCCCTCCTTGGCGTCCAGACGGCGGACGGCCTCGGCCGCGTCGGCCAGGCGCAGCGTGCCGCTGACCGAGCGGGAGAACTCGGCGCGGCCGCCGGCGACCAGGTCGAGCAGCTCCAGCACGTGCTCGGGCTGCGAGCCGTAGTGACCGCGGATCTGCTGCTTGAGATAGCTGAAGTGGGTGCCCTCGGTGATGGTCAGCGGCTGGTCGGTCAGGCCGACGAGGATCAGTTTGCCCTCGCGGGCCAGGGCCTGGGCGGCCTGTTCGCGCACGGGCGCGACCCCGGCGAAATCGAAGGCGTACGAGAGGCCGCGCCCCCGCGTCGCCTCCTTCACCCGCGTCAGGAAGATGGGGTCGGCCGGGTCGAGGGCGAGGTCGGCGCCGAAAGTTAGCGCTCGTTCGCGTGCGGCCGGCAGCGGGTCGACGGCGATGACGGGGGCGGCGCCGATGACACGCAGCAGTTGAACCGCGTGCGCTCCGAGGCCGCCGACGCCCCAGACACCGACCGGCCGGGCCGGGGCGACCTGGGCCGTCTCGACGATCGCGGCCCACGGCGTGGAGACGGCGTCGGGAATGAAGCAGGCCTGCTCGAACGGGAGGCTGTCGGGCAGCGGCACGACGGTGGAGGCGGTCGCGACCGCGAACTCGGCCCAACCGCCGTCGTAGTCGACGCCGCGGGTCCAGACGGCGCCGTCGCGCTCCTCGCCGGCCTGGAGCAGCACGCGCTGGCCGACCGCCAGGCCGGTCACGCCGTCGCCGATCTCGTCGATGACGCCGGCGGTCTCGTGCCCCAGCGTGACGCTGTCGCCGGGCAACAGCAGCGGCTTGATGACGCCCTGGATGAGGTGGACGTCGGAGAGGCAGACACCGGCCGCCTTGACGGCGATGCGCACCTGGCCGGGGCCGGCGTGCGGCTCGGCGACCTCTTCGACAGCGAACGTTCCGGTGGAAACGTTGAGACGTCCTGCGAGCATGGTTGCTCTCCGATCAGCAATTTCAGTACCCTCGGTATCGAGTGAATACCCGCGGTATCGAGAGGTCAATGTCTGAAATGCCACAGGATCGACGACGGCCGAGACGCGAGGACGTCCGCCGCGATCTGCTGACCGCGGCGGCCGAGGAATTCCGGCTTTCGGGGTACGGCGGTACGCGGCTGGAGGCCATCGCCGCAAGAGCCGGATATACGAAGGGCGCGGTCTACTCGAATTTCGGCTCGAAACAGGAGTTGTTCGCCGAACTGCTGGACGAGCAGGTGACGGCCCTGATCGCCACCTCAGTCGAGCAGATCTCGACGGCCCGGGCCGACGACGTGGCACTGCGCCTGGCCCGGCTGTCACTCGACGAGGAGCGCTGGCACGTGCTCATCGCCGAGTTCGCCGTGCAGGCCACGACCGACCCCGGCGTGGCCGAGGTCTACCTGGCCAGCCGCCACCGTTTGGTGACCGCCCTGGCCGAGCTGCTCCGCGACAACGCCACCCACCTGGGCGTCACGGGCGACCCGTGGAGCATCGCCTTCCTGATCCTGAGCACCACGAACGTCCTTGGCGTGCACGGCGTCATCGAACCCGGGGCCCTGCCGTTGGAGCGCCGCGTCGAGCTGTTCTCAGCGCTGCTGCGCATCTGATCCCGCGGCCACCTCGGTCGACTGTTCTCCCTTGCGGCCATCTCAGGCGGCCGTTTTCCCTCGCGGCCGTCTCAGGCTGCGCCGGGGGCCGTGTCCGGCAGGGCTCGAGGCAGGTCGCGGCGGGAAGCGATGCCCAGCTTGCCAAGGATCTTACGGACGTGCCACTCGACCGTGCGGGCGCTCAGAAACAGCTCGGCGCCGATCTCGGCGTTCGAGCGCCCGTCGCGGGCCCGCCGCGCGATCCGCCATTCCTGCGCGGTCAGCTCCGTCGACATCGGACGGTCCATCGGCCGTACGGCCTCACCGCTCACCAACAGCTCGTCACGGGCCCGGGCGGCGAAGCCCTCGGCGCCCATCCGGCTCAGACTCTCGTACGCCGCCCTCAGCTCGTCCCGCGCCTCCGCGTCCCGGTCCGCGCGGCGCAGCCATTCGCCGTACACCAATCGCGTCCGCGCCCGCATGGCCGAGCCGCGGCAGCGGCCGAGCCGATCGACGGCCTCGCGGAAGAGCCCGTCGGCCTCGGCCCCGCTCGCGATCAGCGCCCGCGACCGCGCGACAACCCCGAGCCCCCAATCGGATCCGCCCGGAGCGACGATCCGTTCGAGCTGCCGCACCGCCTCGGCCGCGCGGTCCTTCTCGCCGCAGGCCACCGCCGCCTCGACCAGCTCCGGCAACGCCCAGGAGGCGAAACCCAGTTCCCCGGTGTACGCCACGGCGCGCTCAGCCGCCGCGAACGCCTCCCGGAAACGGCCCGACCCGTTGTGCAGAACCGCGGCGAGGTACTGGAACCACGTGACCCCGACACCCTCCCCCAGCGCCTCGGCCAGCTCGGTCGACGCGGCGATGAGCTTGGACGCCACACCGGCCGGCCCGCGCCAGGCCGCGACCGCCGCCTCGCCGTATCCCGGCCGCGCCACACCGAGCGCCTCCGCCACATCGTTCGCCTCGTCGACGAGCGCCGCGGCCTCCTCGATCTCGCCCGCGTGCAAGTGAACGGCGATTCGCTGATTGAGCGCGACCGGCAGAACCGCGAGCGCCCCCTGCGCCCGGGCGACACCGGCGTGCCGCTCGCTGAGCCCGTGCCAGGCCTCGTCGTCCCAGAGCACGCTGGCCGCGTGCCGGACCGGAAATCCCCACCTGACCGTGGATTCCGGGGGCAATAGCGGATCGCGGAAGGAGCTCAAGGCGCGCCGCAGTAACGGAACGCCCCTCTCGTGATCGCCGGCGAAGTACCGCGCCAGCCCGTCGAGCAACAGATCCTGCGGCCGCGCCGGCCCGTCCGGGGCAGGCGCGCCGAGGGCGGCCCGAGCGACCTCGGCCAGCCCCGGCCCGGTAGCGAGCCGCCCCACGAGCATCACGGACGCGAAGGCATCGAGATACGTTTCCCGGGCCAGCGCTCCGTCCCATGGCGAGATCCTCCGAGCCGTATCAAGCAGAAGCCCCGTGCCGTCCTCGTGCCCGTGTCCATGGGGTTCGCTCTTCGGGGCCCGGTCGGCCGTCGGCGAGACTTGGTCGGTGCCCGGACGGCGGGCGGAGAAGGCCGACGGGACCTGGATTGGGCCCGGGCGGCGGGCGGAGACGGTCGGCGGGGCCGGGTCGGTGTGCGGGCGGCGAGCGGAAAGCGTCGGCGGCGCCGGGTCGGTGTGCGGGCCGCGGGCGGAAAGGGTCGGCGGGGCCGGGTCGGTGTGCGGGCCGCGGGCGGAAAGGGTCGGCGGGGCCAGGCTGGTGTGCGGGCCGCGGGCGGAGAAGGCCATCTGGCCGCGCAGGAGGCCTATCAGGGCGGATCGGCGGTCGTCGGCGGGGCCGGCGGCCGCCCGATCCAAGGTGGCGGCGGCCCGGTCCAATGCGCCGGACTGGTGGAGGGCACGGGCTGCGGCCAGCTCGCGGTCGGCGCGGCGGGTGGGGTCCTCGGTCAGGGCGGCGGCGCGCTCCAGGAACGCGGCGGCCGCGGCCAGGCCTCCCCGGTACTGTGCCCGTCCGGCGGACGCCTCCAGGGCGGCGGCCACCAGTTCGTCGGGGGCGTCGGCGGCCTGGGCGCGGTGCCAGGCTCGGCGGTCGGGGTCGGCCTGTTCGTCGGAGACCTGGGCCAGGGCGTGGTGGACGGCGCGGCGCTCGCCGGGTGGGGCGGCCCGGTAGACGGCCGAGCGCACCAGCGTGTGACGGAAACGGACCGTCGCGCCGACCGTGAGCAGGCCGGCCGCGCGCACCTCGTCGGCGGCCTCGCGGGCGATGCCGAGGCGGCGGGAGGCCCGCCACATCAGGGCGGGATCACCGACCGGGTCGGCCGCGGCGAGGAGCAGCAGACTACGGGCGCCGGCCGACAGGTCCCGGCTGCGGGCCAGGAAACTCTCCTCCAGCCGGCCGGCCAGGGGCAGCGCCGCGGGCAGGCCGAAGCCGCCGGCCAAGGTCGCCGGAGTACGGGCCAACGGCAGTTCCAGCAGTGCGAGGGGGTTGCCGTGGGCCTCGGCGAGAATCGCGTCGCGGACCCGCTCGTCCAGCGGCCAGCGGACGACCGTTCCCAGCAGCGCCCGGGAGTCGAAGTCGTCCAGGCCTTCGACGGTCCGCGCGGGAAGGCCGTCGAACTCCCGGACCGGCTCGCGGGCGGCGACGAGCATCAGCACCGACTCGGCCTGCAACCGCCGCGCGACGAAGGCCAGCACCTGGGCGGACGCCTGGTCGAGCCACTGCGCGTCGTCGACCACGCAGAGCAGCGGCCGCCGGGCGGCCGCCTCGGCGAACAGGCTCAAGGTGGCCAGTCCGACCAGGAAGAGGTCCGGACCGGGCCGGTCCACCGTGGCGGAGCCGAAGGCCGTGGTCAAAGCCTTGAGCTGAGGTGCGGGCAGGCGGTCGAGGTGGTTCAGCATCGGGCGGCACAGCTCTTTCAGGGCCGCGAACGGCAGTTCACTTCCCGCTTCGGCGCCGGCCACCTGGGACACGTGGAAGCCGGTCGCGGTCGTCACCGCGTACGACAGAAGTGATGTCTTGCCGACGCCGGCCTCGCCCAGCAGGACCAGGGCCGAGCTGTGCCCGGCCCGGGCCGCGGCCAGCAGGCCGTCCAGCGCCGTCAGCTCCGCCGATCGACCGCGCAGTTCCATTTCGCACCGCCTCCCGACAAAGAGCCACGCCGGAAGATCGGCCGGGTTCACTGGGGACCCTTGTGTCCCGGGCCACGGTGGTGGATCAGAGAGTGCGTTAACTTGCCGCCATGTTGACCATCACGCCCGGCTTCAAGGCGGACTCGCCCCGGCGGTGGGCCGAGCTGCGCGCGGAAGGACCCGTGCACCGGATCCGGCTGGAGACCGGGCTCGAGGTGTGGGCCGTCCTCACCTACGACGCGGCGCGCGAGGCGCTCACCCACCCGTTGCTGCTCAAGGACTCCACGCCGGCCGAGGCGGCGCTGGCCGCGGCCGGCTTCACGCTGCACAAACCGGGCGTCGGCATCGGTGGCAACATGCTGGAGGCCGACCCACCCGAGCACACCCGCCTGCGGCGACTGGTCGCGGGCGCCTTCAGCCCGCGCCGGGTCGAAGCGCTGGCGCCGCGCATCCACGCGATCGCCGCCGAACTTCTGGACCGCCTCGACAGCGCGGAGGAAGACGGTGCCCACGGAGACCGCGCGAAGGAAGGCGGCGCGGAGGGGGACGGTGCGGAGGCAAACGGCGCCCACGGAGACGTCGCCCACGGAGACCGTGCGGAGGGAGATCGCGCCCATCGGAACGGCGCGGAGAACGGCCCGCACGGAAGCGGCGCGCGCGAAGTCGATCTGGTCGGTGCCTACACCGCGCCGCTGCCTATCGCGGTGATCGGTGAGCTGCTCGGAGTGCCGGGCGGAGAGCGAGCGGGCTTCCGCGAATGGACCACCGCGGCGGTCAGCGCGCCGTCGCCGGAGCAGCGTGAAGGCGTACGGAAGCTCAATGCCTTTCTGTCGACGCTCATCGGCGAGAAGCGGGCGGCGCCCGGGGACGATCTGCTGTCGGCCCTGATCGTGGGTGGCGGGCTGTCCGACGCGGAAATGCTCGGTACGGCGGCGCTGATGGTGGTCGCCGGCCACGACACCACGGTCAACCTGCTCGGCAACGCTCTCGTCGGTCTGCTCGGCAATCCGCGGCAGGCCGACGTGCTGCGCGCTCGGCCGGAGCTGATCGGCGGGGCCGTGGAGGAGTTCCTGCGTTACGACCCGCCGGTCGAGCAGGCCTCGAAGCGGTACGCCGCCGGGGACCTCACCCTCGCGGGGCAGCCGATCCGGCGCGGGGACGTCGTGGCCGTGATGCTCGGCTCGGCGAGCCGCGACGCCCCGCAGGTCGGCAGCGCCAAGGCGGACGCCGAACGCCAGACCGCCCGGGGCAAGCATGACGCGCGCGGCGAGCCGGATGTGCTGGATGTCGAGCGCCGCGCCGCCCGGCATGTGGCCTTCGGGCACGGGATCCATCATTGCCTCGGCGCGCCGCTGGCCCGGCTGGAGGCGACGATCGCGCTCGGCGCGCTCCTACAGCGCTTTCCGCGTCTGCGCCCGGCCGCGCCCCTGGAAGAGGTGCAGTGGGTGCCCAGCGGCATGATGCGCGGGCCGCTCTCTATTCCGGTACGGCTGCGCTGACGTCAAGCCAGGCGTCGTCGAGCAGGAGGCTTCCCGCGAAGGCCGTTCCCCCGCTGAAGCCGACCAGCAACACCCGGCGGTCCCGGCGGTGACGACGACACGGGCCATGCTGCCCTTGCCTAAGCCGCAAAGGGGTGAGACGACGGCGGCATGGGGCGGCAGGCGACGGCCAGCATGGTGGGAATGGTGGCGAACCAGCGCTCGTAGTCGCTCCACTCCTCCTCCGGCCGCCCGTGCTGGGGCAGGGTCGGCGGCTCGTGCAGGCCGGTGACCGCGAGGCCGTGGCGGGTGAGCAGGTCGACGTACCAGGAAAGCGGGCGGTGGTAGTGGTTGTGGCCGCCGAACGTGGTGATCCAGCGGCGTTCGTGGCGCAAATACCCGTTCACTTTGCGGTAGCGCTCGCCCGTCCCCGGATCCTCGACCGGCGCTTGATGGAAGAAGCTCGGGTGCAGGATCGAGAAGACGAACACCCCGTCGCCGGTCAGCGAGGCCCGCACGTCGGCCACGAGCGTGTCGAGTTCCGGCAGGTCCATGAGGACCATGTGCGAGACGAAGGCGATTCCGGGGTACGCCTCGGCGGCGCGGGCGAGAAGCGCGGTGCTGCCGTCGATTCCGGTCACCGCCGCGCCGGCCAGCCGCATCTTCTCGGCGAGCCACCCGTGCCCGCAGCCGAGGTCCAGCACCGGCTGCCCGGTGACGTCGCCGAGCTGGCGCCACAGGAAGGGGCTCAGGCGCCGGTAGAAGGAATCGCCGTCGTGCGTGGCGTACTGCTCGGCCGCGCTGTCCCAGAGTGCGATGTCGTCGTTCGCTGTCATGGCCTCAATCCCGGTGGCTCGGCCTCCTCGAAGACGAGCAGGGTGCGGGTGTTGACGACGCCGGGCATGCCCTGGATCTCGTCGAGGACCAGGCGGCCCAGGGCGGCGTTGTCCGAGGCGCGCACCAGCATGATGACGTCGAACTCGCCGCCGACCAGGGCGATGTGCACGACGCCGGGCAGGGCGCGGAGCTGGTCGGCCACGTCGCGCCACTCGGCCTGGTTGAGGTTCACCGTCACGTAGGCCGAGGTGCCCAGGCCGGCCGCGACCGGGTCGACGTCGGCCCGGAAGCCGCGGATCACGTTCGTCGATCGGAGCCGCTCGACCCGCGCGTAGGCGTTGGCCCGGGAGATGTGGAGACGCTCGGCCAGGGTACGCATCGACAGGCGCCCGTCCTGGGTCAGCTCGGCCAGGATCTGGCGATCGATGTCGTCGACCACTTGTCTCATCCCTCCGATCCACTAGGCGCCTGGCGGAGACATTTGGCTCTCAGAAGCCCGCGGTGAGCGTACATCTTCTTGGTTTTCACCCGATAGTGGAAACCAAATGGCAAGGGGCGAAGCATGTCTACATGACAGGTGACGCACACCACCTTCTCCCCTCGGCTTCGCCCGTGACGCTGATCGGCGTCGACGGCCGGGCCGTACGAGACGAACTGCCGGACGACGCGGCGCTGCTGAGGGCCCTACAGGGTCTGATCACCGCGCGCCGGCTCAACGAGCAGGCGTACGCCCTGGTCCGTCAGGGCCGGCTGGCCGTCTATCCGTCGTCGCACGGGCAGGAGGCCTGCCAGGTCGCGGCGGCCCAGGTGCTCGACGACGGCGACTGGCTGTTCCCGACATACCGGGACACGGCGGCCATCGCCGAGCGCGGCGTCGACCCGGTGGAGGCGCTCAGCCTGCTCAAGGGCGACTGGCACTGCGGCTACGATCCGCACGAGCACAAGGTCGCCCCGCACACGACGCCGCTCGCCACCCAGCTGCCGCACGCGGTCGGTGTCGCGCACGCGGCCCGGCTCAAGGGTGAGCCGACCGTCGTCATGGCCCTCTGCGGCGACGGCGGAACGAGCGAGGGCGACTTCCACGAGGCGCTGAACTTCGCCGCCGTCCTCAAGGCGCCGGTCGTCTTCTTCCTGCAGAACAACGAGTACGCCATCAGCGTGCCCCTTTCCCGGCAGACGGCCGCGCCTTCGCTGGCCCACAAGGGCATCGGGTACGGCATCAAGGGCGAGCGCGTGGACGGCAACGACGTCGCCGCCGTGCTGGACGTGCTGCGAACGGCCGTCGACAAGGCGCGTGCCGGCGAGGGCCCGCAGCTGGTCGAGGCGCACACCTATCGGATGCAGGCGCACACCAACGCGGACGACGCCACGCGCTACCGCACCGACGACGAGGTGGCGGCCTGGGTCGAGCGCGATCCGATCGTCCGCCTGGAGAAGCACCTGCGCGAGCGCGGCCTGGTGTCCGACTCTCTCCTGTCCGAGATGCGGGAGGCAGCGGAGAAGACAGCGGCTCACATGCGCGATGGCCTCAACCGTGACGTCGAGCCCAACCCCGCGGACCTTTTCGCTCATGTGTACGCCACCCCGACCACCCAACTGCAGGAGCAGGGGGCCCAGGTATGACCGTCCACGAGAAGCTCTCCATGGGGCAGGCGCTCAACCGGGCCCTGCGCGACGCGATGGCCGCCGACCCCACGGTGGTCGTCTTCGGCGAGGACGTGGGCCCGCTCGGCGGCGTCTTCCGCATCACCGACGGCCTGACCGCCGAGTTCGGCGAGGACCGCTGCTTCGACACCCCGCTGGCCGAGTCGGGCATCGTCGGCGTTGCGGTCGGCATGGCGATGAACGGCATGCGCCCGGTCGTGGAGATGCAGTTCGACGCGTTCGCCTACCCGGCGTTCGAGCAGATCGTCAGCCACGTGGCGAAGATGCGGAACCGCACCCGCGGCAAGGTCTCCCTCCCGATGGTGATCCGGGTGCCGTACGCGGGTGGCATCGGCGGGGTCGAGCACCACTGCGACTCGTCCGAGGCGTACTACGCGCACACTCCCGGCCTGCACGTGGTCGCGCCGGCCACCCCGTCGGACGCGTACGACCTGTTGCGCGAGGCGATCGCCTCGCCCGACCCGGTCGTCTTCCTGGAGCCCAAGAAGCTCTATTGGAGCAAGGAGGAGGTCGAGCTCTCCGGACGGCCGCGGACGGCGGGCATCGGTCACGCGGTCGTACGCCGGGAGGGCACCGACGCCACCCTGATCGCCTACGGGCCGTCGGTGCCGGTCGCGCTGGAGGCGGCCGAGGTCGCCGACCGCGAGGGCCGCAGCCTACAGGTCGTCGACCTGCGGTCGATCGTGCCGTTCGACGACGAGACCGTGTGCGCGGCGGTCCGCTCGACCGGCCGCGCGGTGGTGGTGGCCGAGGCGAGCGGCTTCGCCAGCGTCTCCTCGGAGATCGTGGCCCGGGTGACGGAGCGCTGCTTCCATTCGCTGGCCGCGCCGATCCGCCGGGTCACCGGCTACGACATCCCCTATCCGCCGCCGAAGCTGGAGCACCTCCACCTGCCCAATGTGGACCGTGTGCTCGAAGCGGTGGACGACCTCCAGTGGGAGGACTCGTGAGCGACCAGGTGTTCCTGCTGCCCGATCTCGGCGAGGGGCTGACCGAGGCCGAGGTGGTGCGCTGGCTCGTGAACGAGGGCGACACCGTCGCCGTCGACCAGCCGGTGGTCGAGGTGGAGACGGCCAAGTCGCTCGTCGAGGTGCCGACGCCGTTCGCGGGACAGGTCGCGGTGCGCCACGCGCCCGAGGGCTCCGTGCTGGAGGTCGGCAAGCCGTTGCTGACGGTCGGCGCGGTCGCCGCGCCGACACCGGCCGAGACGTACCGCGAGGAGGAACGCGCCGGCTCCGGGAACGTCCTGATCGGCTACGGCACGAGCGCCGCACCGGCCGCGACGGGGCGCCGGCGGCGTCCCCCTCGAAAAACTCACCCGCCGGCAGCCCCGCTCGTGGTGTCACCATTGGTGCGCCGGCTCGCCCGTGAGGGCGGCCTCGATCTGCGCCAGGTCGCCGGTAGCGGGCCGGGCGGCCTGATAGTCCGGGCCGACGTGGAGACGGCGCTGAAGACGACGACGGCCGAGCCGCCGGTGACGGCGGCGGGCGAACAGCGGATCGCGTTGAGCGGATTCCGCAAGGCCGTCTCGGCCGCGCTGACCCGGAGCCGGGCCGAGATCCCCGAGGCGACGGTCTGGGTCGACGTCGACGCCACGCCGCTGTGGGAACTGCGGGAGAGCCTGCGACCGGGACCGGGAATCCTCGCTTACCTCGCGCGGTTCGTGGTGGCCGCGCTGAAGCAGTACCCGGTGTTCAACTCCCGGATCGACGTCGAACGTCAGGAGATCGTCCAGTACGACCGGATCGACCTCGGCTTCGCCGTTCAAGGCTCACGCGGCCTGGTCGTGCCGGCCGTGGCCGACGCCGGGTCGCTGACCACGACGCGGCTCGACGAGGAGATCCGGAAGGTCACCGCCGCCGCCCGGGACGGGAACGTCTCCCCCACGGCCGGGACCTTCACGCTGAACAACTACGGCGGTTTCAACGTCGACGGCAGCGCCGCCATCATCAACCACCCGCAGGTCGCCATCCTGGGCTTCGGCCGCATCATCGACCGCCCGTGGGTGGTCGGCGGCGAGCTGTGCGTCCGCAAGATCACGCAGATGAGCTTCGTCTTCGACCACCGCGTCTGCGACGGTGGAACGGCCGCGGGCTTCATGCGCGCGGTCGCCGACGCCGTCGAGAACCCGGCGGCCGCGATCGCCCGGCTCTGACCGGGAGGGGCGGGCGAGTGACCCGCCCCTCCCGCAGGGTGCCGGGCACCTCACCCCGTCGCCGCTCCGAGTCGCCGGCTGATCCGGTCCATCGCGGACCGGAGCTCGGCCGGCTCGACGTCGCTCAGGTCGGAGTCGAAGGTGATGAACAGGCCCGCGATCCCGGCCCAGGACCAGCCGCCGATGGTGAGCCGGCTCCGGTGCGCGCCGACGGGCTCGACGACGGAGCCGCCCGGAGCCCAGCGCGCGACCACGGCGGGGGACAGTTCGAGGACGGCCGAGCCGACACACTGCCACCGGCCGGGAGAGTCACCGCGGTCCGGGTTCTGCACGACCATGCGGGTGAGGTCATCGCGGGTGAGCGGCTGTGGCGTGAACGCCGCCCCACCGCCGGGGGTGTGGGGGCGGATCCGGTCGACCCGATAGGTGTGCCAGTCCCGGTCGCGGTGGTGGCGGGCGATCAGGTACCAGCGCCCGGCCCAGACGACCAGGTGATGCGGCTCGACCTCCCTGGGCGGGCGGAAATCGGGGTGGCCGGGGCCGGTGAGGGAGCCGTCGCCGTCGAGGTAGTCGAAGCGCAGCACCCGGGCGGTGCGGATCGCGGCACCCACCGTCCGCAGCGTGTCCACGTCGATCGGAGGGGCGGAGAACTCCCAGTAGTTGCGCAGCGAGGTGACCTCGAAGGCCTCACTGGCCGCGCGCAGCCGGGCCGGCATGACCTGGCGCAGGGTGGTGAGCGCCCGGGCCACGGCATCGTCGATCCCGGCCACCGTCGCCGGTGCGGTCTGAAGCGCCAGCGCGATCGCGATCGCCTGGTCGTCGTCGAGCACGAGAGCCGGCAACCGGCCACCGGCGCCGAGCCGGTAACCGCCGCCCGCGCCCATCACGGCGTTCACCGGATAGCCCAGCTCGCGCAGGGTGTCCACATCGCGCCGCAGGGTCCGGGCCGACACGTCCAGCCGGGCGGCGAGCTCGGCGCCGCGCCACTCGACGCGCGCCTCGAGCAGGGACAGCAGGCGCAGGATCCGCGCTGAGGTGTCGGCCATGGATTCCACGATTTCAGACGTGGCGGTCAGCCGGTGACCGCCATGGTTGCCACTCTGCCCGTCATGAGCACTCACCTTTCCCCGGCCGGGACCGTGTCCCACCCGCCGTCCGTCACCGGCCGGCGGGCGTCGATCGCCCTGCTGGTCGTCCTGTTCGCCTCGTTCATGGATCTGCTCGACGTCACCATCGTCACGGTCGCCGCCCCCGGTATCGCCGCCGACCTCGGCGCCGGCGAGGCACAACTGCAGTGGACGGTGGCCGCCTACACCCTGGCCCTCGGGTCCGGGCTGATCACCGGCGGGCGCGTCGGCGACGCGTACGGCCGCCGCCGGGTCTTCCTCGTGGCACTGGCCTGCTTCGCTGTCGCTTCCGCGGCCTGTGCGCTGGCGCCGGGCGCGGGAGCCCTGATCGCCCTGCGAGCGGTGCAGGGCCTGGCCGGCGGGTTCATGGTTCCGCAGGTCTTCGGGATCATCCGGTCCTCGTTCACACCGGCCGCCATGGCCAAGGCGTTCGGGGCCTACGGCGCGGTGCAGGGCCTGGCCGCGGTCGCCGGCCCGCTTCTCGGGGGCGCCCTGGTCGACGCTGACCTGTGGGGCCTCGGCTGGCGCACGGTGTTCTGGATCAACATCCCGGTCGCCCTGGTCGCCCTGATTCTGGGCCTCCGGGTACTGCCCGAGTCCACCGCGCCGGAGCGGGCCCGCCCGGACGTCGTCGGCGCGATCCTGTCCGCGGGCGCGGTGGTGCTGGTGCTGCTGCCGCTGGTCCAGGGACGCGACTGGGGCTGGCCCTGGTGGGGATGGGCCCTGCTGGTGGCCGGGCTGGGCCTGCTCGCCGGCTTCGTGGCGTACGAACGGCGCGTAGCGAGCCGTGGCGGGCAGCCGATCCTGGACCCGGCGTTGCTGACCGTACGCCCGTTCACCGCCGGGCTGGCCGCGTCGGTGCTCTTCTTCGGCGCGCTGGCGTCGTTCTTCCTCGTCCTGTCGATCTATCTGCAGTCGGGGACGGGCCGCTCGGCGTGGGAGACCGGCCTGGTGATCCTGCCGTACGCCATCGGTTCGATGCTCACGTCGGGCGCCGGGGTGGCCCTCGCGGCCAGGGCCGGCCGGGCTCTGCTGGTCACCGGTTCGCTGACGCTCGCCGCCTCGCAGGGCCTGCTGTGGCTGCTGGTCCGCGACGGCGGCACACCCGGTTACTGGCCACTGGCCGGGGCTCTGTTCCTCGGCGGGCTGGGACTCGGACTGGCCGCCCCGATCCTCGTCACCGTCGTGCTGGCCGGCGTGCCGGGCCGCCAGGCCGGCGCCGCCGGCGGGGTGCTGTCCACCGTCACTCAGATCGGCGGGGCGGCCGGCGTCGCCGTGCTCGGCACCCTCTTCTTCAGCGCCCTCGGCACCGGGAGCACCGACGGAGGAGCTCCGGCGGTGTTCGGGAACGGTCTCGCTCAGGTCATGCCGTGGCAGGTGGCCGCCTATCTGCTGGCCGCCGTTGTGATGCTCGCCCTGCCTCGCACCGCCGCCGCGCCCGGTCCGGAGATCCTTGAGTGACCCTCCACTCTTCATGGTTGTTCACCGCCCGCCGTCCCTGTGAGGATGGCTCCCATGGCTTATGTTTCGGGGGGACCGGACGTCCGGGTGACCGGGCGGCGGGTGGTGGCCACCATCATCGACGGCATCGTTCTCGGCGTGGCCGGGAGGCTCCTGGCCTCGCTGTTCGGCCTCGATGTCATCGTCAGCGGCCGTGAGCTGACCGGGCTCGCCAGCGGCGGCAATCTGCTACTCTTCGTGCTCGCGGCGCTCTACTACGTGCTGATGGAGGGCTATCTCGGCCGCACGGTCGGCAAGATGGTCACCGGGATCAGGGTGATCGACGGCGAGAGCGGCCGGACCCCGCCGGGCGTCGGGAAGGCGATCCTGCGGACCGTCTTCCGCATCATCGACAGCATCTTCGGCTATCTGGTCGCCTTCGTCGTGGTCCTGGCCTCCCCGCGCCGCCGCCGCATCGGCGACATCGTCGCGCGCACCCAGGTCGTCCGCGGCTAGGACCCGCGACTGGGACCCGCGACTGGGACCCGCGGCTAGGACCTGCGGGTGGCGGCCAAGGCCCAGGCGACCAGGGCGGGCTGGCCGAGCAGGCGCAGAGCGCGCTTGCGGTCGGTGTCGAGGCCGAAGCCGTCCTTGTGCTCGGTGTACTGGGCGATGTTGCCGGGGAAGACGCCCACGAAGAAGGCCGCCGCCACCTTGCCCAGGCGGCCCCGGGCCGGCTGCTTCCAGGTGGACAGCAGCGCGGCGCCGAGGCCCAGCTCGACCAGGCCCGAGGCCAGCACGACGAAGTCGGGGTCCAGCGGCACCCAGGACGGCACCTGGGCCTGGAACTCCTCGCGCTGGGTCGTCAGATGGCCGGTGCCGGCGGTGAGCAGCACGAGTCCGAGCGCGGCCTGGGCGAGGTTGCGTGTCTTCGACATGCGGGGACTCTTACCCGTTGAAGCTCGCGGGATGCGGGCCGGTGCGGCCGTCGTTCTCCAGCGCGTCGATCGCGGCCAGCTCGGCCGGCGTCAGGTCGAAGCCGAAGACGTCGAGGTTGGCGGCGATACGGGCCGGGGTGACCGACTTCGGGATGACCACGCGGCCCTGCTGGAGATGCCAGCGCAGGACGACCTGGGCCGGGGTGACGCCGTGCTCACGGGCGGCCGCCACGACGGGGGCCGCGCCGAGGACGGCGCCCTGGGCGAGCGGGCTCCAGGCCTCGGTGACGATGCCGTGTGCGGTGTTGGCGGCGACGGTCTCGCGGTTCTGCAGGGCCGGGTGGAGCTCGATCTGGTTGACCGAGGGGACGGCTCCGCCGAGGGCGGCGACGCGGTCGAGGTGCGCGGGCAGGAAGTTGGAGACGCCGATGGAGCGGGTCAGCTTCTCGGCCCGGAGCTCCTCGAGGGTCTGCCAGGTCTCCAGATAGGCGTCGGTCGCGGGGGCCGGCCAGTGGATGAGGTAGAGGTCGACCTGGTCGAGGCCCAGGGCGTCGAGGCTGCGGCGCAGGGCATCGCGTGTGGCCGTACGGCCGAAATCGGCGACCCACAGCTTGGTCGTCACGAAGAGCTCGTCGCGGAGCAGGCCGGAGGCCGCGATCGCGCGGCCGACGCCGGCCTCGTTGCCGTAGGCCGAGGCCGTGTCGATGCTGCGGTAACCCGTCTCGAGGGCGGTGGCGACCGCAGCCTGCGTCTCGGCGCCGGGCACCTGGAAGACGCCGAAGCCGAGCTGCGGGATGGTCACGCCGTCGTTGAGCGTGATCGTGGGAATGCCGGTCATGGTGTGACTCCTGCAATATGCGGCGTATGCAACTAACCGATAGTTGCACGCGCGCTCTACCGGCGCAAGGCGGTGTAAGGTTGGTCGCCATGGGGATCAGCAACGACGCGGTCGAGATCCGCGCCCAGGGGTGGCGGCGCCTGGCCGCGCTGCACGGCCTCATCGAGACCGCGCTCGAGAAGGCGCTGCAGAGCGAGCACAAGCTCTCGGTCGTCGAATACACGGTCCTCGACGCGCTCAGCCGTCAGGACGGCTGGCACATGCGCATGCAGCAGCTGGCCCGCGCGGCCGCCCTGTCCAGCAGCGCCACCACCCGGCTGGTGACCCGCCTGGAGGACCGGGGCCTGCTGACCCGCATCCTGTGCGCCGACGACCGGCGCGGCATCTACACCGAGCTCACCGCGGCCGGTCAGCGGTTGCTGTCCGAGGCGCGGCCCACGCACGACCGCGTGCTGGAGCAGTCGCTGGCCGAGGCCGGGAAGATCCCCGAGCTGGAGAGCCTGGCCGCGTCCCTACACCAGGTTTGAGCGACCACCGGCGGGTATCCGGTGGTCATGAGCGATCAGAAGAACGAACGGGACGCGGTGGAAGTGGGCGACGGCGCGCCGGCGAAGAAGGAGTCGCCCGCCCGGGCCGGCACCGAGGACCGGCCCGACCTGAAGGAACACGGCAAGGCCGACCCGGCCAAGAGCACCGACGTCTGACGGCCCTTACGAGGCTGATTCTGACGAGGCCAGGCCCCGGATCAGCTCGATCGTGCGGCTGAGATGGGGCTCGGCCCGGTCGGCCCGGTGGGCCAGGGCGAGGTCGACGGTGGCCGCCGGGCGGATCAGCGGGCGATAGGCCACGCCGTCGAGAGCCAGCGCGGTCACCGGCTCGGGCACCACCGCCACGCCCAGTCCGCCGGCCACCAACGTGATGAGGGTGGAGGTCTCGCCCACCTCGTGACGGACGCGGGGCTCGATGCCGGCGTCGCGGAACAGGGCCAGCACCACGCCGTACATCACCGAGCGGCGATCGGCGGAATGGACGATCAGCGGCGCCTCGCGCAGATCGGTGACCCGCACCCGTTCGCGCGCGCTCAGCGGATGCGAGGCCGGGAGCGCGACGATCAGCCGGTCGCGGCGCAGCGGGGTGACGGCCAGGGACAGATCGGCGACCGGCGGGCGCAGCAGCGCCAGGTCGATCTCGCCCGAGCGCAGCGCCTCGACCTGGTCGGGCGCGAGCATCTCACCCCGGAACGAGAAGTCGACGCCGGGCAGCTCGACCGCCAGGTGGCGGGAGAGCGCGGGCAACAGGCTGTACGTCACCGAGCCGACGCAGCCGATGGCCAGGTGGCCGACGGCGCCCGCCGCGACCCGCCGCGCCTCGTGGCCGGCCTCCTCGACGTCGGCCAGGATCGCCCTCGCCCGCGCCAGGTAGGTCCGTCCCGCCTCGGTCAGCTCGACACGGCGGGTGGTGCGGTGCAGCAGCTCCACACCGAGCTCGGCCTCGAGCCGGCGGATCGCCTGTGACAGCGGGGGTTGCGCGATGTGCAGCCGCGCGGCCGCGCGCCCGAAGTGGCGCTCCTCGGCCACGACCAGGAAGTACCGCAGGTGGCGCAGCTCCACGCGTTGAGACCTCACGCCTATCAATCGCGGAAGATTGGAATATCCAGAGTATCACCGGGCGCCTGGGGCGCCCGGTGACTCATGCGGCTACTGGGGCAGGAGGGAGTCGCTGACCGTGGTCACCCGGCCAAGCTCGAGGGTGGCCACGTCGGCCTCCTCGTAGGAGGCGGCCTGGTGGGCCCACTGCTGACGGCCGTCGGCCGCGTGGAACTGCACCTTGACCGAGCCGGGAGCCAGCTTGTCGAAGCGGTAGTAGCCGTTCGCGTCGGTCGTCACCCGCAGCCCGAAAGCGTTCTCGGTGTTGACGAAGTCGACCGACGCGCCGGCCACGGCGGCGCCGTTCTCGTCGGTGAGGCGGCCGGTCAGGGTGGCCGGGCGGAAGAGCCGCTCGCCGACCCGCAGGGTGCGGCCCTCGCGAACGGTGTAGACCTTGGCCTGCTCGTAGCTCAGCGCCCGCGGCGAGTACTGCTGGAGGTGGCCGTTGGTGAAGCTGACGACGTACGAGTCGCCGGCCGGCACCTCGATGGAGTAGCGGCCGTCGGCGGCCGTCGTGGTCGTGAACGGGCGCGCGATGTCGATGTCGTCGACGGTGACCTTGATGCCGGCGGCCGGGCGGCCGGCCGGGGTGACGACGCGGCCGGTGATGGTGCCGTTGTCCACATCGGCCTCGGCGGCCTGGGCCGGGGCGGCGAAGGCGGTGGTGGCGACGAACGCGGCGGCCAGGGTGGCGGTGATGACTTTGCGACGGTGCACTTTTCTGCTCTCCCCGTGAAGAAGTGGTGTGCGGAGAACGCTATGCGGGGAGATCACAGAGGACGGTCGGCGGTCGCCGCAGGTGGCACGAATCCGGTAGAAGCCAGTAGCCGAGCGGCTACCAAGTGACACCTGGCCGACAGTTCCGGTGGGTCCAGCACCTGGAAGTCATGTCCCAGCAAGACCATGTGCATCAGGATGAAATCCAGGTTGTCGGCGCCGGTGACCACTTCGGACTTGCCGTCGTCGCGCTCGTAGACGATGGCGGCCGACGGCGGCACCGCGGCCCGCACGACGGCGGCCGGGGCGTCGACCAGAAACCGGCCCTGATACTTGTAGACCCGGCTCACGACTCCCTCTTGGACATACGTCGCCGCGTCCGGCGCCGGGCGCGGCGGGAAGCGCCAGGTGCGCGCGGACACCTCGCTCATCCGGTCGACCCGGAAGGTGCGCCAATCGTCGCGGTCGAGGTCAAACGCGAACAGGTACCACCGCTTGTCCGAGGCGACCAGCCGGTAGGGCTCCGCGCGCCGCGGCCCCGAGGAGTACGTGAAGTCGACCAGCACCTGATCGCGGCAGGCCCGGGCCAGCGTCATCAGCTCGGCCGGGTCGCCGAAGGCGCGTTCGCGGCCGAACGACGAGACCGAGCCCGACAGTGCCTTCACCGACTGCCGCAGCCGGGCCGGCAGCACCTGGTCGAGCTTCGACAGGGCCCGCAGCGCCGCCTCGCCGCCCACGCCGGCCAGCAGCGAGACCGCGGTGGCGATGGCCTCCTCGTCGTCGAGCAGCAGCGGTGGCAGCGCCTGGCCAGGGCCGAGCTGATATCCGCCGCCGACGCCCTGTCCGGCGTTCACCGGATAGCCGAGGGTGCGCAGCCGGTCGACGTCGCGGCGGACCGTGCGGGGCGTGACCCCGAGCCGCTCGGCCAGCTCGGGGCCGGTCCAGACGCGGCGCTGCTGGAGCAGGCCCAGGAGGGTGAGCACCCGTTCGGTCGTGTCCATGTCACCCACCCTCTCAGAGATAGCGGACCGATCCTGTCCGCCTTCGGTGGCAGGGTGAGGGCATGGACCTCAACCGCGCACTTCGTGAGCAGTGGGAATGGCACTGGGACCACCAGGTCGGGCCGCGCCTGGACGGGCTCACCGACGACGAGTACTTCTGGGAGCCGGTGAAGGACTGTTGGAACGTGCGGCCGCGCGGCACGTCGGCCGCGCCCGTGCAGGCCGGCACCGGCGACTTCACCATCGACTTCGCTTTTCCCGAGCCGTCGCCGGCGCCCGTCACGACGATCGCCTGGCAACTCGGGCACGTGATCGTCGGGGTGCTCGCGATGCGGAACGCGTCCCATTTCGGCGCGCCGGCCGCGGCGTACGAGACCTGGGGTTATGCCGGAAGCGCCGCGGAAGCGCGCCACCAGCTCGACGAGCAGCTGGCGGTCTGGCTGGCCGGCGTGAGCAAGCTCGACCCGCACCAGAAGGCGGGACCGAGCGAGCCCTACCCGGAAGCGTCGATGGCCGAACTCGTCCTGCACATCAACCGCGAGCTGATCCATCATTTGTCCGAGGTGTGCCTTCTCCGCGATCTGTACCTCCACTCGAACGGAGCAAAGCTGTGAGCAGCGAATTCCAGGTCACTTTCGACGCGCGTGACCCCAAGGCGCAGGCCGAGTTCTGGCGGCAGGTGCTCGGCTACGTCGTGCCGGCGCCCCCGGGGGTCGAGCTGCCGCCCGGTGCCGATGTGTGGGCCGCGTGGGAGGAGGCTCTGGAGCGGTTCAACGTGCCGAAGGACAAGCGCAACGGCCAGTCGGCGATCGAGGATCCCGAGGGGAAGCGGCCGCGCGTGTTCTTCCAGCAAGTGCCCGAGGAGAAGGTGGTCAAGAACCGCGTTCACCTGGACGTTCGCTCCGCGCCCGGCCTTCAGGGCGACGAGCGGATGGCGGCGCTGGAAGCCGAGCACGACCGGCTCGTGGCGCTCGGGGCCAAGCGGCTGCGCCGTGAGGAGCCCGCTCCCCCGCTGAGCTTCGGGTTCATCGTGATGGCCGACCCCGAGGGCAACGAGTTCTGCCTGGACTGACCCGTCTTGTGCGGTTGTGCGTAACGAGCCTCCCAAGTTGCGAACCTCGTTTCACGGGGATTACGTGAATGGAGCACCTGACGGGAGGCTCCTGATGACGTTGGACGACGCCGAGCGGATGAGCGTGGACGAGCTGCGCGAGCTCCAGCTGAGGCGGCTCCAGTGGACGCTGCGGCACGCGTACGAGAACGTGCCGCACTACCGCCGGGCGTTCGACGACGCCGGCGTCCACCCGGACGACTGCCGCGACCTGGCCGACCTGGCCCGGTTCCCCACCACGAGCAAGGCCGACCTGCGCGACAACTATCCGTTCGGCATGTTCGCCGTCCCCGGCGACCAGGTGCGGCGCATTCACGCGTCGTCGGGGACGACGGGCAAGCCCACGGTCGTCGGATATACCGAGCGCGACCTCGACACCTGGTCGACGGTGATGGCCCGCTCGCTCCGGGCGGCCGGCGCGCGTCCCGGCGATCGGCTCCACAACGCGTACGGCTACGGGCTCTTCACCGGCGGCCTGGGCGCACACTACGGCGCGGAACGCCTGGGCTGCACGGTCATCCCGGTGTCGGGCGGCATGACGCCGCGGCAGGTGCAGCTCATCACCGACTTCCAGCCGCGGGTCATCATGGTGACGCCGTCCTACATGCTCACCGTCATCGACGAGTTCGAGAAGCAGGGTCTCGACCCGCGCAAGTCGAGCCTCGAGATCGGCGTCTTCGGTGCCGAGCCGTGGACCGAGCAGATGCGCCTCGAGATGGAGGAACGGGCCGGCATCCACGCCGTCGACATCTACGGGCTGTCCGAGGTGATCGGGCCCGGCGTCGCCCAGGAGTGCGTGGAGACCAAGGACGGCCTGCACATCTGGGAGGACCACTTCTATCCGGAGATCCTCGATCCGGTCACCGGTGAGCCGGCGGAAGAGGGCGAACTCGTGTTCACTTCGCTGACCAAGGAAGCGATGCCCATCATCCGCTATCGCACGCGCGACCTGACCCGGCTGCTGCCCGGCACCGCGCGCCCGGGCATGCGCCGGATGGAGAAGATCACCGGTCGCTCCGACGACATGATCATCCTCCGTGGGGTGAACCTCTTCCCGACCCAGATCGAGGAGATCATCCTGCGTACGCCCGGACTCGCACCCCACTTCCAGCTGGTGCTCACCAAGCGCGGCCGCATGGACCACCTCACCGTGCAGGTGGAGGCGCGCCCCGACTGTCCCGGCGAGCGCCGCGACCCGGCCGCGGCCGAGGTGTCCCAGACCGTCAAGGACACCGTCGGCACCAGCGTCGAGGTGGTCGTCGTCGAGCCCGAGACCCTCGCCCGCTCCGCCGGGAAGATCCAGCGGCTGATCGACCACCGGGAGCGCTGAATGGCCGTCTTCCGCATCCTCGAGGCCACCGCGCGGCCCGGCGCCGTGGCCCGGCTGTCGGAGCTCGTCGTCCGGCAGGAACAGGACATCGTGGCGCGGCAGCCCGGCATCGTCTTCGTCCAGTCGCTGCGCAGCGGCGACCGCGTGATGGCGGTGTCGAGCTGGGCCAGCGTCGAGGACATGCGGCGCTATCTCGACCGGCCCGAGACCGGCGACTTCTACCGGGCCCTGCCGGAGCTGCTCATGGGTGTGCCCAGCGTGCGCACCTACGAGGTGATCAGCCCATGAGCTGGTACTACCCGAAGGGCTGGACCGACTCCGGCGACGGCGTCGAACAGGTGCTCATCCATTACGCGGCAACGCCTCCGGGCCAGTGGCCGGACTGGAGCTGGGGCCACGAGGCGCGGGTGCTCCAGGATCTCGGCGGGTTCCCGCGGCAGCGGCTGAAGGTACTGCGGATGCCCCGCTCGGTCTGGGACATGGAGAACGACCGGCCGACGCCGGAATACCGTTTCCACTACTACTTCGAGGTGTTCCAGACCGGCCACCGGTGGACCACCGACCTGTTCACCGAGGACATCGTCTACCGCGACCTCGCCTACACCGACGAGAGCGGCTGGATCACCAACATCTGCATCTACTGGTCGGTGGGCGACTGGGTGGCGCCGGTCTACAGCCCCATGGAGGACCCCCGCATCCCTGGCGACTCCGAGTTCCAGGCCAGGAACTATTACACGTACGACGACAAAGAGCGCTTCCACCACGAGAAATACGAGATGTTGTACGGGCTGGACCTCCCGCATCGCTTCCACTCGCGGATGTGGGGGCCGCGCGGGGCGACGCTCGTGCAGCAGTACCACGTCGGGCGGATGTATCCGCCGGAGGAGAAGAACGAGACGTGGCTGGGACCGGACGGGGCGTCGGCGCCGGGAGGGGGCAACTGTTGGTACCACCACCTGTGAGCGTCTTCGGCCTGCGCAAGACGTGGACCGACCCGGGGCCGGGCATCGCCATGGTCCAGGCGCACTACGCGTGCTCCCCCACGGGCGCGCCGCCGGACTGGTCCTCCTCGGAGCAGGTCGTGCTCGCTCCGGGGCCCGTCCGGACGGCCGTCTTCGAGGTGCCGCGGACGGTCGACGGGTACACGGATTTCGCGCTGCACCATTTCTTCTTCGTGGTGGGGGCCGGCGGCCGTACGACATCTCCGGTCTTCACCGAGGACATCGTGGCCCGCGAGGTCGTGTTCGACGACGCCGCCGGGACGTACACCTCGGTGGGTTTCATGTGGAGCGCGGTGGACGCTCCCGTGCCGAACTACACGAGCGGGGCCATGGACGGTTTGCCGTTCGAGACACCGGGTACCGCGCCTTCGGAAGGTGACGTCTACGAGTTCGTGCGCGCGCAGCCGCTGCCGCACGTGTTCCGAGGGCTGGTGTGGGGCGTGCGCGGAACCACCGTTCGCTACGGCTATCACCTTGTGCGGCAAGGGATGCCGGATCCGGCCGCCGACGACGAACGCTGGGACGACAACGGCGGTCACGGCTGGGCCATCTCCCTGTGAGGCGCTATGACCGGCCGCTCCGGTGGGCCGGCCGGGGATTGGTCCGGTACACCGGCTCGTTGCCGTCCCCCGTGCTTCATTACGGGTACGACGGCTGGTCCGCCCCGCGGGATCTCCCCATGCAGCGCGACGACGCCGGCTGGGTCGCCCCGATCCCCACGACCGGCCGCCACGTCGTCGACTGCGTCGTGCGCTCGGCGCGATCGGACCAGTGCGACAACAACGACGGCGCCGACTACCGGCTCTGGATCGGGCTCGACCCGGTCGACGCGCACACGCACGTCCGCGCGCCCGGCGGTGGCACGCTGGGCTTCGACAGCCTGCGCACGGCCGCCTTCTCCGGCGGCATGACGCACGCGCTGGTCTCGTGGACCGACAACGACCTGGTCGAGATCGTGGCCGAGGCGACGCCCTGGCTCACCCCGCTGGTCTGGGTGCGGCCCGGCGGCCCCGATCCGGCCGATGTCCGGCGGCGGCTCGCCGCCGGCGGCGCGGGGCTCAAGCTCCATCCGGCGTACGACGGATATCCGGCCGACACGCCAGGTCTGGATCCCTATCTCCGCGTGGCCGAGGAGGCCGGCGTCCCGGTGACGGTGCACAGCGCGCCCGGCCCGGCCGACCCCGACCTGATCCGGCGGCTGGCCGAGCGGTTCCCGGCCGTACGGTTCGTGCTCTACCACACCTACCTCGGCCCGCCCGAGGGCCGCAAGCGGGCCCTGCGGCACGCGGCCGCCCTGCCCAACCTCTACCTGGAGACGTCCTGGTGCCGGTCGGCCGAGGCCCAGCGGCTGCTCGACGAGCTCGGGCCGGACCGGGTGCTGTTCGGGTCGGACGCGGCCACCGACGGGCCCGACCACTATGTCCGGCGGCCACCGAACATCGAGATGACCGAGAACTACAACACCGGCCTGCTGCGGCTGGCCCAGCGGCTCTCTCCCGAGGTGTTCCGCGCTTTCGTCTCGGGGAACGCGCGGAAGCTGTTCGGCCTCCCGGCGGCATACGTTCACCAACGCCGACGGCGGCGGCCGTCACTCTGACGTGGCGGTGTGGCGCGGCGGGCAAGATCTCCCATGAGTCGCTATGTTGGTACGCATGACGACGACCGGCGACCGCAGGATGCTCCTGCTGCGCTCGCTGGTGTCCATCCTGCTGTTCGTGTTGCTGGCGCAGGTCGCCACGCCGCAGCGGCCGTCCGCCGCCTCCTCGCCGCGGGCCGCTGTTTCCTCCTCCGCCGTTGCTGAGTCCTCCCCGGAAGAGCCGGGCGAGGACGCGGAGTTCGAGCAGGCGCCGCTTGACCGCGCCACCGTCCTCAGTACGCAGTTCACCGCGGGTGTCCGCGGTTCTCGCGCGCCTCCGGCCGCGTCCCTCTGATCACCCTCTGGTGATCGCAGCCCTGTTGCGAAGAGTGGACGTGCCGACTGGACGGATTGACCATCATGAATGTTGTAGCCGAAATGCTCGTTTCCTCACCGGCGCCGGCGGCCATCTGGGCCACGCTGATGCTGCTCACCCTGCCCGCCCTGCTCCTGCTGGGCAGCCCGCAGGCGATGCGCCACCCGCGCAAGGCCGCTCAGGAGACGGTGGCCGTGCTGCGGGCGCAGGCCACCTCGCGCAAGCGGCAGGCCGAAGAGGCGGCGCGGGCGGCCCGGTTCGCCGACGAGGTCGAGGTGGCGGCCTCACGGGCGGCGGCGTCGGCGGCCCGCTGGCACGAGATCTGGGAGCAGGCCTCGGCCGCGGTGACCACGGCGTACGAGGCGTGGCTCGAGGCGGACGCCCGGGTGCGGACCGCGGCCTCGGCGGCGGCGTGGGGCACGCCGTGGTCGGTGCGGACCTGTGAGGAGTACGCGGCCCGGGAGCGCTTCCTGCACCAGGCGGTCGCGGCGGCGGCCGGCCGCGGTGAGCTGCCGGCTTCGGCGACGGGCGACGCGCTGGCCGGGCGCAACGGCTGGGACGCCCGGCTCCACCCGGTCGACCAGGAGCTGGTGATCGCGCGGGCCTCGGCCGCGTGGCTGCGCCAGAGCTACGACCTGGCCGTCGAGGCCGAGGCCACGGCCTGGCACGACGCCTCGCTGGCCCAGCGCGCCGCGAGCAGCCTGCGCGAGGAATCGCAGGCGGCCGCGGCGCTGGCGGCGGCCCCGGCCCCGGTGCGGGGGAACACCGAGGTCCGGGCGCGCCGGATCATCGCCGTTCCGGCGATGTAGGGGGATCAGATCGAGATGCGCTGACCCGGGAAGATCAGGTTCGGGTCGTCGATGATGCTCTTGTTGAGCTCGGCCAGCCGCTCCCAGCCGCCCTCGATCTGGTAGCGGTTGGCGATCTTGGCCAGGGTGTCGCCGGCCCGGACGACGTAGAAGTCACCGGTCGTCTTCGCCGTCGACTTGTGGGTGGTCGTCGTGCTCTTGGTCGTCGACTTGTGGGTCGAGGTCGACTTCTTCGAGCTGGTCGACTTCTTCGAGCTGGTCGACTTCTTGGCGGTGGACGACGACTTCCGCTCCGAGGCGCCGCTGGTGTTGTGGCCCTTGTAGCTCTTGGTCGAGCCGGCCTTCTTGCCGCAGACCGGCCAGGCGCCGATGCCCTGACCGTCGAGGACCTTCTCGGCGATCGCGATCTGCTCGCTGCGGCTCGCCTTGTCGGCCGTGCTGGCGTACTTGCCGCCGCCGTAGGCCTTCCAGGTGCTCTTGGTGAACTGCAGGCCGCCGTAGAAGCCGTTGCCGGTGTTGATGCTCCAGTTTCCGCTGGACTCGCACTGGGCGACGGCGTCCCAGTTGACGCTGCTCGCGGCCTGGGCGGGCTGGGCCGCGCCGAACAGGGCGAACGCGCCGGCCACGCCGGCGGTGGTGAGGCCGAGCGCGACGGTGTGCTTACGGGTCTGTGCCATGGAAGAACAACCTCCACGCCTACGAGGTGAGCTGTCGGGTTCGGGCTGAGGTGCCCGGCCGCACGTGGCGGCTTCACCCCGAGGCGCGCGCGGTGGCGCACCGAGGAACGTTTGGGTCCCCCGCTCCATGCCTTGGTTAAATTCCGTCGGGCGGCGGCAGGACTCGGCGTTCCGCCCGCGGTGCCCACGATCGTGGGACCGGCCGACCGTAACCACGCCCCGCGACCGTCGGCAAAGCCCCGAAGGGCGATCGTGACGTTGTTCTCAGTACGCCCGGACGGGGAATGTGCCTGCTTTCGCCCCCCTTTGCGGTGGCGGTTGATCAAGGCCGCGACCAGGCCCGATCAGTCCGGCGTTACCAGGCCCTGGAGGCCGACGACAATCGCGATGACGCCGAAGATCGCCAGCAGCAGCCCCCGGCCGAACGGCGCCGACCCGGTCTCCACGGGTTTGCGGCCGGTCAGGCGGTCCCACAGCAGGGCCACGCCGACCGCGATGCCGACCACCTCGAAGTGGAAGACGTGCGGACCGTCGAACAGGTGCACCAGCAGGTAGTAGCCGCCGGCGACCAGGGCCACGACGCCGACCACCCAGCCCCACGGCCCCACCTTGTCGGCGAATCCGCCGATCCCGCCGCCGACGCGCGGAATCTGCCGCAGCAGCGCCGCGGCCAGCAGCAACCCACCGAGGATGTTCGCGAGATCGAGCAACAGCGCCATGAGCATGCCTCCCTCCTACCCATACGGGAGCGCTCCCATGTGCGGTTCAGCGTCAGCGGATGGAACAGTCGGCGCAGAGACGCTGATGCGGGATCGTGAAGGCGAGACAACAGGTACGCCGGCGGACGCGCTCGGCGTTCCACTCGACAAGCCCTTCGACCCCCAGCGTCCGCAGCACCTGACCCGTCATCTCCCCCGGCGGCGCCCCGGACACGGCAGAAGCCCGCTGGGCCGCGTGGGCGATCCCGGCCGACAACGACCCCAGCAGCAGCCGCCGGCTGACCCGGGTCGCGCCCAGGACGGTGTCGAGCAGCGGCGTGACGTGCTCGTCGAGCAGCGTCCGGCGCAGGGTGGCCAGCAGCGCCCCCTCGTCGCCGGCCACGCGGACCCGCGGCTCGCCGCCACCCGCCAGCGGATCGCCCGGCAGCACCGACACCGGCACGTCCTCGCGCAGGCCCAGCCGGGCCGGGGCGTACCGGTCGTCGAACCGCACCAGCACCTGCGCCATCGTGAGATGCGGCACCCGGCGCGCGGCCACCCAGCCGAAGACCGCCGGAACGCCGAGCCAATAGGAGTACGCCTTCCAGATCAGCGCGGCCGACACGTGGGGCTGCGCCGCCCGCCACCGCCGCCGCCCGGCCTCGAGCAGCACCTCGACACCGTCGCCGATCAGGCTCTCCGCGGGGATCCAGCCGTCGAGATCGTGCACCAGCAGATCGGCGGCGAGCCCCGGCACCCGGCTGCTGGAGCCGAAGCCGCCGGCGATCGCGGCAAGGATCGGCGCGTCCACGAGATCTCCCACCACCGCTGTATACCCTCCTGGCCGCTTTTCAGTGCCGCGTCCCCAGTGGACGGTAGGGTGGGGCCGGTGAAACTGGGTGTGAACCTGCCGCAGACCACCACCTACGACCTCGCGCACGACGTGACGACGTTCGCCCGGGAGGCGGAGCGGATCGGCTTCGACAGCCTCTGGGCGTACGAACGAGTGCTGACGCCGGAAGATCAAAGCGGAACTCACGGCCTGTACGGCATGCCGGGTGTGCCGTGGCCGGAAAGGTACGGCTACACCACAGATCCGCTGGTCACGCTCTCGATGGCGGCCGCCGTGACGTCGCGGGCGGAGCTCGGCACCGGGGTCCTGGTGCCGCCCCTTCACCTGCCGGTGCGCCTGGCCAAGACCCTCGCGGCCCTGGACGCCGCGAGCGGCGGCCGGCTCATCGCCGGCCTGGGCGCCGGCTGGTCCGTCGACGAGTTCGAGGCCACCGCCCCACGCCCGCTGACCGAGCGCGGCGCGGCCCTGGACGAGTTCCTCGACGTGGCCGAGGCGGTCTGGGGCCCGGACCCGGTGTCGTTCGACAACGGTAGATACGCCGTCAAACCCTCCCGAATCAACCCGAAACCGGCTCGCCGCATCCCGATCGTCCTCGGTGGCCGTGGCGAGCCGGCCCTGCGCCGCGCCGCCCGCCGCGCCGACGGCTGGCTGCCCACCGCCACCCCGGCCGACCAGGTCGGCGAGACCCTGACCAGGCTGCGCGACATGGCGGCCGACGCGGGACGCGACCGCTCCGCCATCACCTGCGTCTTCCAGATCGGCGTGGCCACGACCCCGGTGATCCCGAAGATCGTCGAGGAGATCGAGGCGCTGGCCAAGGCCGGGGTCGACCATGTGTACGTCACCTTGCCGTCGGCCCTGTCCTCCCTGACCGAGCTGATCGACAGCGCGGCCGCGCTCATGTCCGCCGCCGAGGACGCCGGCCTCCACTGACCGGTCCGGGCGGTCAGAGCGGCGGGTTGCGGTGGAGGCGGCGCATCGCGAGGGCCACCTGGAGGCGCAGGCGGCCCTGCGGCTCCCGGGGGTCCCAGCCCAGCAGGGGCTGGGCATGGGCGAGGCGGTCCTGGAGCGTGGAGTGGTGCACGCGCAACGCGGAGGCGGCCGCGCGCAGGCTGGCCGCCTCGGCGACTGCGTCGAGGGTGCGGAGCATCCAGGGGGCACCGGCGGCGGCGCGTTCCAAGGCCCGCAGGTCGGGGTGGGGCTCGGTGCCGGGGAGGATCACGGAGGCCAGCAGCGCCAGACCGCCCAGCTGATCGGCGTGGACGACGCGGCGGCCGGGGTCGCGCTCGTCGCCCTCGGCCGTGAAGCGCACCGCGATCCGGGCCGCCGCCCACGAATCCGGCAGATCCTTCACGGCGACGGCGGGGCCGACACCGGCCCGCCCGCCGATGTCCATACCGTCGCGGTCGGCGTGGACGAGGTGCGGTGTGCCGGTGGCGAGCGCGATGGCTCGTACCCCATCGGTCTGGTGAAAGCCCAGCCGGGCCGCCGCGCGCAGACGCAAGGGCTCGGGGGCCGCACGGTCCACGACGAGCTCGGCCGAGGCGGGATCGGGGCGGGAGGTGTGGCCGCGGGTGCGGTCGAGGACCGTACGGGCGGCCGCCGCGGCCCGTTCGAGAACCATGGCCTCGATCTCGCCGGGGACGCCGGACCGTTCGAGGCAGAGTGTGGCCGCGTCGTCGACCGGAGCCGCCATCCAGGCCGGGTCGGGACGGCCGCCACCCGCCGTGGACGAACCGTCCGGCTCGACACGGACGTTGATGTGGCGCTCGTCGTCCCGCAACCGGGCCGGGCAGCCCGCGAGGACGGCCGCGCCGCGGACGACGGCCCGCAGCCCGGCCCGTTCCTCGACGAGGCGGTCGAAATACGCGATCACGCGCAGCGCCGCCCCCGCGTCGGGATCGAGGGCGGCCAGCCGGACGGCGAGGTCCTTCACCTCGTCATCCTCCCTCGCGTCGGGTGTGGTGGCTAGGCGCCGAGCAGCCGTTTGAGCCAGCGCAGGCGGGCGGCCCGGGCCTCCTGGGAGATGGCGGCCTGCGGGGCCAGGCCGTCGAAGCCGTGGAAGCCGCCGGGCCAGACGTGGAGCTCGGCCCGGCCGCCAGCCTGCCAGATGCGGCCGGCGTAGGCGACGTCCTCGTCGCGGAAGGTCTCGGCCGAGCCGACGTCGATGAAGGCCGGGGGCAGGTTCGAGAGGTCGATGGCCCGGGCGGGTGCGGCGTACGGCGACACGTCCGGCCCGCCCCGGGCGGAGCCGAGCAGAGCGGTCCAGCCGGTGTCGTTGGCGGTGCGGTCCCACACGCCGAGCCCGGCCATCTGCACGGCGGACGGGGTGTCGTTGCGGTCGTCGATCATGGGGCAGAGCAGCATCTGACCGGCCAGGGCGGGCCCACCGCGGTCGCGGGCCATGAGGGCCACGGCGGCGGCCAGGCCACCGCCCGCGCTGGCACCGGCGATGACGATCTGACCGGGGTCGATGCCGAGCTCGGCGGCGTGCGCGGCGGTCCAGACGAGGCCGGCGTAGCAGTCCTCGACGGGCGCCGGATGCGGGTGCTCGGGCGCGAGACGGTACTCGACCGAGACGATGACGGCCGGAACCTCGGTGGCCCAGTCCTGCAGGGCGTCGACACCGGAGCGGTTGTTCCCGACGACCATGCCACCGCCGTGGGTGTGGTAGATCCCGGGCAGGGCGGCGCCGGCGCCGGCCGGGGTCAGGATGAGCAGCTCGATGTCGGGGTCACCCGCGGGACCGGGCACGAGGCGGCGGTCGACGGTGAACGCGCCGTCGCGGGCCAGTTGCTCGTCGCTGAGGTCGGCCATGACGCTGCCTTCGCGCATCGGCTGGATCATCTCGGCGGTCAGCGCGGACGGGAGCTGCTGCTGGATCACGTCGAGCGCGGCGGCCAGCTCGGGGTCGAAGGGCGGAGGAGGCAAAACGGTCGTCACGGGGACCCCCATTTGTTACGGAGATGTTTCGACCATCCTGGGGTCCGGCGGCCCCGATATCGAGCGCCGGGCGGCGGAACTTTCCCGCCACCCGGCGGACGCGCGAAGGACCGTTAACTTGCGGTCGCACGCCGGGCGGGCGAAGGACCGTTAACTTGCGGGCGTCCCTTCAGCTCGCGGAGCAGGTGAGTGCCGGAGCGCTGGGCGTTCCTTCGGCGATGAAGCCGAAGGTGGTGCCGGTGGCGGGGGCGAGGGTGCCGTTCCAGGCGGCGTTCGCGGCGGTGACCGTTGCGCCGGAGGCCGTCACCCCGGCGCCCCAGGACTGGAGGATGCGCTGGCCGGTGGAGAGCTGCCACCCGACGGTCCAGGCGGTCGTCCCGGCCGCGCCGGCGGTCACCGTGACCTCGCCCTGGAAGCCGCCCGTCCAACTGCCCGTGACGGTCAGCCGCGCGGAACACGAGCCCGCGGGCACAGGCGTCGTCGGCACAGGCGTCGTGGGCGCGGGCGTCGTGGGCGGTGGTGTCGTTCCGGACAGGGCCATCTCGGCGTCGGTGAACGGGGTGAAGGACGGGTTGATGTCGGTCTCGCCCGGTCGGCCGTCGCAGCCGCGGTTCGGGTTGAACAACAGGTACGTGCCCGAACTGCACGCGGACGCCAACTCCGCGTCACCGCCCACGACGATCGAACCCGACAGGTCCGCGCCGCCCTGGATCAGGGCGTTGTCCTTCACCACCGCGTTGCCGCCGATGCGGGCGCCCGAATTCACCCACGCCAAGCCCTCGATGCGGGCGTTGCCGCTGACCGTGCTGGAGCCGTAGACGGCCGCGCGCGGCCCCACGTAGGCGGTCGCGGCCACCGTGGCCCGGTTGTCGACCCAGCCGCCGCCGTTGCTGTGCCAGTGGCCGCCGCCGGTGGCGGCCGGTTTCGCATAGCCGGGCTCGAAACCCGAAGGCACGGCACCGGACAGCGCGAACTCGTACGGATAGCGGTAGTTCTTGGTGTATCCGTCGAGGAAGCCGTAGTGGTGGACCGTCGACGGCGCTCCGAGCACCACCAGATAGAGGTCCCGCTCCCCCTCCTGGAGCGTGAACGAGATCTGCCCGTCCGCCGCCGTCGACACCGGACCGTAGCGGGGCACTCCGTTCCGCACCGCGACGAAGCCGTAGCTCCAGCCCGAGCCGGCCGCCGCGTCGACGTGGCCCTTGAAGCGGAGCTGGACGGTCGAGCCCGACGGCACCAGCCTGATTTTGTTGTAGCCGTAGTCGGACGGCGCCAGCGCGGCCGGGATCGCGTAGTGGTTCCCCACCGCCTCGACCGGCACCCCGTTGTAGGCGTTGATGAATCCCGCGCCGTAGACGCCGTCCACGAAGCGCTGGAAGTGGCTCTTGTTCGTGTAGTCGTACGTCACCTGGCGCTGGGCGTACCCGGCCAGGTCGGCGTTGAGCTGCTGCTGGCTGAAACCCCTGAGGCGCCGGTACGTCTCGAGCGGATGTTCGCCGCTGCGCGCCTCGTTCCACAGCCGGTTGAAAATGGACACGCCGCCGTTGCGGTCGACCAGATATTGGATGAGCATCCAGGCGCCGTAGTGGTGCCGGCTCGACGAGTAGGCCAGGTTCTCGGTGCGCAGGAAGCGGGTCAGGTCGCCGGCGCCGCCGTCCGGATAGACCTGCATGGCCATATATTCGGCGCTCGCCTCCCAGAACGTGCCGGCCGAGGCGTCCGTGAAGCCGTACCCCGAACGTCCCAGGAACGTGAGGTTCTGGAACACGTGACCGAGCTCGTGGGCCAGACCCCACGAACCGGGCAGGGCCGCCGCCGGCGCGATGTTGATGACGCCGACCTTGCCGTCGGCGCTGCCGCCGGTCGCCCACGCGTTCAGCTCGGCGCGGTTCCAGGTCTGGGTGACGATGACATCGATTTTGTACGTCGCCAGCGCACCCGTCTCGGGCGTGAACTTCATGGTGTTCACGTAGTACGAGTACAGCGATTCGAGCTGGGACAGGATGTTGTCCGGATCGAACGTGTAGGGCGAGGGAGCACCGACCGGGTTCGTGCCCGACTTCTCGCCCCACAGCAGGATGAAGTTGGCGGACTCCCGCGTGCGGTCCTGGCTCCACGGCACCTCGCCGGTGCTCTTCCACGAGGCGGGGATGTAGACGGCCTTGGCGGCGGCCGCGGAGTCGGCATATGAGGCGGGCGGCGGCATCAGGACGACAGCGAGGACGGCCGCGGCGACGGCGGCGAATAGGCGGGACATGGGGGAAGCCCTTCTGGACAGGGAAAGGCGCTGGCCCCCACGACGGCCACCGGACGGCCATCATCACCCATCAATCGATGAGAGTCAATGCGGCCTCCACCGCCCGCTCGGCGACCTCGTCGAGCGCGCGGTCGCCGTGCGCGAAGAACCCCTCGGCGAACAACGAGACGTAGCCGTGCGCCACCGCGAGCGTCGCCTCCAGGAGCCGGACCGCCGCCGGATAACCCCCCGGGGAGGCGGCCAGATCGAGAAGCGCCGTCATGAGCGCGCGGGTCTGTTCGCGGCGCTCATCATCGCGCACGTCGTAGAGCTCACTCGCGAAGATGACGCTCATCCCGGCCCCGGTCCGCCCGACATATCGGACGTAGGCGCCGGCCACCGAGGCCATCCGCGCCGCCGGATCGCTTCCCGCCTCGCCGGCGGCGGCTTCGATCGCCGTACGCAGTTCACGCGCGGCCTCCGCCGACACGGCGCTCAGCAGATGGGCACGGTCCGGGAAGTGCCGGTACGGCGCGGCGGTGCTCACGCCGATGCGCCGGGCGACCGCCGCGACCGAGAAGCGCTGCAACCCGCAGTCGGCCAGCACCTCGAAGCTCGCCTCGACCAGGGCGGCCCGGAGATCGCCGTGGTGATAGCGCGTCACGGTTGCCTCCATGTAAGGGGCCTCTTACATTACCAAGTAAGAGCCCTCTTACAACTCATGCGCTCCGGGAGCCATCGTGACCATCCGCCTCGGATATCAGATCCCCAACTTCACCTATCCCGGCGTGCCCGTCGAGAACCTCTTCGACACCGTCGCCGCCCAGGCCCGCGAGGCCGAGGCGTCCGGCTTCGACACCGTGCTGGTGATGGACCACTTCTATCAACTGCCCGGCATCAACACGCCCGACCAGCCGATGATGGAGGCCTACACGACCCTGGCCGCCCTCGCCGCCTCCACCTCGACGGTGCAGCTGTCGACCTTGGTCACCGGTAACACGTACAGAAATCCCGCCTTGCTCGCCAAGACCGTGACCACCCTCGACGTGATCGCCAAAGGCCGGGCCATCCTGGGCATCGGGGCCGGCTGGTTCGAGCGTGAGCACCAGGACTTCGGCTTCGAGTTCGGCACCTTCGGGCAGCGCTTCGAGCGGCTCGAGGAGGCACTGAACATCATCGCGCCCATGCTGCGCGGCGAGGAGCCCACGGTCGAGGGCAAGTGGTACACGGCCCGCGGCGCGATGAACAACCCGCGCCTGCGCCAGGTGCCCATCATGCTCGGCGGCGCCGGTGAGCAGAAGACGTTCCGCCTGGCCGCCCGGTTCGCCGACCACATGAACATCATCTGCGACCTGGACGACCTGCCCCGCAAGGTCGCCGTGCTCCGGCAGCGCTGCGAGGAGATCGGCCGCGACCCGGCCACGCTGGCCACCAGCTTCCTGGCCACCGGCGTCGTCGGCGAGACCGATCAGGAGGTCAAGGAGCTCGACGCGACCCTCGACGACGCCCGCCGGGCCCGCGCCTTCGTCGGAAGCCCGGCCCAGGTCGCCGAGCAGCTCCAGGAGAAGGTGCTGGGCGCCGGCATCGACGGCATCTGCATCAACCTCATCCGCAACGGCCACCGTCCCGGCGTCGTGACGATGGCCGGCGAGGCGCTCAAGCCGCTAGTGACTGCCTGATCAAAGTCAGGAGGTCGTCGGCCTCGACGGCCTCCTGCAGGAACACCACGCGGTAGACGACATAGCCCAGCCAGGCCTGGGCGGTCAGGTGGACGGGGAAGCCCGGCGGCAGCTTCCCCGTCGCCACACCGCGCTCGAGGATCGCGACCAGGCCCTGGAACCACGGGTGCAGGATGTCGCGCAGGTCGGCCAGACCGGCCTCGCCCCGCGAGCTCATGGCTCCGGCGACGACACTCGCATCGCCGTACAGGGTCAGGGTTTGCAGTAAAGCTCTCAATTGCGCCGAAGCGTCGGCCGCGATGTCCCCGGTGTCGGGCACGGCCGCCGGGGCGAGGCGCGTCCGTACGGCATCAGTGACCACCGCGGCCTTGTTGGGCCACCAGCGGTAGAGGGTCATCTTGGCCACGCCGGAGCGCTCGGCGATCCGCTCCATGGTGACGCGGTGGTAGCCGATCTCGTTCAGCAGCTCCTCGGCCGCGACCAGAACGGCCCGATGGGCTTCGGGGTCGCGCTTGCGACCGGCTCCGGGGCGGGCTCCTCCAGCGGGCATACCGCCATTGTTCACCAGAGGCGCAGATCACAGGATCCTGAAACCTGTACGAGACGTATCGTTTACTTATCAGCTTCGGCTTCCCCGTTCGGAAGGACAACGATCATGGCTCGACTGGATGGCAGGACCGCACTCGTGACCGGCGGCGCCAGCGGCATCGGCAAGCAGACGGCACTGCGGCTCGCGAGCGAGGGCGCGGCCGTCGTCGTCGCCGACGTGCAGGACGGTCCCGGCGCCGAGGTGGCGGCCGAGATCGAGAAGAACGGCGGCCGTGCGCTCTTCCTGCACCTCGACGTGACCGACGAGGCGGCCTGGACCGCGGCCGTGGAAACGGTACGGGAGACGTTCGGCGGCCTCGACATCCTGGTCAACAACGCCGGCCTCGGGCACGCCGAGACTTTGGAGGAGACGTCGTACGCCCTCTACGAGAAGATCGTGGCCGTCACCCAGACGAGCGTCTTCCTGGGCACGAAGGCGTTCGCCCCGCTGCTCAAGGCCTCGTCGCACGGCGCCGTGGTCAACACCAGCTCCATCTTCGGCGCGTCGGGCGGCTTCGGCACGTCGCCGGCCTACCACGCGGCCAAGGGTGCGGTACGCACGCTGACGAAGAACATCGCGGTGGAGTGGGCGCCGTTGGGCATCCGCGTCAACAGCGTGCACCCCGGCTTCATCGAAACCCCGATGATGGGCGACACCGACCAGGCGCCGTACGTCGCCACGACGCCCCTCGGCCGTGTCGGCCGCCCCGAGGAGATCGCGTCGGCGATCGCCTTCCTGGTCAGCGACGACGCCTCGTTCGTGACGGGCGCCGAGCTGTTCGTCGACGGCGGCTACATCGCCCGCTGACTGTCTCACACTGAGACACCATCACGCCGGCGCGGCGAGTGAGATGACCGTATGGAAGCGACGACGTTCGGCGAGGTGGCCGCCCTGGTCCTCCGGCTGGGCCTGCTGGGCATCCTGGTCGCCGTGCTGAACGCCGTCGCCCTGCGCGTGGTCCGCATCGACGAGGTGCCGGGTTGCGCCCGAGCCCGCATCCGCTGGTGGGGCGCCCACAACCCCGCTTTGTTCGTCAGCAGCCTGGTGATGGCCCTGCTGGGCCTGGCCGGCGTAATGGCCGCCTGAACGCTGCCGAACCGTCCTCCTTCCCCGCGCGTGGACCGCGGAGGACCTCGAGTCGTTCCGGGCCTGGCTGGGCGAGTCGCTCGTGCCGGGTCCGGCGAGGAGTTCGTATCACGTCGTCGACGTGGAACTCCTCACCGAGTGGCTCCGGCATCCGCTCTTCGCATGGTGAAGTCGGTCAGAGGACGAAGGTCTCCAGCAGCAGGAAGACGTTCAGGCCGATGATCAGGGATGCGGCCAGGAAAGCGGCGGCATTGGTCAAGGGGTTGTTGACGAAAGTGCCCATGATGTCCCGGCGGCGGGTCAGCAGCAGGAGGGGGATCAGGGCGAACGGGATGCCGAACGACAACACGACCTGGGAGATGACCAGGCTGTCGGTGGGCGGCAGGCCCAGGCCCAGCACCAGCAGGGCCGGGGCCATCGTCACCGCTCGGCGGAGGAACAAAGGGATGCGGCGGCGGATGAAGCCCTGCATGACGATCTGGCCGGCGTACGTGCCCACGCTTGACGAGGACAAGCCTGAGGCCAGGAGGGCCACGGCGAAGGCCAGGGCCGCGCCACCGCCGACCATCGTGGCCAAGCCGTCGTGGGCTGACTGGATGGCGTCGCCGGAAGCGAACGGGACGCCGTTGTCGTGGAACAGGGATGCCGCCACCACCAGCATGGACAGGTTTATCAGGCCGGCCGCTCCCAGGCCGATCAGGACGTCCAGGCGCTGGAAGCGGAGCAGTTCCGCTCGTTCGGCGTCGTCCTTGCAGGCCACCCTCGACTTTGTCAGGGCCGAGTGCAGGTAGACCACGTGGGGCATGACCGTGGCGCCGATGATGCCGCAGATCAGGAGCACGCTGTCGCCGCCGGCCAGGCGTGGGACCAGACCTGACGCTATGCCTGCCGGCGAGGCGCCCACGACCAGCAGGTCGTACAGGAAACCCAGCAGGACTATGCCCAGCAAGCCCACGATCGCCAGTTCGAAGCGGCGATAGCCGCGCTGTTCCAGGGACAGGATGGCGAACGCCACGACGGCCGTGATCAAGCCGGCCGGGAACAGGGGGACGCCGAAGAGCAGGTACAGGCCGATGGCCGCGCCGACGAACTCGGCCAGGTCCGTGGCCATGGCGACGATCTCGGCCTGCACCCAGAGGCCGCGCGAGACCGGCCTCGGCAGATGCACACGGCACAGTTCGGGCAGGTCGCGTCCGGTGGCCACGCCGGCCTTGGCCGACAGGTACTGCACCAGCATGGCCGTCAGGTTCGCGGCCACGATGACCCAGATCAGGGTGTAGCCGAACTGGGCGCCCGCCGTGAAGTTGGTGGCGAAGTTCCCCGGGTCCACATAGGCCACCGCGGCGACGAAGGCCGGGCCCAGCAACGCTATCGTGCCCCGGACCCGGCCTCTCGACAGCAGCCCTCGCAGGTCGGAGGGTGCGACTGTTGCCATTCCTCTAGCCGACCGAGGGGCCCAGGCCCAGCGACTGCGGGGTGCTCGAGTCGGGGGACGGCTGGCGCAGGCCCTCGTCGAGCTCGCCGATCTCGGTCATCAGCGCGGGGCTGCCGCCCCACGGCGTCTGTTCCTCGGCGACCAGGGTGTTCGTGGTGAGCAGCAGGCCGGCCACCGACGCGCCGTTCTCCAGGGCCGAGCGCACGACCCGCAGCGGGTCGACCACGCCCATCTCGATCATGTTGCCGTAGCGGCCCTGGAGCGCCTCGAAGCCGTCGTCGCGGCCCAGCTCGGCGATCCGGGCGACCGTCTCGGCGCCGGAATAGCCGGCGTTGGTGGCGATCAGGAACGCCGGCTCGGTGAGCGCACGCCGGACGATCTCGACGCCGATGCCGTAGTCGTCCTTGAGGTCCATGCCGTCCACCGCGTCCTGGGCGTGCAGCAGGGCCGCTCCCCCACCGGCGACGATGCCCTCGGCCATCGCGGCCCGGGTGGCCGACAGCGCGTCCTCGACCCGGTGCTGCAGCTCCTTCAGTTCGGTGTTGGTCGGCGCGCCGACCCGGATCAGGGCGACCTTGCCGGACAGGGCGCCGATCCGCTCGGTCAGCACGTCCTCGTCGGCGCCGAACGTGGCCCTTTCCAGCTCGGATCGCATCTGGGTGAGCCGGAACGCGACCGCCTCGGTGGAGCCGCCCCCACCGATGATGGCGGTGCTCTCGGCGTTGATCCGCACCTGGGCGGCCCGGCCGAGCTGGTCGAGCGTCATCGTCTCGAGGGTGAAGCCGGAGTGCCGGCTGTGCACGGCGCCGCCGGTGATGGCGGCGATGTCCTCGAGCTTGTGCAGGCGGCGGTCGCCGAAGCCGGGGGCGCGGACGGCCACGCACTGGAAGACGCCGTTGACGTGGTTGTGGGTGAGCATCGACAGGGCGGTGCCCTCGACGTTCTCGGCGATGATGATGAGCGGGCGGGGCGCTCGCATGATCTTGTCGAGCAGGGGCATGAGCTGCTGGACCTTGGTGATCTTCTCGCTGCTGAGCAGGATGTACGGGTCGTCGACGATCGCCGTGAGCCGTGCCGGGTCGGTCACCATGTACGGCGACAGATAGCCGTTGTCGAACTCGAAGCCCTCGACGAAGTCGACGCTCATCCCGTTCAACGGCGACTCCTCGACCGTCACGATGCCCTCGTCGCCGACCGTGTGCAGCGCCTTGGCGATGACCGCGCCGACCGTGTCGTCGTCGTTGGCCGAGATCGCGGCCACGCGGGACAGCTCCTGTTCGGTGCTCACCTCGCGCGCGACCGAGCGCAGGCGGTCGACCAGACGTTCAACAGCGAGGTCAACCCCTCGTTTCACCAGTACGGGGTTGGCGCCCGACCCGATCGCCGCCATGCCCTCCCGCACGATCGCCTGGGCCAGCACCGTGGCCGTCGTGGTGCCGTCGCCCACGACGTCGTTGGTCTTGATGGCCGCTTCCTTGACCAGCTGGGCGCCCATGTTCTCGAACTGGTTCTTCAGATGGATCTCCCGGGCGATGGTCACGCCGTCGTTGGTGACCACGGGAGAGCCGGTGATCTTCTCGAGGATGACGTTGCGGCCCTTGGGCCCGAGCGTCGACTTGACCGCCTCGGCCAGCTTGTCGACGCCGTTGAGCAGCAGGGTCCGCGCGTCCGCGCCGAATCGAAGTTCCTTGGCCATCAGGTCTCCTCAGCAGAAGCCGGGTAGCGGTGCCGCAGCATGCCGCGGCAGATGGAGGTGTTGGCGTCGAGGCTGGTCCGGGTGAGACGGGCCTTGCGTAGATGCAGGGGTACGCCGTCGGCGTCCACCGCTTCGCCGGTCCGCGGGTCGATGAGCAGCGGCGCGTCGTCGCCGGCGGGCAGCCCGAGCTCGCGCCGCCGGCGGCGGAGCCGGGCCAGCGCCGGGGACGACGGCACGCCCCCGAGCACCACCGCCGCGAGGTCCGCGGGTGTCGCTCCGGCCGCGACGAGCGGCCGGCACACGACGTCGGTGCCGGCCATGACCGATTTGCGCAGGAAATCCCCGCGCAGTTCATCGAGCTCGTCCACTGCCTCGTCACCGAACGAGCCCATGAAGCCGGCCCGGGCCGCGACCCCCTCGTTGATCGCCTCGGACGCGAAGTGATCATCCAAAATGATCTTGCAATGGAGGACCTCGTCCAGGGCGGAAACCTGGTCGTAGGCGTCGGCCACCATCAGGTACGCGAAGTTGGGCGCGCAGAAGTACGTGGGCAGGCGCAGATGCACCTCCGCAACGCCGTCCTCCAGGGAGGAGGACGCCACGAAGCCCAGCACGGTGATCGGCTCGTCCAGCTCGGGATCGCGCACCTCGGCCAGAGCGGCCAGGACACGCGATCCCGTCACGGCGGTGGTCATCCCCCGAGGGAGGCGGCCGGCGACTCGGAGCTGACTCCGACCGAGGCATCCCGGGACGCGGGCTCGTCCTCGGGGAGCCTCAATGAAGCCGGCACCTCGATCCCGTACAACTTGGCCGCGTTGAGCCCCAGGATCTTCTTCTTGGTCGCCGTGGTCACCCGCGGGTAGTCGGAGAACTCGTCGCCCGGGTAGTCCCAGTCGACGAAGCTCTCGATCTGCCACTTCGGCTCCCAGATGCCGTAGTCGCTGCCGAAGGTCATCTTGTCCTCGCCGACCCAGAACAGCAGCTCCCCCATCACCTTCGCGAAGAACCGCGGCCGCGCGTGCATGAGCCCGCCGATGACGACCGACAGGCCGGCGTACACGTTGGGCTCCTGCGTCGCCATGAAGCAGAAGTCCTCGATGCGGGGCAGGCCCACGTGCTCGACGATGAAGTTCAGCTCGGGGAAGTCGGTCGCCGCGTGGTCGACGTCCGAGACGTCGAACGCGTCCTTGTCCAGGGGCCAGATCGTCGGGCCCTTGTGCACGTGGATGTTCTTGATGCCCAGCTCCTGGGCCTTTTCCAGATAGCGGTAGGCCGCCGGGTCCTTCAGCGTCCAGCCGCGTGAGCCGTTGTTCCACTCGGCCGTGTAGAGCTTGACGCCGATGCTGCCGTAGCGGTCGACGTTCTCGGCCAGCTTCTTCAGCCCGTCGTCGCCGTCGCGCGGGTCGAACCGGGTGTTGGCGATGAACTTGCCCGGGTGCTTCGCGCCCAGCGCGGCGTTGCGCTCGGTGGTGTTGAAGCCCTCGGTGTACCACTCGGTCAGATACGTCGGCTGGAAGATCGCCACGTCGACGTAGCCGTCGGTGAAGACGTCCTTCATCAGGTCGTCCTCGGTGTAGCTCATGAACTTCTCGATCGGCCAGTGCGTCGACTCCGGCGCCAGGCTCTGGTACGCGTGGAAGCACTCGATCCAGCCCTTGGCGTACTTCTCGGCCCCCGGCACCCAGTTGTCCGGGCCGGCGCTCCAGTAGTGCATGTGGCTGTCGACGACGAAGTACTTCTCCCCGTCCTTCTCGTACACGTCTACCTCCCCGGCTTGAGGTCGAATCCGATGTACTCCGCGGCGTCCTCGGGGTTGGCGAACATGATCGTCCGGTCGTCCTCGTGGATCATGCGGCCGTAGTGGGTCGACATGCTCTCCTCGAACTGGGCCATGTCGAAGAAGCCCGGCTCCTCGCCCAGCGCCTCGGAGATCTCGTCGTAGACCACGTCCATCCGGTTCGTGGCGTCCACGCGGATCATCGAGGGCAGCGGCGTCACCCGTACACCCGGCTTGGTCTTCATGACCTCGGCCACCACCACGCCGATCTGGTTGTTCATCAGCGTGAAGCCGCACATGTTGGAGGGCGTGTTGTCGGACTTGAACGGGCTTTCCGCCACCTTGAACTGCTGCGTCATCGCTCCAGCTCCTTCGGGGTCTCCAGGCCCAGGTCCTCGGCGATGCCGGCGAAGCGGCTCTTGACCCGGTCGAACGCGTCCTCGAAACGGATCGGCTTGGCGTCCGGCTGCGACCACAGCGGTTGCAGGGCCCGCGCGGCCGGCACACACAGCCCGACCCAGTTGGCCAGCCAGCCGTTGAGGATCCGGCTGTTGTGCTCGGCGAACTCGCGGTCGTTGGTGAGCAGCTCGTAGAGCGCCTTCGTGTAGCGCAGGTCGCGCTCGGAGAAGTCGAACTCCTCGGCGCCGACGATCGTCGGGGTGACGAAGTCGCCGTTGCGCGGGGCCGCCTGCATGACCAGCTGGCTGCGGAACAGCTCGCCGACCAGCGGCTGGAAGACCACGTTGGCCGCGAAGATCGCCTCGCCCCAGTCGCTGATCGCGGTCAGCCGCTCGGCCACCTCGCGCACACCCTGCCAGGCCGGATCGCTGTTCCAGGCCTCCAGGTGGGCGGCGCCGTCGAAGCCCTCGACCTCCTCGCTCAGCGTGAGCTGGTAGAGCGCGAGGTCCTGGGCGGCGCGGATGAGGTGCATGCTGTTCACCGCGATGGCGGTGTTGTGCATGTTGGTCGGGCCGCGCCGGTTGGCGTTGGCGAACAGGTAGAGGCCGAGCCCGTGGTCGACGTGCATCCAGGCGCCGACATGCGACGCCACGAAACGCGTCCAGTTCGGCGACCACTGCTCGAACGCCTTGGCCTGCTTGGCCGCTTCGACGTTCGCGTTGACCTGGCGTACGACATTGGCGTTGTACCGGTAGAGCGAAAGCTCCCACTCCTCGTTGGGGTCGCGGAACTCGTGCCAGCCGTGCGCCGGCCATTCGTAGCCCTGCCCACCCGAGCCCGGCCCGCGCTCGGGGACCGGACGGTCGCTGCCCCAGGCCTTCAGCACGGTCCAGTCCAGCGGATAGCCGCCCCGGCCGTCGGCGAATCCGTAGAGCCAGCCCTGGGCGAGGTAGTGCCGCGGGTCCGGCTGCACCTCGACCGTGACGTCCTCGTAGTGGGTCTGCTTGCGCTTCTGCGGGCTGTAGTAGTTGAACTTGCGCGCTGTCGAGTCCGGGAACTCCTTGGCGCCGGCCTCGGCGTCGGTGAAGACGGGCTTGGGAACGCTGCGTTCCGTCGCGGTCGTCATCAGTCCTCCCCACCTGTGGTCGTGAACTTGTCGTAGTAGATGTGCTTCTCGGGCGTGCCGAGCGAGGCGAGCAACGGCATGGCCGCCTCGACCATCGGCGGGGGCCCGCAGAGGTACGCGTGTGCGCCGCTCAGATCGACCTCGTAGCGCTTGAGCACGTCGGTGATGAAGCCGACCTCGCCCTCCCACGACTCGCCCTCGGCGGGCTCGGAGAGGGCGGGCACGAACTGGAAGCCGGGCAGCTTCTCTTGGAGAGCCTCGATCTCGGCGACAAAGCAAAGGTCTTTGGCCGTACGGGCCCCGTAGTAGAACACGGCTTTGCGGGTGATGCCGCGCTCGGCCATCGACCGCAGCAGCGCCAGGATCGGGGCGAGCCCGGCCCCGCCGCCGACGAAGACGAGATCACGGTCGGGGGCGTCGCGAAGGGTGAACACCCCGAACGGGCCGGTCAGCTCCAGCCGGTCACCCGTCCGCAGCTGCCCGTCGAGGAACGACGAGAAGACCCCGTCCGGGTAGACCTTGATGACGAACTCGAGCCTTTTGTTGGAGGTGCTCGCCATCGAGAACGAGCGGGTGATGTCGGTGCCGGGCACCTTGATGTCGACGTACTGGCCGGGAAAGAACGTCATCTCGGCCGGCTCGATCAGGTGGAGCACGAGGTGCCGGAGGTCGTGTGTCACCTTCTCGATCGACACGACCTCGGCCACCGCGCTCACGATGGGCAGCCCCGAGCGGATCATCTCCTCGTCGAAGTTGAGCAGCTCGATCGTCACGTCCTCGTACACGTGCGCCCGGCACAGCAGGGTGAAGCCCTCCTCCTTCTCGTAGTCGGGCAGCGCGAACGTGGAGTAACGGTCGAGCTCGATGTCGTCGCCGTCGAGCACGAACGACTTGCAGGCCGCGCACTGGCCCTCCTTGCACCCGTGCATGAGCATCAGCCCCTGCTCGGACGCCTGGCGCAGCACGGTCTGCTCCTCGTCGACCTCGATCTCGATGCCGACGGGCTCGAACCTCACCCGGTGCTTGTCGCCCATCTCGTGCTTACTCCGGCCGGGCGAAACGTCCGGCCGGGCCGCCCCGGACGTACGAGGCGTGGAAGGCCGCGCGCTCCTCGTCGGTCATCTGGTTGAGCAGCACGTTCGGGCTCTGCAGGTTCGGCATCCGCCGAAGATGGTCGAGCGTCCACATCTTCTTCGGGTCGTCCAGGTTCAGGTGCGGCTGCGCGACCATGGTCTTGCCGTCGTCCCGGACAAAACCCATGTCCTGGACGACGTCGGCCCAGTTCCAGCCGTGATAGAGCGTCTCCCACTCGCGGGAACCGATCAGCTGGCCCATGTTCGGGGTGTTGCGGCCCTGGTAGACCGGGCGGAACGCCTCGGCGTCGGTCCAGCGGCAGGCCTCGTGGCAGTACGTGCGCCACTGCCCGTCGACCTCGGCCATGACCATGTCCTCGCGGACCAGGCAGGGCACCATGCAGGTCCAGCAGCGGTGCGGGTACTGGTAGTCGACGTCCTCGGCGACGATCGGGTGGTGCCCATTGGGCGTACTCAACCGGTTGTAGTTCTCCCACCACTTGCCATAGCGGTCGTACCAGCCCGGGTACTTGTGCTCGAACCACTCGAAGTCCTTGTCGGTCATCGGGTCGATCCGCCAGTAGTTGGCCAGCCAGCCGGTGGCGAAGAACTGCGCGACCTCGTGCACGTAGCCCTTGTTCCAGATCTGGTTCCACGACTCCTCGATGAGGTCGTGCGGAATGACCAGGCCGTACTTCTCCAGCGGCACCAGGTAGCTGCGGTAGTAGTCGTCGTAGATCCAGCGGCGCCACATCTCGGCGTACGACTCGCGGTCCTTGCGGCGGTCCTTCGTGCCGTACTCGATGAAGGTGCCGATCGCGGCGTCGACCACGCGGTGGTTGTTCCACCAGGCGTACCGCAGATCGCGTTCGAGCAGCTGGTGGTTGCCCTCGTCGGCCAGCGCCATGAGCAACGTCGCGTAGCCGTTGCTGATGTGCCGCGACTCGTCCGACTGCACCGAGTGGAAGACGGTCGGCAGCAGGTAGTCGCCGTTGGCCGCGGCCTCGGCCGGCATGGCCACGAACAGCGTGTTGGTGAACGCCGTCTCGGCCACGATGGTCAGGTAGATGCTGGCCGCGGTGATCGCGTCGCCGGTGATGAACCCCTCGGCGAACTGGCGGCCGATCGTGCCGCAGTAGTCGTTCTGGAAGTTGCGCAGGCTCGAGTTGAAGCCCGCCGGGTCGATGTAGTTGTTCATGTACAGGCGTTTGAGGTTCTGCTGGATCGTCGAGTGACGTACCTCGTCGATCATCTGAATGGCCTGGCCGTTGTGCAGTTCCGGGTTGGGCACGTTACGGAAGAGCAGGGGCATGGCCCGCGCGGCCGAGATCTCCGGCAGCGGGATGATCGAGAGGAACAGCTTCTGCCACTCCAGCCAGCGCTCCTGCACCTGGCGGAACATGTTGCCGCGGATCGCGCCGTCGGAGGCGCCGTAGACCCGGTGGTCCTTCTCCTCCTGCATCGGGAAGTACGACCGCAGCACCTGCTTGAGCGGGTCCTTCTTCTGTGCCTTGCGGAACGTGTAGTCGGTTCCGTAGTGCGAGACCGGGGTGTGGTACGCCGGTTCCCAGGACAGTTCCTGGATCTTCTGATGAGCCTTGGCCACGCTCTGCCGACTCATGAGTCAACTCCTCACCTGTGGCTTTGTCTTCAAAGTTCCTTTCACAGGTCCGCGCGCCTCGCGGTCTCACATTGAGTCAGGCGGCTCTCCCAGCACCGCCGCACGGAGTTCCGCCAGGTGCGCCTTGGACCGCTCACCGACCTGACGGTCGCCCTCGGCGGCCGGTTGGATGCCCAGCGCGCGCAGGAGCTCGGCGGCCGGCGCGCCCGGATCAGCGCCACCCAGCGTGGGGTGCAGACCCTGCGCAGCCAGATGGTGAAAAACGACGTTCACGACAGTCCACGGGTTGAACGTCTCGTCCATGACCCGAGTCCATCGCGCTCATGGTGAATCGGGGTCTCAACATGAGACAGGTGGCCTCGACCCCTCGCGTAACGTGAACGTAACGAGCGTCTCCCCACGACCAGGGGGGCCCATGCAACCTGACCCCGGCCGCCTGGCCAAGACCCGAGAACAGTTCCTCACCACCGAAGAGATCGACCCCCACGGCGTACGGGACGCGATCCTGGCCTCGTGGTGGCGGTCCCGGCGATGGAACGTGGCCGCCGACCACATAGCCCTGCCCTATCAGCGCGACCCCGACGTGGACACGCCGCTGACCCGCAGCGCGCTGCCCGTGCTGCGGCACCTGCGCGAGCACCTGGACGGCCAGCCGGTCAGCATCATCCTGACCGACCCGACCGGCCTGGTGCTGACCCGCCTGGACGCCGGCCGCGACCTCGACGCCCACCTCGACCGGGTCAACCTGTCACCGGGTTTCAGTTACGCCGAGGAGTACGTGGGAACGAACGGCATCGGCACGGCCCTGGAGGGCGGCCGCCCGATGCACGTGTTCGGCCACGAGCACTACGCGGAGCACCTGGAGGACCTGGCCTGCGCGGGAGTGCCGATCCACCACCCGATCACCGGCAAGACGGTGGGTGCGGTCGACCTGACCTGCTGGCGCCGGGACGCCGATCCGCTGCTGCTGGCCCTGGCCAAGACGACCGCCGGGCAGATCCAGCAGGCCATGCTGGCCGACAGCGGCGTACGGGAACTGGCGCTGCTCCAGGAATATCTGCGCACCTGTAGGCGTACCGCGGGAATTGTCTTCGCCTTGAACGACGACGTCGTGATGATGAACGACAATGCCCGGCACGCGCTGGATTTCGCCGAGCAGGCGGTGCTGCTGGCCGAGGCGGCCGAGACGCTGAGCGGCCGCAACCCGACGGCGCCGGCGGTGGTCGAGCTGCCCAGCGGCGTGAAGGCCCGGCTGTTCTGCCGCCCGGTACCCGGCGAGGGCCGCCTCAGCGGCGGCGTCGTCCACGTCAAACTCGCGGAGCGGCGCACCGGTACGCCGGCGCCGGCCCCGATCCGTTTCCTGCCCAACCTGGTCGGCTCGGGCGGCCTCTGGCTGCGCGGATGTCACCAGGTGCGAGCGGCCTACGCGGCGGGCGAGTGGCTCGCCCTGGAAGGCGAACCGGGCGTGGGGAAGCTGGCCCTGGTCCGCGCCGTCCATCAGCCCGGGGCGCACTTCGCCGTGGTCGACGCGGCCGCGACCGGCCGCACGTGGCTGAACGACATCCGGCGCGAACTGCAGGAAGGGGAGGGCACACTGGTCGTCCAGCACGTCGACCGGGCCGGCTCCACCGGTCTGCGCACTTTGTGCCGCCTGGTCGAGCAGGCGCCGGGATCGTTGTGGATCGCCGTGACCTTCCAGCAGTCCTCCCCCGAGCTGGCCGATCTGCTGCGCTTCTTCCCGACCACGGTGGAGTTGCCGCCGCTGCGCTACCACTTGGAGGACGTGCCCGCCCTGGTCCAGTTCTTCCTGGCCAAACTGGTGCCGGACGGCCGCCTGGTCTGCTCGCCGGAGGCGATGCAGATGCTGAGCCGATCGAGCTGGCCGGGGAACGTGGAGCAGCTCTGGCAGGTGCTCCGCAACATCGTCCAGCATCGCCGCAGCGGCATCATCCTGCCGGCCGACCTGCCCCCGGAGTGCCGCACGGTGAGCCGCCGCTTGCTGAGCCCGCTGGAGGCGATGGAGCGCGACGCGATAGTCCGGAGCCTGCTCGACTGGAACGGCAACAAGGTCAAGGCGGCGGCCGCCCTGGGCATGTCCCGGGCCACCATCTACCGCAAGATTCACGACTACGGCATCGTCGCGCCGCCCAGCCAGAGCGTGCACAATCCTGGACGTGAGTGAGCGCTTTCTGGTCGTGCACGACTACGGCATGGGTGGTCTGTGGTGGTGGATCCACGCCCGCTCGGCCGACGAGATCGTGGAGACGTTCGCCGAGCTGGAGGTCGTCGGCGATCCGGAGATCGTGGCGCGGTTCGCCGGCGACGACGACGTGGACGAGGTGGACATCGACGCCCCGGTCATGCCTGCGGGCCTGGACGGCCTGCGCGAAGAGCGCGACGCCCAGCGCGGCCGCCCCGGCTACGGCGTCCTGGCCGGCCGGGAGGTCGTGCACCTGAAACGCCCGTGGGAGGGCGACGTCGTCTACTTCGAGGAGCTGGGTCCCGACGGCCGCCGCCTGCGCGAGGTCGAGGTGAACCCTGACGGCACCGTGATCAGAACCGGACCCGACGACTGGCCCTTCAACCCGCCGACCGACCTCCGCGACCCCGATCTGGTCCAGTGGGAGATCAGTGCCGCCGAGTTCGAACAGGCCTGGGAGCGAACGCCCGGCTAGTCCCAGAAGTCGGATACGCCGAGTTGGCGGGCGGCGGCCAGGGCTGCCCGGCCGAGGACGTTGGTGTAGGTCGGGAAGGACAGCGGGATCCGGATGAACTGCTCCACCGGCATCTGCGCGGCCACGGCGACGGCGGCCACCTGGGCGATCTCGACGGCGCGTTCGCCGACGATGTGGCAGGCGATGATCTGGTGGGTGCCGGCGTCGACGATGAGCTTGCAGAAGCCGCCGGGGCGGCCGTCGATGATCGGGCGCACCGTGTCGGCGAAATGCTCGGTGGCGACCACGACGGCGCGGTCGGCGCGGGCCTGGGCCTCGGTGGGGCCGACCTGGGCGTACTCGGGGTCGGTGAAACTGCCGATCGGGTTGGCGGGCGGGCTGAGCCGTTCGCCGCGGCCGGTCACCGCGTTGGTCGCGGCCAGGTAGCCGTCCTGCACGGCGTGCGGGACCAGCATCAGGCGGCCGGTCACGTCGCCGGCGGCGTACACATGCTCGGCGCTGGTCCGCAACTGGGCGTCGACCTGCACGTAGCCCCGCGCGGTGGTGGCCACGCCGGCGGCGCCGAGGTTCAGCCCGGCGGTGTCGGCCAGCCAGCCGATCGCGGCTACGGCCAGAGTCGCCTCCGCGCTGCCCCCTGTGTGGACCATCCGTACGCCGGCCGGCGCCTTCTCGAACCGCTCGATACGGCCGAAATCCTCGCGCACGTCGATGCCGGCGGCACGGAACGACTCCGCCATGACCCGCGAGACGTCCTCGTCCTCGGTGGCGAGAATCCGCGGGCCGGCCTCGAACAGCGTCACCCGGGTGCCGAGCTCGGCGAAGACCGACGCGACCTGCGCGCCCGTGGCCCCGGCGCCGATCATCAGCAGCGACTCCGGCACTGAGGTCAGCGCCCACGCGTCGCGCTGGGAGCCGACCAGCTCGGCGCCGGGCACCGGCAGGACCCGGTTGGTGCCGCCGGCGCACAGGATCACCTTGTCGCAGCGCAGGCGCAGGCCGGCCTCGGCCTCGATCGTGTGCGGATCGGCGAACCGGGCGGTCCCGGCGTGTTCGAGGATGGTCACGCCGGCGTCCTCGAGCTCGGCCCGCAGCATGGAATGCTCGGCGACCTCGGCGACGACCTCCTGGACCCGCGTGAGCAGGCGGGGGAAGTTCAGGACGGTGTCGCCGACGTCGATGCCGTAGCGGTGCAGATGCCGCGCCTCGCGGCGCAGCCGGGCCGCCTGGGCGAGCGCGCGCACCGGCACCGGGCCCTCGGCGGCGGCCATCCCGCCCACCGCGTCCCGGGTGACGAGAACGGTCCGGGCGCCCAGGCGGGCCGCCCGCAGGGCAGCCGAAAGGCCGGCCGGCCCGGCGCCGAGAACGCAGACGTCGGCGCTTTCCACTGTGGTCACGTGACTTCCCCCTTTACTGGAAGACTGAAAGAGCCTGAAGGAACATGAGCAGCAGAATTCCGAGCGCCACCGCCAAGATGATCTTGGCGACGAACGGCCACCATTCCTGTCTGTTCATGTCTCACCTCCCTCATGCCGGCGGCGCGCCACGAGGTGTTCGACGCCTTTCATCGTCAGGAACGACGTGATGACGGCGATCAGGATGGGCGCGGTCTGCAGCGCCCCGATCTGGGTCATGAACGCGGCCAGGAGCACCATCGAGAACGGGGCGGCGACGACCCCGCCCGGCACGGCGGCGAGCAGGCAGGTGAACGCCAGCCCCAGCGGCACGCCGGGGATCAGCTCGTGGACCAGGACCCCGGCCGCTCCGCCGACGAACAGGGCCGGGAAGACCGGCCCGCCCACGAACCCGCCGGCCTGGCTCACCGCGAAGGTGAGCATTTTCGCGATCGGCAGGACGATGAGCAGCGCGAGGCCCAGACTCGGCGCCTCGCCGAGCAGTGTCGCGAGCTGATCGCTGCCGGTGAACATGGTCAGCGGCAGCGCCACGCCGACGAGCCCGAAGACGATCCCGGCCAGGGTGGATCTCGCCACGGCCGGCCACCTCAGCCGGCCGAACAGCGCCGTCGCGGCCTTGACGAACAGGCCCATCAGCGTCGCCACCACAGCTGCGAACAGGCCCAGCGGCACCGCGGCGGCCATCACCCAGTCCTTGAACTCGTACTGGGGCACCCGGTAGGCGTCCAGGAAGACCGAACCGGCGATGACGAAGTAGACGCCGAACGAGACGCTCGAGGCAACGATCGTGCCCAGCAGGGCCCTGACGTACCGCTCGCCACCCGGCCGGGCGATCTCCATGATCATCGCCACCACGATCACCGTGCTGGAGAACAGTCCGCCGTAGGCGCCGGCAAAACCGGACAGCGTGTTCAGTCGTACGGCGTCGTCGCTCAGCCCTCGGCGGCGCGACAACCAGCCGCCGGCTCCGCCACCGATGGAGCCCAGGGCCTTCTCCGGCCCGAGACTGGCCCCGCCGATCAGCGACACCGCCGACACGGCGACGACTCCGGGCACCAGCCGCGGTTCGACGTGCTCGCTCCGCAGGTCGGCGATCAGCCCGGGAACCTCCTCGGGCAGCCGGGTGAGCCGGCGCAGCAGACCGACCGCCAGCCCGGCCCCGGCGGTGACCGCGATCCACCACCAGTGCCCGCCGAACCAGTGCGGATCCGGGTCGCCGTACCACCGGCCGCCGGCACCGGTCGCTCCGACGAAGATCAGACCCGCGAACGCGCCGAAGACGCCGAGGACGACCGCGGAGGCGATGAGGACCCAGAAATCGCGCCGATCCATGCTGGCGCCCTCCTGACCGATGCGGCGCGGCTCTGATGTGACGAGCGTTGCTGTCGTACGGCCGGGGCACCTCACCCCGTACGGATGAGGCTATTTCCCCTTGCTGTCGAAGGCGTGCCGGCCATCCTCGGTTCGCCGACGGGAAGGGAACGGCGGATCAGCCCGGACGTCGCCGAGGTTCTGGGCCGGGCACCACGCCCGTTCGCCGCCTGGGCCGCGCGCCACATCGACGCCTTCCGCTGACCGTGCGAGGCTCCCCGGGTGGACTTCTTCTTCTACTGCCGGGACCGGGACGGCGCCGGGGAGCTACGGCAGCGGCTCGTCGAGGAGCACTGGGCCTTCATGGACCGGTACGCCGAAGGGATGATCGCCCGGGGGCCCACGCTCACCGACGACCTCGAAACGGCCACCGGCAGCGTCCACATCGTCGATCTGCCCGACACGTCGGCGGCGCGGGTCTTCGCGTTCGAGGAGCCGAACTATCTGGCCGGGGTCTACCGCGGCGTGATCGTCCGGCGGTACGTCGATCTGCTGGGGCGGACGATGTGGGACTTCCCGGGCCGCGACCAGGCGCGTCCGGGCCATCTCGTCGTTGCGCACGCCCGGCCGCTCAGGGACTGGCCGGGCGGCGAGCCCGAACTGGACCCGGAGCAGCTCATCGCCTACGGCCGGCTGCTCTCCGAGGACACGGAGGACTGGGAGGGTGCGGCCGTGATCGGCGAGTTCGGTGATCCCGCGGCGATCCGGGAGCTCTTCGCCGCGACCGGGGACTACGACCGGATCGAGATTCATCCCTGGACCTTCGGCGGGCGCCGGTAGCCTCGGATCATGGTCAGCTTCGAGGTCACCCCGATCGGCACGGTCCGCAACGAGCGGACGGATGTTCAGAACTCCGATCATTGGGGCGCGGTCCGCAGCACGATCGTCGTCGATGAGCGGTTCGGCGACGCGTGCCTTCAAGGGCTCGAGCTCTTCTCGCACGTGGAGGTGCTCTTCGTCTTCGATCAGCTGGAGGAGCTCGACGACTACCGCGAGGCGCGCCCGTACCGCGGCCGGGCCGACCTTCCACCGGTCGGGATCTTCGCGAGCCGGGGCCCGCGCCGCCCCAACCGGATCGGCGTGACCACATGCGCCATCGAGGCCGTCCGCGGCCGGGAACTGACTGTGGTGGGCCTCGACGCGGTCACCGGCACGCCGGTCGTCGACCTGAAGCCGGCGATGAGGGAGTTCACCCAGCCGGACGTCAAGCAGCCGGATTTCGTCACCGACCTGATGTCGCAGTACTTCCTGCCCTGAGGGCGCGCCTCGGTGCGGCTTCAGGTGACGACGATCGGATTGGTGAGCGCCGCCATCCGCCCGCCGGCATGGCGCACCTCGGCGCGTACGAACGCCGGCTCGCCGGTCCAGGTCATCTCGTGGGACGCCGAACGGCTCACCTCCCCGCGCGGTATGAAGGGTGATCACGCCGCCCGGCACGCCGCCGACCTGCACGGTCACCGTGACCGGCCGGCCGCCGGACCGCAGCCGCTCACCCACCTCGGCGCGGCGGTCGCCGGCGGTGGCGGTGAAGGACAGCTCGACCCCGGCCGACTCGGCGATCCAGCTGTGTCCCTCGCGAATGGCCGCGAGCACCGCGCTCGACGTGAGCTCCTCGGCCCGTACGACCGTCTGTGGTGTGCCGATCTGGTCCGTGCGATGAACGTCGCTGTTGCCGATCGCGGGCCGCCACCGGCCACGGCCGAGATCGCTCGCCCACTGGGCCAGCGCCTTCTCGTTGTCGGCGTTCCAGGGCAGGTCCGAGGTCCACTGGCCGTTCCACACCTCGACCGCGTCGAAACCGTCGCGCGGAAGGCGGAAGGTTCCCGACGGATACGGTGCGTGCGGATGCGCGATCACGCACAAACCGCCGTCGCGATGGACCTGGTCGACGCCCTCGACGTCCTGGCCCGGGCCGAGCCCGAGAGCGAGCCAATGCCCGTGCTCGGTCACCACCTCCTGGCCGAGGACCACAAGCAGGTCTTTCCCGCCGTACGCCGTGAAGCGCGCATGGGTCTCCGAGGTGTTGTGCTCGGTGACGGCGATGAAGTCGAGCCCGGCCCGGCGAGCCGCCGCCGTGAGCTGTCCGGGTGTCAGCTCGCCGGCATGGGACCGCTCGGAGTGGACATGGCAGTCGCCGCGGTACCAGCGCATCAGATCAGCGCGGTGGCGGCACGCAGTTCGGTCAGGGCGGTCAGGGCGTACGGCGCCAGGCCCTGGCCGTCGTCCCGGTCGCCCTCGGACCACCGGACGTAGCCGCGCTTGAAGGCCAGCACTCCCAGCTCGGCGGCGACCTGAGCCACCGGTTCCGGCACGCGACGGGCGATCAGGGCGCCGGCCATGGCGGCGGCGAGGCCCACGCTCTTGAGGGCGTCGCGCTCCTGGAGCTCGGTGCTGGCGGCCACGGCCGCCTTCAGGCGGGGGCCCAGCTCGCGGTTGGCCGGGCCCATGGCGCTGGAGGCGCGCTGGAGGCCGGCGGCGACCGCGTCGAGCGGGCCGGCCTCGGACGGGGCGTCGGCGATGCCCTCGGCCAACAGCGTCGACAGGGTCTCCTGGCCGGCGACCAGCAGCTCGCGCTTGTCGGAGAAATGCCGGAAAAACGTACTCTTCGTGACTCCCGCCCGCTCGGCGATCTGGGCCACGGTGGTGTCGTCGTATCCCTGCTCGGTGAACAGATCCACAGCCGCGACGACCAGTCGTTGCGTTGTCTCCGGTTGCCATCGGGCCATGGCTCCCAGCATAGGCGACGGGACAATGGTCCCATCACGCGCTATGGTGACGGGACAAGAGTCCCATCACTTGCTCGGGAGCACCCATGCACGTCTTCGTCACCGGCGGCACCGGCACCATCGGCTCGGCCGTGGTCGCCGAGCTGCTCGCCAACGGCCACACCGTCCTGGCGCTGGCCCGTTCGGACAGCTCGGAGCAGGCCCTCATCGGCGCCGGGGCCGAGGTGCTGCGCGGCGACCTGGCCGACCTCGACGTCCTCCGGGCGGGCGCGTCGCGGGCCGACGGCGTCATCAGCCTCGCCTTCGGGCGCGACTACGGCACGCCGGAAGCCCTCACCGCCTCGATCGCCGAGGAGAGCGCCGCCATGACCACCCTGGGTTCGGCGCTGATCGGCAGCGGCCGCCCGCTGGTCACCGTCTCGGGCACGCCGTGGGTGCCGGGCCGCGCCTCGACCGAGGCCGACCCGGTGCCCACCGACGGCCCGGTGGGCGCCCGCGGCCGTTCGGTCAACGCGTTGCTGGCTCTGGCTTCACAGGGCGTCAGGACCACGTCCGTACGCATGCCGCGCACCGTTCACCACAACGGCGAGGGCGGCTTCGCCGGCCTGCTGACCGCCGCCGCCCGCCGCACGGGAACCGCCGGTTACCCGGGCGACGGCGCCCAGCGCTGGCCGGCGGTGCACGCCCTCGACGCCGCGGTCCTGTTCCGGCTGGCCCTGGAGTCGGCCCCGGCCGGAACCGCGTGGCACGCGGTCGCCGACGAGGGCGATGCCGTCCGCGACATCGCCGCCGTCGTCGGCCGCCGCCTGGGCCTGCCGGTCGCATCGGTCCCGGAGGACACCTTCGGCCCGTTCGGCCCCATCTTCGCGATGGACCAGCCGGCGTCGAGCGCTCACACCCGCCAGGCCCTCGGCTGGGAGCCGGAGCATCCCAGCCTTCTCGAAGACCTGGAGAACGTCAGGGCCTGACCACCAGTTCGCCGTTCCTCACCCGGGGCCAGGTCTGGTAGCGGGAGGAGTAGAGGCTCTGGCCCACCCACGTGGCGTCGGCGCGGACCGGGTTGCGCGGGGTGTAGGAGACGAAATTCGAGGCGTCGTCGGTGCTTCCGGTGCCGTCGTAGCGGGCCACGGCCGGATAGGGGAAGACCGGGCGGGTGCGGCCGGCGTTGGTGGCGACGATGCCGGTGGGCTGGCGGCCCGACTCCACCCAGGTCATGATCGGGGTCAGGACGTCGAAGCTGTTCGGGCCCTCGCCGCCGCCACAATGGGCCATGCCGGGGAACAAGTAGAGCTTGGTGAAGCTGTCGGCGTTGTTAACGGACCTTCGCACGGCGTCGTAGTAGATCAGTGTGCCCTGCGGGGAGATGTGCTGGTCGCTCCAGCCGTGCCACAGGATCAGCTTGCCGCCGCCGCGCTTGAAGGCGTTCAGGTCAGGGTCCAGGGCCGCCATGTACGAGCTCGACGGCATCACGGTCTTCCAGAACGACTCGACGGTGAGCTTCAGGTCGTTCAGCTGGAAGGACGGGCGCGGGTTGTTCGGCTGAGCCAGGTAGCGCAGGTACGACAGCGCGAAGTTCTCGCTCGCCGGCGTCTGACCCTGGGCGGCGGGGACGAACAGGGTCCATTCGAGCTCGGAACCCCATTCATGGGAGATGTACGGCTCCAGGCGGTTGCCGTGGGAGTCGGTGGCGCCGTCGTGCAGCTTGCGGACCACCGTCGCCTCGGCCCTGGTGAGGCAGGTGGCCGGGTCCTGGCCGGTCTTGCAGACCAGCGTCGACGGGTCGAAGGCACAGAGGCGCGGGTCGTCGATGAGGCCGTCGCGCAGGCCGTCGATGCCGTCGCATGCGGCCAGAACCGCGGTGTGAATGAGCGGTAACTTGGCGGCCAGCAGGATGAAGTTGCCGCTGGCGTCCTTGTTGGCGAGGACGTTCCACGCGTGGTGGAAGGTGTTCTGCACGGCCATGTTGCCGGCGGGGGCGCCGGCGGCGATGCCGTCGAAGTCGTCCGGGTAGCGCTGGGCCTCCATCAGGGCCTCGCGGCCGCCGTCGGAGCAGCCGGTGAAGTACGAGTAGCGGGGTGCCTTGCCGTAGAAGGCCTTGATGAGGGCCTTGGCGGTCTGTGCGGTCACGTGCACACCGCGGTAGGCGAAGTCGATCTGGGCCTGGGGATTGCCGGCGGCCCAGGAGCCGTCGTTGAGGCCCTGGTGGCCCATGTCGGTGGTGGCGCTGGCGACCTCGCCGTTGACGACGGGCTCGCAGCCGGCGGCCTGGCCGTAGTTGATGTTCGCGCTGCCGCAGAGGCCGCCGCAGCCGGTCTGCACGTAGCGCTGGGTCCAGCCGTTGAGCGGCAGCCGGGCCACGATCGTGTCGGCCGGGGCGATGGTTCCCCGTACTTCGCAGTTGGTTCCCACGACGGTGGCGGAGGTGATGGTGACCGGAGCGTCGGTGGCTCGGCTCAGGTCGACGTCGCGCACCTCCGCACAACTGATCCGGGGTCTGAGGGCGACCGGATCGGCGGCGGCGAACGCGGAGGCGGCCACCAGAACGATGGCCAGGAGGAGGGAGGACGGACGGCGCATGGGCGTCACCTACTCTGTGCGGGAGAGGGCCTCTTTCTGGGCGAGCCGCGGGAAGACGCGGTGGGCGTTGCCTTCGTAAACCTTGAAGCGGTCCTCGTCGGAAAGGCCGAGCGCGTCCACGTAGCGGCGCGTGTCGTCGAAGTACTGGCCGGTCTCGGGGTCGATGCCGCGCACAGCACCCACCATCTCCGATCCGAAGAGGATGTTGTCAACACCGATCACCTTGAAGAGGAGGTCGATGCCGGGCTGGTGGTAGACGCACGTATCGAAGAAGACGTTGGTCATGACGGTCTCGTCCAGCGGCGGGCGGCCGAGCATGTCGGCCAGGCCGCGGAAGCGTCCCCAGTGATACGGCACCGCTCCCCCGCCGTGCGGAATGATGAACCGCAGGCCGGGGAAGCGCTGGAACAGGTCCGACTGCAGGAACTGCATGAACGCGGTGGTGTCGGCGTTCAGGTAGTGCGAGCCGGTGGCGTGGAAGTTGGCGTTGGTCACCGCCGAGACGTGAACCATGGCCGGCACTTCGAGCTCGACCATCGCCTCGTACAGCGGGTACCACGACTCGTCGGTGAGCGGCGCGGATGTCCAGTGGCCGCCGCTCGGATCGGGGTTGAGGTTGCAGCCGACGAAGCCGAGGTCGTCGACGCACCTTCGCAGCTCGGCGACGGAGTGGGCGATCGGGACGCCGGGTGACTGCGGGAGTTGGCCGACGCCGACGAAGCGCTCGGGGAAAAGCGCGGTGACGCGGGCGATGAGGTCGTTGCAGGCGGTGGTCCAGGCCTGGCTGACACCCTCGTCGCCGAAGTGGTGGCCCATGGCCGAGGCGCGCGGGGAGAAGACGGTCAGGTCGACGCCGCGCTCGTCCATGAGCCGGATCTGGCTGCCCTCAACGGATTCCCGGATCTCATCATCGGAGATTCGGGGGTACGCCGGCGCGGGCGATGGGGAAGTGAACGCCGCCTCCTGCTGCGAACGCCAAGCAGTGTGCGCGGCCGGGGCGGTGGTGTAGTGGCCGTGACAGTCGATGATCACGCGCCGGCCTCCTCTGCGGGCACGACCGGGGTGCCGTGGGTGTGGAAGGTGTCGATGGTCTTGAGGCCCCAGGCCTGGCCCTTGGCGCGTTCCTCGCGGGTCCAGCTGATCGTGCGCCAGTCGGGGGCGAGGATGAGGCGCGCGCCGGCGTTGCAGATCTCGATGCGGTTGCCGCCGGGCTCCCAGACGTACAGGAAGAAGGTCTGTTGAATGGCGTGTTTGTGGGGGCCGGTCTCGATGTGGACGCCGGCGTCGAGGCAGACGTCGGCGGCGCGCAGGATCTCCTCGCGGGTGTCGGTGGCGAAGGCGACGTGGTGCAGGCGGCCGCGGCTGCCGGTCCAGTCCTCGGTGTAGACGAGGTCGTAGGTCTTGTTGCCGAGCGAGTACCAGATGGCCTGGGGTTCGCCGCTGTCCTTGACGATCTGTTCCGTGCAGCGGGCGCCGAGCGTCTCGCTCAGGAACGCACTCGTTTCCGGCACGTTCGCGGTCAGGTAGTTCACGTGGTCGAGCCGGCGCAGGTTGGCGCCCCGCCCGGGATATCTGGCGGCCTGGTTCTTGAGCGCGGGCCTGTCTGTCTTATCGGACTCGTACCAGTCGACGTCCCAGTAGAGGCCCATCTCGTGACCGTCGGGGTCCTCGAACAGGAAGACCTCGCCCAGGCCGGGGACGTCGCTGGTCGCAGTGGAGGCCTTCAGCTCCGTGCGCAGACGCTCGAGAGCCTGCGGGCTCGCCGCGCGCAGATAGGTCCGGCCGATGCCCGCGTTGGCATCTCGGACCAGCCGGATGGTCCAGGATTGGTAGTCGTCCCACGTGTGCAGATAGACCGAGTCGGCGTCGCGGTGCACCTCCCGCAGGCCCATGACGTCGACGAAGAAGTCACGCGACTCCTCCAGCACCGCCGTCCGAAGCTCGATCGGCCCGACATGCGCGATGTCCCGCCGCCGGTCCGGGTCGTGCGTGACACTCATCCGATCGCCTTTCCACTTCGCGGCCAGACGAGGCCGTCGGACAGCTTGCGGGCGGTGCGCACGACGCTGCTGCGCACCAGGCGGGCCTGCGGCCCTTGACCTTCGAGGTCGACGTACGCGTCGAAGAAGCCGCTGGGGTGCTCGACGCGCACCAGGCGGTCGCTCGCCTCGCCCCGCGCGCGCAGGGCGGCGGCGACCGACACCGCACCGAGGACTCCGATCGCCGCGTGCACCCGATGCGGAATGAATGTGCGCGTGGTGACCGTTCCCCCGCTACGGGGCGGCGAGATGATGCTGATCTTCGGGACGGTCGAGTCGCGGACGTCGCCAAGCCCCATGGCCGTGCCGGCCTCCAGGCGGATCGCCTCGACCTTGGAGCGCAACGCGTCGTCGGCTTCGAGTTTCTCCGGCGCCTCGTCACCGTCGAGGCCCAGATCCGCGGCGCGGACGAGCACGACGGGCATGCCCGCGTCGACCGCGGTCACCTCGACACCGGCGAACACGTCGACCAACTCTCCGGTCGGGAAGAGAGGCGCGTCGCCCCCCGGAAAGGCCAGGTCGATCGGGGCGGCCGGGAAAGGCGTGCCGGCCATGACGGTGGCGCCGTCGTATTCGACTCTGTTAGCGGGCGTTCGCACCGTCGCTTCGGCCAGACTGACGGTCGGGTTCATGATGCGGATCCGTACGGTCGTGGTCTCCCCCGCGACGGCGACCAGCCCGCGCTCGATGGCGAACGGCCCGACTCCGGCGAGCAGATTGCCGCACGTCTGCGCGTCCGTGACGATCGCCCTGCCCGGCACTACTTGCAGAAAGAGATAGTCCACATCGGCCTCCGGGGACCGGGACGGCTCGACCACCGCGACCTTGCTCGTCAGCGGATGCCCACCGCCGATCCCGTCGATCTGCCGCTCGTCGGGCGACCCCATGATGCGCAGCAGCAGATCGTCGCGCTCGGCGCGATCGGCCGGCAGGTCCGACGCCAGAAAATAGGCGCCTTTGGAGCTGCCGCCGCGCATCTGCATGCACCGGATGCCGTCGGCGGTCACGGGAGGTCGTCCACGTACTCGACGCCCAGGCTGGCCAGCAAGGGGCGCAGGTTGTAGAGGTCCACGCCCAGCGTTCCCTCGGCCAGGGTCCTGCGTTTGGCCTCCTCGTTGGCCAGGCGCTTGCGGGTGGCCTCGACGGTGGCGGGGCCGTCGGCGATCGGCAGGGCCAGCACGCCGTCGTCGTCGGCCACGATGATGTCGCCCGGGTGGACGATCTGGCCGGCGGCGACCACCGGCACGTTCACCGAGCCGGGGCTGGCCTTCACGGTGCCCTGGGCGTGGACGGCTCGCGACCAGACCGGGAAGCCGATCTCCCGCAACGTGGCGATGTCCCGGACACCCGCGTCGATGACCAGACCGATGACGCCGCGCGCCATCAGCGACGTGGCGAGCAGGTCGCCGAACATGCCGTCGGTCGACGGTGAGGTCGTGGTGACGACCAGGACGTCGCCCGGCCGGCAGACCTCGACGGCCGCGTGGATCATCAGGTTGTCACCGGGGTGGCAGGAGACGGTGATGGCCGAGCCGGCGATCGCGGCGCCCTGCTGCCGGGCCTGGATCGCCGGGCCGAGCAGGCCGATGCGGCCGGCCGCCTCGTGCACGGTGGCCACCCCCGCGTCGCGCAGGGCCTCGATGGTGCCGGGTTCGGACCGGCTCACGTTCCGGACGACGTAATGCGATGCCACTCGTGCCTCCTTCGTTGCAGCCATGTCTACGGCTCGTGAAGAACGTAGTCAAGATTGTCTTCCAAATTGTTGACAATATGGGTAACGTCCGCGGCGTCGGCCCGCTTCGTCGGCTTCTTGGAGGACTTCATGCTCCGCCGTTCATTCGCCATAGTCATCGCCTCCGCCCTGTTCGCGACCGCCGCGTGCGGTGGCGACGGCGGGGACGCCGCCACTTCGCCCGACGGCACCACCGCCCTCAAGGTCGGCGTCATCCCCATCGTCGACGTCGCGCCCATCTACCTCGGCGTCAAACAGGGCTTCTTCAAAGCCGAGGGCCTCGACGTCACGCTCGAGACCGCCCAGGGTGGCGCCGCTATCGTGCCGGGCGTCGTCAGCGGCCAGTTCCAGTTCGGCTTCAGCAACGCCACCTCGCTGCTGCTCGCCTCCTCGCAGGGCCTGCCCCTCAAGGTGGTCTCGGCCGGCGTCGCCTCCACCGGCGAGACCGGCCAGGACTTCGGCGCCGTCATCGTCAAGAACGACAGCCCGATCACGACCGCGGCCGACCTCGCCGGCAAGCGCATCGCCGTCAACACCCTCAAGAACATCAACACCACGACCATCAACAAGGTCGTACGGGATGCCGGCGGTGACCCGTCGACCATCAAGTACGTGGAGCTCGGCTTCCCCGACATCGCCGCCGCCGTGGCCAAGGGCGACGTCGACGCCGGTCAGGTGGTCGAGCCGTTCCTGACCATCGCCACCGGCCAGGGCGACCGTCAGGTCGTCTCCAACTACGCCGGCACCGACCCCGACCTGATGGTGGGCATGTACTTCAGCTCCCAGCAGTTCCTCGACAAGAACCCCGAGGTGGCCAAGAAGTTCACCGCCGCCATGGCCAAGTCGCTCGAATACGCGTCGAGCCACGGCGACGAGGCGCGCGCGGTCCTCACCGACTACACGAAGATCGACCCGGCCGTGCAGAAGAGCCTGGTCCTGCCCAAGTGGCCGAGCACAGTGGACAACGACTCCATGCAGGTGCTGTCGGACCTGGCGCTGAAGGACGGCCTCATCACCAAGCAGCCGGACCTCGGGACGCTGCTTCCGTGACGGTCATCGGATTTCCCGGCCGCGCGTCGGCCCGGCCGGCCTTCCTCGGACTGGCCGGTCTCGCCGCCGCGGTCGGCCTTCTCGAACTTCTCCCCCGCGCGGGCATCGTGGACGGCCGGTTCCTGCCGCCGTTCAGCGCGATGGTTCGTTCACTCGGCGCTCAGCTCGGCACCGGCGCCTTCTGGACCGCAACCGGCCAGACGCTGCGGGGCTGGGCGCTCGGCCTGGCGATCGCCATGGCGGCCGGCATCGCCGTCGGCGTGGTGGTCGGCAGTGTTCCGCTGCTGCGGGCGCTGACCGCCTCGACCATCGAGTTCCTGCGGCCGATCCCCTCGGTCGCGCTCATCCCGTTGGTCGTGCTCATCTACGGCAGCGAGATGCCGTCGGCGCTCGTGCTGGTCGTCTACGCCTCGTTCTGGCAGATGCTCGTCCAGGTCCTCTACGGCGTGGCCGACGTCGACCCGGTGGTGCGGGACACGGCCCGGTCGTACCGGTTCTCGCGGCGCGCGATCGTGCGGACCGTCATCTGGCCGACCGCGATGCCGTACGTGGTCACGGGTTTCCGGCTCGCGGCGTCGGTCGCGCTCATCCTGGAGATCACCGCCGAGCTCATCATCGGGGTGCCGGGGCTGGGCCGGTCGATCGGGGTGGCGCAGAGCTCGGGGGCCGTCGCCGAGACGTACGCCCTGGTGTTGGTCGTCGGTGTCATCGGCGTGCTCGTCAACGTGCTCGCGCGGGCGGTCGAGAAGCGCGCGCTGCGGTGGCACACCTCGGTTCGGAGGGATCTGTGAGACGCGTACTCCTGGCTCTGGCCCTGCCCGTCGCTCTCGTCGCCGTGTGGTGGGTGGCCTCGGCCGGCAGCACGAGCTTCTTCTGGCCGCCGCTGCGCACCATCGTCGAGGCCTTCCCGCAGACGTGGACGGCCGACCCGCTGGTCAACGACGTGCTGCCCAGCCTGGCCCGGCTCGCGATCGGCTATCTCGCCGCGGTCGTGGCCGGGGTCGCGCTCGGCGTGCCGATCGGCTCGTCGCGCACGCTGCGCGAGATCTGCGAACCGGTGCTGGAGTTCCTGCGGGCCGTGCCGCCGCCGGTGCTCATCCCGGTCATCGCGCTGTTCGCCGGATACACCGGCTGGACCTCGAAAATCATCACCATCGCGCTCGGCTGCGTGTGGCCGATCCTGCTCAACACCATCGAGGGCGTGCGCGCACTCGACGAGGTGCTGCGCGACACCGCCCGCTCGTACCGGTTCGGCCGGGTCGCGACGCTCTGGCACGTGGTGCTGCGCGGGGCCAGCCCGCGGATCGCGACGGGCGCGCGGCAGGCACTGTCGATCGGCGTGATCCTCATGGTGATCAGCGAGCTGTTCGGGGCCAACCGCGGCCTCGGCGCCGCCATCGTGCAGTTCCAGCGGGGCTTCGCCATCCCGCAGATGTGGACCGGCATCATCCTGCTCGGCCTGATCGGCGTGGCCCTGTCCGGGCTGTTCCGTCTGGTCGAGCACCGAACCCTGGCCTGGTACCGCGGGCTGCGCCAGGCCGAACGAGGAGCATAGAGAAATGACCGTCATCCTCAACGTCGGCGGCCTGGCCAAGACGTACACCGGCCACGGCCGCGAGGTCGAGGCGATCCGCGACCTGACGTTCCAGATCCACAAGGGAGAGCTGGTCTGCATCGTCGGGCCGTCCGGCGCCGGCAAGACCACGCTGCTGCGCTGCGTCGCCGGCCTGCTCGAATCCTCGGGCGGCCGGATCGAGCTGGACGGGGCCCCGGTCACGCAGCCGCCACCCGGCATGGCGGTGGTCTTCCAGGAGTACGGCCGGAGCCTGTTCCCCTGGCTGACGGTCCGCGGGAACGTCGAGCTTCCGTTGCGTGAGAAGGGCCTGGGCAAGGCCGACCGCCGGGCGAAGGTGGACGCGGCGCTGGACGCGGTGGGCCTGACCGACAGCGCCGACGCCCACCCGTGGCAGCTCTCCGGCGGCATGCAGCAGCGGGTCGCCATCGCCCGGGCCGTCGCCTACGAGCCGAGCGTCCTGCTCATGGACGAGCCGTTCGCCGCCGTGGACGCGCAGACCCGGGCCGACCTGGAGGACCTGGTCCGGCGGCTCTGGCTCCGGCTCGGCGTCACCGTCCTGTTCGTGACGCACGACATCGACGAGTCGGTCTACCTGGGGCAGCGGGTCCTGGTGCTCTCCAACCGCCCGACCGTCGTCCTGGAGGACGTGCGCATCGGCCTGCCCGACGAGCGCGACCAGCTCGGCACCCGCTCGTCGGCCCGCTTCTCCGAGCTGCGCGGGCACGTCTACGAGCTCATCCAGCTCGCTAAGAAGGGCCACCGCCCCGAGTGAGGGCCACGGTCAGCAGGACGACGCTGTCGTCGAGCGCCTCCAGGCTGTGCCGCGAGTTCGGAATGACGACCAGCTCGCCCGCCTCGGCCTCGCCGGCGTCGTCGCCCGCGGCCAGCCGCACCCGGCCGCTGAGGACCTGCAGGGTGGCGTCGCCGGGGCTGTTGTGCTCGTGCAGCAGCTGACCGGCGGCGAGCGCGATGACGGTCTGCCGCAGGGTGGTCGTGTGGTTGCCGAAGACGGTGTGCGCGCCGCGGCCGCTCGACGCGTCCCGGGCGGTGACCGCCTCCTTGGCCGCCAGCTCGGTGAGCGAGATCTTCTCCATGACCCCACTCTCCGGGCCGTCCGGGCCGGAGCGCAGAGGCGAAAGTCCCGTCCTCAGCAGTCATTCGACGGACGGCTCCGGGGCGAAACGAACGGAGGCTCGACCACGAGATGCGGGACGGTCCCGCACCGATGAAGGAGCTTTCCGTGGTGAAGTGGAAGTCGCTGGCGCTCGCCGGCGCCCTGGCCGCGTCCGTCCTCGCCGTCGCCCCGGCGGGCGCGTCGGCCGAGCCGGTGGCGTCGAAGTCGCACACCGTCAAGCCGACCGTGGTGCTGGTGCACGGGGCATGGGCCGACGCCTCCGGATGGAACGGGGTGACCCAGCGCCTCCAGGCCCGGGGCTATCAGGTCGTCTCGCCGGCCAACCCGCTGCGCGGTGTCGCCGAGGACAGCGCCTATCTCAAGAGCTTCCTGTCCACCATCAGCGGCCCGGTCGTGCTGGTCGGGCACTCGTACGGCGGCGCGGTCATCACCAACGCGGCCACCGGCGACAAGAACGTGAAGTCGCTGGTCTACATCTCGGCCTACGCGCCGGCCCAGGGCGAGACGATCGCCCAGGCCGGCGCCCTGGCCGGCGGCGACAACTCGGTGCTGGTGTCGCACCTGGTCAAGCGGCCCTACCCGAATTCGGGCGGCTACGTCGACACCACCGTCGACCCTGCCTGGTTCCCGAAGCTGTTCGCGGCCGACGCGCCGCTGAGCGAGACCCGGCTGATGGCCACCCAGCAGCGTCCGCTCTCGACGGCGGCGTTCGAGGGCACGACCGGTGTGCCGGCCTGGAAGAGCATCCCGGCCTACTACATGGTGGCGCTGGACGACCAGACCATCCCGCCGGTGGCCGAGAAGGCGATGGCGGCCCGCGCCGCCAAGGGCCGCACCGTGATGATCCACAGCTCGCACGCGGCGATGGTGGCCCACCCGGCCGCGGTCACCGACCTGATTCTCCGCGCGAGCCGCTGAGGAGCCGTTCGGTCGCCGAGACCCGGTCGCGGATAGCGCCGGGCGCGCCGAACACGCTGCCGCCCGCGCCCTCCAGGAGCTTGTGCAGAGCCTCCAGGTCGGCGCGGGCCTCCTCGTCGCGGCCGAGCGAGGCGAGAATGAGGGCCCGCCGCGACAGCGTCACCATGTCGCGGGTGGGCGAGTACTCCATCGCGGCCGCCGCCCCGGCCGCCGCGCCGACCTGCTCGAGCGCCTCGTCCCAGCGGCCGGCCGCGATGGCGATGTCGGCCAGGATGTTGCGCACCGTGACCTCCATGAAGAGGGCGATGTGGGCCGGTGGCGCGGTGGGACCGGCCAGTTCGGTGAGGGCGTCGCGCAGGTAGGCCCCGGCCTCCTCGTCGCGCCCGGCGTCCTGGAGCACGGTGCCCACGAGGATGACGGCGTTCGGCCGGCCCACGCGGTCGTCCGCCCGCCGCATCGCCTCGACGGCCGCGTGCGCGTAGGGCAGCGCGTCCCCGGGGTGGCCGGCCTGTTTCAGGGCCCAGGCCACGTAATAGTTGGACCAGCCGATCAGGCCGGGGTCACCGACCCGCTGGGAGACCTGGACGGCCTCGCGGGCGTACTCGGCCCCGCGCGCCGGCTCGGCCCGGCAGATGACGTACACCCAGGCCAGATAGCCCAGATGCACCGCCTGCAGCCGTTCGTCGCCGAGCCGCCGGGCGGCCTGGACCGAGCCGGAGTAGACGTCCTCCCAGTGCGGCCAGAACGACCACGTGTCGGAGAACCAGTGCAGGGCCTCGGCCACGTCGACGATCCGCTTGTCGTCGGTGCCCTTGAGGACGGGCAACCAGTTGCCGGCCTCGGCCCGGAGCCACGGGCCCGCCTCGGCGAGGGGAACGGCCGAGTCGTGACCGGGCTCGAAGGCCCGCCCCGCCTCGACGGTGCTGTCGAGCAGCCACTGGTCGCGCCGGGCGACGATCGCGGCGATGTCGTCCTCCTCGTCGGCGAGCGCGCTCGAGGCGTACTGCCGAAGCAGGTCGTGAAAGCCCAGCCGGCCCGACGCCTCCTGCTGGAGCAGGCACAGGTCGACCAGATCGTCGAGCAGGTCCTCGGTCGCCTCCGGCGACTCGCCCACCAGGACGGCGGCCAGATCGGCCGCGAACGACGGCCCCGGCACGAGCGCGAGCCGCCGGAACAGGCGCCGCGCCGGACCCGACAGCTGCTGGTACGACAACGTGAACGCCGCCTTGACCTGGTCGAGCGCGTCCAGATGGGGTGCTGACAGCCGAGCCGCGAGTTCACCGGTCGTCCACTCCGGCATGCTGGCCAGGCGAGTGGCGGCGATCCGCAGGGCCAGGGGCACGTTGACGCAGAGCGCGGCGATCTCGGGCAGCCCCTCGCGGTCACCGGCGATGGCGGCCAGCAACGCGACGGCGTCGCCGGTGGGCAACGGGCCGAGGTGCAGGCGGCGTACGCCCTCGAGGCCACCGAGCGTGCGCCGGCTCGTCACCACGACGGCCGCCGGGCCCTCCGCGGGAAGGGCGGGGCGCACCTGGGCCTCACCGATCGCGTTGTCGAGAACGACGATCGCGCGCCGTTCCCGGATCAGCGCCTGCCACCGCGACGCGGCCTCGTCGACGTCGCGCGGCGCGGCCTTCGCGACCGGGTCGACGGCGCGGATGAGCGCCGTGAGCACGTCGATCGGAGCGAGCGGGACGTCGTCGAGCCCGCGCAAGTCGACGAAGATCGTGGTTTCGCCCCCCGCCGCGGCCACAGCCAACGCGGTCTTGCCGAAGCCCGGCGCCCCGGTGATGACCACGACCTCGCCGGCGGCGATCCACGAGGCGATCCGGGCCAGCTCGTCCGCGCGGCCGACGAACGCGGCCGGTGGCTTGCGGCCACCGGACCGGCGGGTCCCGGTGCGGCCGGCGCGGGCCGCCGCGAGCAGGGCCGTACGATCCTCGCCGTCCAGGGCCAGCCCTTCGGCGAGCGCCTCCACGGTCCGTACTCTCGGCCCCCGGCTGACTCCCCGCTCCATGTCGCCGATGCCCCGGTCGCTGACCCCGGACGCCGCCGCGAGTTGCTCGATCGTCATCCCGGCCGCGAGCCGCAGACGCCGCAGCAGAGCACCGAACGATTCCACGGGACCAAGCTTGGCACGCCGCGGGTGCGGTCGTTTGACGGACGGCGCGGACTCTCGCGCGAGCAACGATCGAGCGCATGACTACTGTTGTTCTGGTTCACGGCGCTTTCGCCGACGCGTCCAGCTTCGCCAAGCTCATCCCCGAGCTGCTCGACAGCGACATCACAGTGATCGCCCCCGCGGTCCCCAACCGCAGCCTCGTGGGCGACGCCGCCTACATCGCCTCGATCGTGCGCGGCATCGACGGCCCGGTCCTGCTCGTCGGCCACTCCTACGGCGGCGCGGTCATCACGGTGGCCGGCGCCGAGGAGAACGTGAAAGGACTCGTCTACTTGTCGGGCTACGCGCTCGACGAGGGCGAGAGCCTCGGCCAGCTCCAGGGCGGCTTCCCCGACTCCGACCTGGCCCAGGCCCTCGTCTACACCAAGTTCCCGGTCCCCGGCGCCGAGGACGGCACCGACGTCTCGGTCGACATCGCGAAGTTCCCGGCCGTGTTCGCCCACGACGTCGACCCCGCGCTGGCCTGCGTCCTCGCCGTCTCGCAGCGCCCGCTGACCGCCCTCGCGTTCGGCGAGCCGGCGCCGGTCGCCGCCTGGAAGACCACGCCGTCATGGGGCGTCGTCTCCAGCTCGGACCACACCATCAACCCGGACGTGGAACGCTTCGGCTATCAGCGGGCCGGCGCGAAGGTCACCGAGATCGACTCGTCGCACCTGGTGATGCTCTCGCACCCCCAGCAGGTCGCGGACATCATCCGCGAGGCCCTCGCCTCGATCTAGGGCTGGGCCGGCGTCAGCTGAAGATGCAGCTGGCGCCGGCTCCGCACCCCGACCTTCCGGTACACCCGCGACAGGTGGGTGCCGACCGTACGGGCCGAGATGAACAAGCGGTCGGCGATGGCCCGGTTGCTCAGCCCCTGCGCCGCGAGCACCGCCACCTGCCGTTCCTGGGTGGTCAGCTCGGCCTTGCCGGTGGCCTGGGCTCCGACGGCCATCTCCCGGGCGGCGAGCTCGGCGAGGCCGGTCGCGCCGAGTTCGGCGAAAACCCTCCGGCAGTACGAGAGAAGAACCCGGGCCTCCCGGGGACTGCGATGGCGCCGAAGCCAGACGCCGTAGTGCAGACGGGTCACCGCGTGTTCGTACGGCCATTCCGTGGCGGCCGGATCGTCGGCCGCCTGCCGGAACAAGGCCTCGTCGTCCCGCAGCAGGGCGTCACTGAGGTTGACGAGTATTCGCATGCGGTCGCTCGGCTCGGCACCGGCCACCGCGCGCACCTGCCGCACCACGGTCAGCGCGTCTTCGTGCCGGCCGCACCGGACCGCGGCGACCACGAGGTCGGCGACGGACCGGGCCGAGTGGTACGGATGCGACGGGCGGCCGTCCGGGTCGAACATCGACCGGAAATAACGGTAGGCGTTCTCGTGGTCGCCGTCCCCGGCCGCGGCCAGGCCGGCGGCGCGCAGCAGGCGCACATGCACGGCCCGGTTGCCCGGCACGTCCAGCCGCTGCCAGGTCTCACGCGCCAGGCGCCGCGCCGCTTCCCCGTCACCGCGCAGCGCGCACAACTGGGCTCGCAACGAGGCCAGCCCCAGCTCCATGGTCAGCCGTCCGGCGGCGCGATCGGCCCGGGCGTAGTCGTCGGCCTCGCGCCAGGCGCCGGTGTCGATGAGCGAGCCGACCAGCGCCGGCAGCGTCGCGAAGGCGGGCGCGGGCACCTCGGCTTCCGCCTCGACACCCTGGCGCAGCAGCCGTACGGCCACAGCGCTCCGGTCCTCGAACCAGGCGACGGTCCCGAGCGCGGTCAGGTGGTTCCAGGCATCCGGCGTCGACGGCACACCGGCCGCCTCCAGGTTCGGCGACGCGAGGACCTCTCGCCCCGCGTGCGCGGCCGGGTCGATGACTTCCCGGATGTAGGCGACGACGGCGCCGGGCGGCTCACCCGCCGACTCGAGCAGGGGCACGAGCCCCGACCGGTGCTCGTCCTCCGCGGTCAGTTCGGCGACCCCGGTGGCGATCATCGCCAGGTGCAGGGCGGCTTTGCGGCTGCGGGGCGGGCCCGCTCGGTGGGCGGCGGCGATGACGCCGTACGCCTCGTGCTGGCGCCCGGCCCACAACATGGCCGTGGCCACCGGCCGGGCCGCGGCGGCGAGCAGGTCCGGGTCGTCGGTCAGCTGCCACACCCGGTCGTGCATCTCGGCCGCCCAGGCCACATCCCGCAGATCCCGCGCGTCCGCGATGGCCTGCACGAGCCGCCGGGCGGCGTCCGCGGGTCGCGCCGACCGCTCGGCCGCCTTCCACATCGACTCGGTCGCCTCGTAGAACTCGCCACGGCCCCGGAAGACCGCCGCACCTTTCTCGAGAGCCTCCGCCAGCTCCTCGCCGGGCTGCGGCTCGGCGGCGGCCCATTGCAGGGCCCGGCTTTCGGGATACTGATCCAGCACCTCCACCAGCCGCCGGTGCGCCCGCAGCCGCAGGTGGACCGGCGCCGCCCGATAGACCGCCTCCGCGATGAGCGGATGGGTGAAGCGCATCTCCACCCCGGCTTCGCCGAGCCGGCCCTCGTGCGCTGCCGTCACGAGCCCGGCTCGCTCGGCGGGCGCCCAGGCGGAGCTGGGCACCTCGGCGGCCTCGCACAGCAGGGCGGGGCTGGTCGGCAGGACGGCCGCCGCGGCGTGGAGAAGCAGGGTCCGGGTGGGCGGTGGGAGTTCGGCGATCTCCGCGCTGAAGGCCGGCAACAACGTGGGCCGGACCAGGCCGCCCAGCTCGGCCAGCGCGGCCGGGTTGCCTCGCGCCCGCCACAGGATGCCGGCTCGGGCCCGGGCGGTCAGTGCGGGGTCGCGGCCGGCGAGAAGCTCGGCCGCCTCCCGCTCGCCGAGCGGGCCCAGCTCGAGAACGGGAAGCCCGGCCAGCTGAGCGGGCAACGACGCCACAGCGCCCAGCGGGGTGACGGCGCTGGGCGGGGTGACGGCGGCGAGGACGGTCACTTCGGGGATGGCGGCCAGCCGCGCCAGCGTGGTCAGGGCCTCGGCGTCGAAGTGGTGGGCCTCGTCCGCGACGATGACGACCGGCGTGACACGCGCGGCGGCGGTGACCTGATCGGAAGTGGGCGGGAACTCCGTGGGCACCGAGGCGGCCAGGTCCGGCCGCAACGCCAGGAGCAGTTGGCGCATCGGCCACGGCACCGAGCCGTGCAGCGTCACGACGCGACGGCCGGCCGTGGATCGGGCCAGCTCGGCGGCAGCGGCCAGGAGCACGGACTTTCCGCTGCCGCGAGCGCCGATGAGCACCAGGGCGCCCGAGCCGGCCTCGAGGAGGCGGGCGATGCGGGCGCGTTCGGCGGTCCGTACGGTCGTCGTCATGTCAGGCTCCCATCGGCACGGGTGTGTCGCCTACGACCAGGGCGCGGAGCTGGTGGCGGTTGCCCACGCCCAGTTCGCCGTAGATGCGGTAGAGGTGGGAGCCGACCGTGCGCGGTGACAGGTAGAGCCGCTCGGCGATCTGGCGGTTGCTCAGGCCCTCGGCGACCAGGCGGGCGATCAGCTGCTTCTGTGCGGTGAGCTTGCCGAGCGCATCGGCCTGGGGAACGGGCTCGCCGGCCGGGCGCAGGCCGACCGGGAGGCTGCGACGGGCCTGGTCGGCGTGGGCCTGGGCGCCCAGGCGCAGGAAGGTGTCGCGGGCGGCCAGCAGGTGCGGGCGGGCGTCGTGCAGGCGGCGCCGTTCGCGGAGCCACAGGCCCAGGTTGAGCTGGGCCTCGGCGTACTCCAAGGGCCAGAGCAGCGCGCGCCCCGGATCGCCGACCGCATCGAGGAAGTGCTCCTCGGCGGCGCCGGAGCTGTCGAGCAGGGCGGTGGCATGGGCGATGAGCATGGCCATGCGATCGGTCGAGGGGACGCCGCATCGTCGCAGGATGGTCCGGGCGTCGGCGGTGCGCCGGGTCCGGGCCGCGGTGAGCGCCAGCTGCGGGAGCGAGCGCGGGGCGAGGAAGTAGTGCCGGGGCTCGCCGTCCGGGCCGAACATGCGGCGGAACTGGTGGTACGCCTGCTCGTAGTCCCCGCTGTGCAAGGCGGTCAGGCCGGCTGCTCGCAGGGCGATGCCGGCGGACAGCGAGGTGCTCGGCACATGGCCGGGCGCGAAGGCGTGCGGGGTTCCGGTTCGCAGGGCTCGCAGGATGGCGCGGAAGGACGGCACGACCTCACGGATCAGGGGCACGTCGCGGACCGCGGCCGAGCGGTCGACGATGTCGAGCAGCCGGTCGGCGTCCGGCCAGCGGCCGCCGTCGATCATCGCCAGAACGGTGTGCGGGAAGGCGGTCAGGGCCGAGCCGGTCGCGCCGAAGCGGGAGCCGGTGTCCCACAGGGCGCGAAGCTGGGCGGCGCACCAGGCCGAGTCGTCCCGCATGAAGGACAGGGCGCCGGTGAACAAGGTGCGGGTCAGGTTGGCCGGTCCGGTTCCGGAGACTCTCGGCAGCGGGGTCGCGGCGTGGGCCACCGGGTCGGCGATGGCCAGGACCGTGGCGCGGGCGAGGTCGTACTCGGCGCGGGGTACCAGGATCTCGTCGATGGTGTCGGCGCCGTCGTCGCGGACGCAGGCAAGCAGTTGAGGAAGTCGACGGCGATGCTCGGGATCGCCGGAGAGAAGGGCGGCCGCGGCGGCGACCACAACCGTCGCCATGAACGGGTGGCGTCGCACGGCCCGAGCGGCGATGTCGAAGGCGCGCCACGGCTGCGCGAGGTGCAGCAGGGCGAAACCGGCGCCGCCGGCCGCCGGACCCAGCACGCCGGAGTCGGTCGTGCGGGCGAGCGCCTTGGCGTACAACTCGACCGCCCACTCGGGCTCGCCACCGCGGTGCGCGGCGAAGACGGCCCGGGCATAACGCCGGGCGGCGCTGTCGTCGTCGGCGCTGCGCTCGGCGGCGAGTTCCAGGGCGTGCGCGGCGGTGAGATGACCGGAACCGGCGGGCGTTCCGAGGCCGGCGGCGATCCGCTGATCCGAGCCGGCGGCCGCTTCCAGCGCGGCGGCGGTCCGGCTGTTCGGGCGGGCGGCCTCCTCCAGGGCGGCCGCGACGCGCTCGTCGGGGCCGATGGCGGCATAGGCGAGATGCTCGGCCCGGCGGTACGGGTCGGCGGTGGCGAGCGCGAGATTGCGGTGCGCGCGGGCCACGTCGCGGGGGCCCCGCCCGGCGGCGCAGGCGGCCTTGACCAGCGGGTGCCGGAAGCGGACGAAGCCTCCGCGCACGACGATCAGGCCCGCGTCCTCGGCCGGCGCCCAGCCGCGCAGATCGGGTGAACCGCCGGCGGCCAGCGTGACGGCGCCGATGCCTTCGGCGTCGCCGGCGGCCGCGGCGTGCAGCAGCAGCCATTGGGTGGCCTTGGGCAGAGCCCGGACCCGGTCGGCGAACTCGCGGGGCACCGCGGCCCGGCGATCGCTGAACAGCAGCAGCGCCAACGGGTTCCCGGCCGCCCGGCGCAGGATGGCCCGCCGCTTCCCCGGCTGCGGCGGCGTGAGACGGGTGTCGAGCAGCCGCGCCGCCGCGTCCATGGCAAGCGGTTCGACGTGATGCCGAGCCACCCCCGGGGCGAGATCGCCGTCTCGCGCCGAGCAGCCGTCGTCGCGGGCGGCGAGCAGCAGGGCCACCCGTTCGGTCGCGGTCGCGTGCAGGGCGGCGGCGAGCAGGCGGGCCGAGTGGGCGTCGACGTCGTCGGCCACGACCAGGGTGGGACGGTCGCCGGCCAACCGGCCGGAACCGGACAACAGCCGGACGTCCGTCTCGCGGCCCGGCCCCACGGAAACGACGAGGTGACCGCGTCGTTCCGCGTGGGCGGCCGCGGCCCGCAGCAGGGCGGTCTTGCCGATGCCGGCCTCGCCCAGCAGGAGCAGCGAAGCGGGGCCGTGCTCGGCGGCGTCGACGACCGAGCCGAGCGTGGCCAGGTCGCGGGCGCGGCCGATGAGGTGTGCAGTCGTCTCCACGCGAGCAGTCCAGCACCCGGCGCCCGCGCGGAACCAGGAAGGAAATAGGAAGAACGAGCGGCAGATCGGGGCCGGCGCGCGGCGTTTCCGCACGTCACCGGCCGCTCCCCAGCGACGGATCCGGCGGGCATGACGCTCCTCACGCGCGGTCGCCGCCAGGAGGACCACGAGTCGTTCGGAAGATCCATTGACCGGCGGCGTGACGCGCATTACTGTCGCGATCCATAATCGATAGGCGATTGGAATCGTGATGCGGCACCGAGCAACGATCTTCGTCATTCCTCTCCTGATAGCCACGGCCACGGCCGGCAGCGCCGCCCAGGCCACGCCCCGAACGACCACCTTCCACGTGTCCTCGACCGGGGACGACACCGCGAAAGGCACTGCCGCGGCACCGTTCCGGACGATCCAGAAATGTGCGACAGCCGCCAGAGCGGGTGACACCTGCCTCATCGCCGCCGGCACCTACCGCGAGACGGTCACTCCCCCACGCGACGGCGTCACGTTCGCCGCGGCCCGGAACGCGCAGGTCGTCGTGGACGGCACCGACCCCGTCACCGCCTGGCAGCGGGTCACCGGCGACGACCTCGAGACCCTGGGCCGCGACGACAGGTTCCTCGGCGACTCACCATTCGCCCAGGGGGTGCGCGACGGCCGCGTCTACCGGGCCGACGTGCCCGCCGGCCCGGGCACCCAGGTCTTCGTCGACGGCGCCATGGCCCCGCCGGCGCAGTGGCCCTACCAGGGCGACAACCCCATGCGCCCCGTGATGGCGTCGGCGCGCTCCGGGACGTACACCAGCATCGACGACCCCGCCCTGGACCAGCCCGCCGGCTATTGGACCGGCGCCCGCCTGCTGGCCCGCAACTGGTTCGTCAGCGAGACCGGCACGGTCACCTCGTCGCAGCCGGGCCAGGTCACCGCGGCCGGCCTGCCCAGCTGCGTCAGCCTCAGCCCCAACCAGCGGACCAGCTACGCGCTCAGCGGCAAGCTCCGCCTGCTCGGGCACGCCGGCCAGTGGTTCTACGACGAGGGCGCGCACCGGCTCTACCTGTGGACGCGCGACGGTGACGACCCGTCCGGTCACACCGTCGAGCTCAAGCGGCGGGAGCTGGGCATCGACCTCGCCGGCCGGCAGAAGGTGACGGTCACCGGCGTCGGGCTGCGCGCCTCCACCCTCCGTACGACGCCGGCCTCGAAGAACAACGTCGTCGAGCGCATGATCGCCCGTTTCGTGTCCGCCTACGACGATCTGGCGCCGGACCCGAACATGGTGCGCAACCCCGACGCGTGTGGCTTGCTCAGCGCGGGCGAGACGACGTCGGGGCTGCAGATCGGCGGCACGGGCAACGTCGTGCGCGACAGCGTCGTCGACTGGAGCGCCGGCAACGGTGTCGTGCTCACCGGCAGCGGCAACACGGTCACCAACACCACCATCACCAACGCCGACTACATGGGCAGCTACGCGGCCGGCGTCAACGTGATCGGCGACCGCCACCGGGTCGTCGGCAACACGATCCGGACCAGCGGCCGGAGCGGCATCAACATCGACGACAAGGTCGCCGGCGCCGCGGCCCGCGGCAACGAGATCGCGTACAACGACGTCAGTGGCTACAACAACCTGGTCAACGACGGCGGCGCCATCTACGTGTGCTGCAACATCGACCTGGCCGGCACCGAGTTCCACCACAACCTCCTGCACGACCCGGCCCCGCTGGCCGCGCAGGCGCCGGCGCCCGGCATCTACCTGGACAACAACGCGTTCAACGCCACCGCCCACAACAACGTGGCCTGGAACGGCACCAGTTACGGCGTGGTGCTGCTCAACGGCGACAAACCCGCGCCCGGCAACCGGATCTGGAACAACACCTCCGGAACCGATCGCAAGGCGGTCAGCCTCAACGGTCCCGCATATCCGGATACTGAGATCGCCGGCAACATCGGCGACGTGGACGAGAAGCCGGGCGCGGTGCTGCGGGACAACATTCCGTACGCGGTGGATCCGCTCTTCACCGAGCCGCGCACCCAGGACTACACGCTGCGCGCCGAGTCGCCGGCCCGCGGCGCGGGCGCCTACAAGTACGGCGCGGCCAAGTGGCGCGGCGGCGCGTCCGTGAGCACGACCGTGGTGCAGGCCGAGCGCTACGCGGCCGACAGCGGGGTCGGGCGGCACGCGGCCGGGACCGGTCAGGTGATGGGCGGTTTCGACGGCGGTGACTGGGCCCGGTACGACCGCGTGGACTTCGGCGCCGGGCGCACGCTGTTCACCGGCAGCATCGGGTCGGACCGTCAGTACGCGGGGCGCACGTTCGAGATCCGGCTGGACGCCCAGGACGGGCCGGCGATCGGGCGGGTGACAGTGCGGCCCAGCGACGGCTTCGACGACTACATCGACCAGTCCGTGCCCATCACGCCGACCTCGGGCGTGCACACTGTCTATCTGGTCGCGCTGGGAGGGTCGCCGGGCGTGGCGAACGTGGACTATTTCGCGTTCACCGATCCCGCTATCGTTAAGCGATAGCCAAAGGAGCGCCATGCCATCACCCTTCGAGAACACCAGCACTCTCTCCCGCACACTGCTCTCCGACCAGGCGTACGACCTCGTGCGCAAGTCGATCCTGGAGGGCACGCTGCCGCCGGGGGCCCGCATCGTCGAGTCCGAGCTCGCCCGCCAGCTCGGCGTCAGTCAGGCGCCGGTGCGCGAGGCGGTCAAGCGGCTGGTGCACGAGGGCCTGGTGATCTCGCTGCCGCGCCGTGGCAGTTACGTGCGGGAGATCTCGGAGGGTGAGGCCGGCGAGGCCCGGGAGGTGCGGGGGCTGCTCGAGGAGGCGGCCGCCCGCCAGGCCGTGCTGCATTTCGACGCGGCCGCCCGGTCCCACCTCGAGGACCTGGTCGACGGCATGCGGGAGGCGGCCGTCAGTGGCGATCTGGCCGCCTTCCGCGGTTTCGACATGGGTTTTCACCGCTCGGTGGTCGAGCTGAGCGGCAACAGCTATCTCCCGCGGCTCTGGGCCGTGATGGAGCCGAGCCTGCTGGGCCTGCGCATAGTGGGCGACCCCGGCTTCCCCGGCGACTGGACCGAGATGGCCGAGTCGCACCAGCGGCTGGTCGAGGTGCTGGCCGACGGCAACCGCGCCCGCGCGGCCGCGGCCTTCCTCAACCACGCCACCGGTGTCGAAGCCTAGTCACTCACTTGTAACAAGCTATTGACATGGTCACGCAGCCCCATGATGATCGCTTGCACCGCTAATCGATTAGCGATTAAACCCACGAAGGGTTGCCATGATGAAAGCAAAACTGCTGGTGGCCGCCACCACCGCGCTCCTGCTGACCGCGTGTTCGTCCGGCGGCTTCCAGGACTCGGGCGAGGCCGGCGACAAGACCACCGCGAACCTCCGCCTGCTGGTCAACATCACCCCCGTACTGACCAAGCAGTTCTACGAGGACCTGGTCAAGCCGTACACCGACGCCCACCCCGGCGTCACGGTGTCGATCGAGGCGCCGACCGCGACCGACGTCAGCGCCACCCTGCAACAGCAGCTGGCCGCCGGATCGCCGCCCGACCTGGTCTCCGGCAGCCTCGGGCGTGACACCGTCCCCCAGCTCACCGCCCTGCCCGAGGAGCAGTGGGTCAAGGACGCGCCGTACGCCGAGCAGTCGCGCGTCGGCGGCGCGATGTGGCAGGCCGGCAGCGGGAACCAGGTCCAGTCGCTCGTCTTCTACAACAAGGCGGCCTTCGCCAAGGCCGGCATCACCGCCGTCCCGAAGTCGCTCGACGACCTCACGGCCGCGTTCGTCAAGCTCAAGGGCGCCGGGTACGTCCCCACGCAGACCTCCGGCGAATGGGTCACCGGCGCCCAGGCCCAGATGCTCGGCAACGTCAACGTCCTGAACACCGCGCCCGACTGGTTCGCCCAGCGCAACGAGAACAAGACGACCTTCGCCGGTAGCCCGTGGCGCCAGGTGCTCGAGACCTATCAGGGCTGGGTGAAGCAGGGCCTCACCCCCAAGGACGCGATGGGCCTGAAGTACCAGGACGCCATCGACCAGTTCCTGGCCGGCAAGTCGGCCACCTTCGTCATGGGCGGCTGGTTCGTGCCGACCGCCGACGAGGCCAAGAAGGCGTTCGAGGTCGGCGTCTTCGGAGTGCCCACGCTCGACGGCTCGCCGGCCCCGGTCGCCGGCAACCCGTCGATCCCGTGGTCGGTCACCAAGTCGTCGAAGAACCAGGCGGCCGCGCTCGACCTGCTCAAGTTCCTGGTCACCGACAAGGACGCGGTCACCAAGGAGCTGAAGGCCGAGGGCAACTTCCGCAAGGGCTTCGACTACGAGGCCTCGGCGCTCAACAAGGAGGTGGCGGCGATCGTCTCCGGCGCTCCCTCCACCGTGGTCGCCTCCAACGGGCAGGGCGACAACTCCGCCCCCACCGGGTACAACGACGAGTTCAACAAGCTGGTGCAGGGGCTCTACCTCGACCAGAAGCCGGACGCCGTGCTGAAGTCCATCGACTCCTGGTACACCTCGAATGCCAAGTAACCACCGATCGCACGCGATCCTGTTGGCCCCGGCGATCGTGATGATCACGCTCTTCATGCTCGTGCCCATCGCGCTCGCCGGGTACCTCAGCTTCACCGACTGGGACGGCCTCACCCCGAACCCGCAAGGGGTCGGCTGGGACAACTACGCCCGGCTGCTGCACGACTCCGACGTCGGGCACGCCGCGGTGGTCACACTGATCGTCACCGTCGTCGGCACGGTCGCCTGCAACGCGGCCGGCCTCGGGCTGGCGCTCCTGCTCAACGGGAACGGCCGCCTCAACGCGATCCTGCGGGCGGTCGTCTTCTACCCGTACGTCATCGGCCCCATCATCATCGGCTTCCTGTGGTCGGCGATCCTGGGCGCGAACGGGGCCATCGCCCACCTGCTCGGCAACGCCGGGCACAGCCCGCTGCCGTTCCTGTCCGACCCCACGTGGGCGGTCGGCAGCATCGTCGCGGTCGTGGTGTGGTCGCAGTTCGGCGTCAACGTCGTGCTCTATCTGGCCGGCCTGCAGACCGTGCCGGCCAGCCTGCACGAGGCCGCCCGCGTCGACGGCGCCGGACGGTGGCAGACCTTCAGGTCGGTGACCTGGCCCATGCTGGCCCCCTCGGTCACCGTCAACCTGGTGCTGGTGCTCGTCGGGCTGCTGCGCGTCTACGAGATCGTGCTCGCGCTGACCGGCGGCGGACCGGCGGGCCGCACCAACACCTTCGCCTTTCTCATCCTGAGCGAGTCCTTCCGCTCCAACCATCTGGGGTACGGCGCGGCGCAGGCCATCACCCTGATGGTCGTCATCGCCGGGCTCGCGCTGGGGCTGACCGCGCTGCGCCGGCGCGCCGAGGAGGCGGTGAGCTCATGAGGCTTCTCAGGACCGTGGCGCTGGCCCTGGCCGCGCTCGTCATGCTGATCCCGGGCTATCTGCTCGTGGTCAACGCGTTCAAGGGGCAGGACGACATCCTGCGGAGCCCGTTCGGGATTCCGTTCGGGCGGCTCACACTCGAGCACCTGAGCGCGGCACTGTCCAATCCCGACTTCTCACTGGTCCGGGCGTACGTCGTGACCGCTCTCTTCGCGCTCGCGGTGAACGTGCTCTCGCTGGCCGTGAGCGCCCCGGCGGCGTACGTCATCGCCCGCGGCACCCGGATCCGGCACCGCGCCCTGCTGGGGCTGTTCCTGCTCGGCCTGTTCATTCCGAGCCAGGTGCTGGTGATCCCGGTCATCTACGTGCTGAAGTACCTGGGGCTGATGGGCACCGTCGGCGGCTTCCTGCTCTACGAGACGACGCTGACGCTGCCGGTCTCGATGTTCCTCTACGTGGCGTACATCAAGACCCTTCCGCGCGAGCTGGACGAGGCCGCGAAGATGGACGGGGCCGGGCCGATCGTGACGTTCTGGCGGGTGATCCTGCCGCTGATGCGACCGGCCGTGGCGACGGCGGTGGTGCTGCACACGATCGGCGTCTGGACCGACTTCGTGAACCCGCAGATCATCCTCGGGCCGGGCTCGTCGCTGCACACTGTGACGACGAGCGTGTACGCGGCGATCGGCCGCTACTCCACCGACTTCACCGTGGTCTATCCGAACCTGCTGATGGCGGTGGCGCCCGTGCTCGTCTTCTTCGTGTTCCTCCAGCGCAACATCGTGTCCGGGCTGACGGCGGGGGCGACAAAGGGATGAGCGACTTCCACCCTCCACTGTGGGCGACACTTCAGCGTGAGCTGTTCGACCTGCTGGACACCGCCTGGCGGCGGTTCGAGGAGCTCTACTGCGCTCCCGACGGCTCGCTGCGGTACGACGGGCGGACCGTGGGCCGCGACGGCGTGGACGACTTCTACGAGCCGTTCTTCAACTGGCCCGCGCTCTACACGCTGGGCGGCGCCGGCGATCTGCTCGACGCGTGCAAGCGGCACTGGACCGGGGTCACCAAGCAGCTGGCCGCCCGCGGCATGGTCACCGGCGAGTACGAGAACGGCTACGACTGGTTCCACCAGGGCGAGTCGCTGCTGTTCTTCTACAACCTCTGCGCGGCCGACCCCGGCTACTTCCGGGAGCGGGCGCTGCGCTTCGCCGACCTGTTCCTGCCCGGCTCCCCCACCGGCAACTACGACGGCGCCCGGCACATGATGCGGGCGCCGCACATCGGCGCCCTCGGCCCCCGGCCCGGTCTGGGCGAGGACCGGCCGTACGCCGCCTCGAACGAGGGCATGCGCAAATACGGCCTTCCGGTACGGGACCTCGACGGCATCCGGTCATGGGACGACCTCGCCGATCCGGGCAACGCGCAACGGATGGCGGACGCGATGAACCAGCGCCTGGGCGCCGGCGACGTGCCGCTCAACCTGGCCGCGACGTCGCTCGCGGCCAACGCCTGGCTGTACGACCACGACCGGAAGTACGCGGATTTCATCGGCGACTACACCGGCGCCTGGGCGGCGCGGGCCCGCGGCAACTTCGGCGTCGTCCCGGACAACGTCGGGCCGTCGGGCGCCGTGGGCGAGCTGCACGGCGGGCGGTGGTACGGCGGGCACTACGGCTGGAGCTGGCCACACGGGCTCTACAGCGTGGTCGCGCCGGCGCTGGTCGCCGCGCTCAACCACACGCTGGTCACCGGATCGGCCGAGCGCCTGGCCATGCCCCGCGACACCATCGCGGTGGCGCTCGTGCAGGCCCGGCGCGGGCCGCTCGACCCGGGCGACTGCGCCTTCTACGACCACTGGCACGACCGGCTCGGCGCCGACGTCGACCGCGATCTGCTGCTGGTGCCGTACCGGCGCGACGACGGCGGATGGTTCGACTTCCAGCCACTGCCTCCGGCGTACCCCATGTGGCTCTGGTGGGCCGGGCGGAGCCCGGGCGACTGGGACCGGCTCGACGAGCTGTCCGCCGCCTCGGGCTACGACTGGCGGGCCGTGCGCGGCTTCCGGGAGAAGGAGGAGGCCGGGCACGAGCCGCCCTGGTACTGCTATCTGGCCGGGGACAACCCCTCCTATCCCGCGCAGGCGCTGGCGATGGCGATCGAGCAGGTGCGGGACCGGCTGGCCGCGATGGAGCGGCACCCGGGGCCGCCGGACGACGACGACATCCACTGGTGGCAGAACCTCAACCCGGTGGTGACCGAGGTGCTCACCCAGCTGATCGCCGGGGCTCCGCAACAGCTCTACAACGGCGGGCTGCCGCTCGCCCTGCTGCGCTGGTCGTCCGACGGCCGTCCGGGTCTTCCGCCGGGCGTCGCCGCCCTCGTCACGGCCATCACCGGCGACGGGGTGACCGTCGAGGTGGTCAACCTCGGCGACGTCCACCGCACACTGACCATCACCGGCGGCGGTTACGGCGAGCACCCCGTCGTCGCGGTGTCCGGGCCGGCCACCGTGCACGAGAACAAGGCCGTCCTCCGGCTTCCCCCACTGAGTGAGACGCGCCTGCGGCTCACCCTCGACCGTTTCGGCGCCACCGCCCACCACGACAGGAGCACGACATGACGAACCCCGAGCTCAGCGGCGTGTGGCCGCTGCCGGTGCGCGGGCCGGGCTTCACCCGCGCCGGTCAGGACCTGGTCGAGGCGATGGCGCCGGTCAGCTCGGCCACCGCCTGCGCCCAGCTGCACCAGATGGGCATCAGCCGCAGCTTCGTCGCCGGGCCCCGGCCGCTGCACGCCGGGCAGCGGGTGGTCGGCCCGGGCGTGACCCTGCAGTTCATGCCGCAGCGCGAGGACGTCGCCAGCGGCGTCGACCAGGAGTACGTGGAGCGCACCACCGCGCTGTGGGCGGTGCTGGAGACCATCCAGCCCGGTGACGTGCTGGTCATCCAGGCCTACGGCAGCCAGTACACCGGCTGCCTGGGCGACATGCTGGTCCGCTACTTCAAGAAGCGCGGCGGCGCGGGCATCGTGGTCGACGGCCGCATCCGCGACGCGCCCCGGGTGCGGGAGCTCGGCGTGCCGATCTGGTGCACGGGAACGACGCCGCACTACGCGTCGCAGTCGGAGCTGTTCCCCTGGGCGTACGACGTGCCGGTGGCCGTCGGCGGGGTGCTCTGCCTGCCCGGCGACCTGGTGGTGGCCGACGACGACGGCGCGGTGGTGGTGCCGCGGCGGCGCGCGCCCGAGGTGGTGCGGCGGGCGGCCGACCACGAGGACTGGGAGGTGTTCAGCCGCATGCGGATCGACGAGGGCGCGGTGCTGGCCGACTACTACCCGCTCACGTCGAACAGCCGGGCCGAGTACGAGGCGTGGCTGGCCGCACATGGGCGCTGAGCTCGCGCTCGGGGTGGCGGCGCTCGGCGACATCGCGGACGAGGACGAGGCGGTGGAGACGGTGCTGGCCGCCCATCGGGCCGGTGTCACGCGGGTCGACGCGTCGCCCTGGTACGGGCGGGGCGCGGCGGAACGGCGGCTGGGCCGGGCCGTGGCCTTGCTCCCGCCGGGATCGCTGACCCTCTCGACCAAGGTGGGATACGTGATCGAGGCGGCGGGACGGGAGCAGGACTTCAGCGCCGCCGCGATCGAGCGTTCCCTCGCGGCCAGCATGGACCGGCTGGGGGTGGACGCGCTCGACACGGTGCTCATCCACGACCCGGAGGACCGGATGGCCTCGGCGCTGGAGGAGGCCTATCCGCTGCTGCACCGGCTGCGGGCGGAAGGGGTGGTGCGGGCCGTCGGGGCCGGGATGAACCAGACGGCCGGCCTGATCCGGTTCGTCCGGGAGACCGACATCGACGTGGTGCTCGTCGCCGGGCGGTGGACCCTGCTCGACCGGAGCGCCGGCGAGGAGCTCCTGCCGGAGTGCCGTGCGCGTGGCGTGCGGGTGATGGCGGGCGGGGTGTTCAACAGCGGCGTGCTGGTGTCGCCGGGGCCGGGCGCGCGCTACGACTACGCACCGGCGTCGCCGGCGGTGCTCGACCGCGCGCGATCGCTCGGCGAGACGTGCCGGGCGTACGGGGTGCCGCTCGCGGCGGCGGCTCTCCAGTTCCCGGCGCGGGACCCGGCAGTCGCGGCCGTGCTGATGGGACCGGCCGACCGGCAGCAGCTCGCGCAGAACCTGGAGTGGTGGCGCCATCCGGTGCCGGCCGCGCTCTGGGACGAGCTGGCGGTCTAGCGGGCGCGGCCGGTGCGGAAGGCGTAGGCCACCAGGGCGGCGCGGTCGCGGCAGGCCGTCTTGGCCAGCAAGTGGTTGACGTGGGTCTTCACGGTGGCGTCGGAGACGTGCAGGCGGGCCGCGATCTCGCTGTTGCTGTGGCCCTGCGCGATCTCGCGCAGCACGTCCTCCTCGCGCGCCGTGAGGCCGCTGTCCCCGGGGGCCGGCGCCACCCCGTACGGCGCTCCGGCGGCCAGCGCCTCCAGGAGGCGGCGCTGGACGCTCGGGTCGAGCTGGGCCTCGCCCGCGGCGACGGTCAGGATGGCCTGCTGGATCTCCTCGGCGCCGGCGTCCTTCGTCAGGTAGCCGCGCGCACCGGCCTGCAAGGCGCGGAAGACGGTGGTGTCGTCGGCGTACGTCGTCAGAACGACCACCCGCGTGCGTGACCCGGCCGCGGCGAGGCGGGTGGTGGCCTCGACGCCGTCGACGCCCGGCATGTTGAGGTCCATCAGCACCACGTCGGGGTCGAGCTGCTCGGTCTGGCGCAGCGCGTCGGCGCCGTCCAGCGCCGTGCCCACCACGGTGATGCCGTCGAGCAGGCCGAGCATCATGGCCAGGCCGTCGCGCACGACCTTCTGGTCGTCGGCGATCAGGACGGTGACTGTCACTTCTCCCCCAGCGGCATCGTCAGGCCGACCCGCCATCCCGTGCCGGTCGGCCCGGCGGACAGGTGTCCCCCGGCCAGCGCGGCCCGCTCGGCCAGCCCGGTCAGGCCGAAACCGCCCGACGGCAGCTCGGCCCCGGGCCCGCCCGTGTCGGTCACTTCGAGCTCGACCGCGCCGGCGCCCCACGCCAGCGAGACGGCGACCGCGGCGTCCGGGCCGGCGTGCTTCGCCGCGTTGGTGAGCGCCTCCTGGACCGTACGGTAAAGGGCCAGACCGTCCTCGGGCGGGAGCGGCCGCGGCGTCCCGGTGACCGACAGGGTGGCGTGCGGATGCCGGGCGACCAGGTCGGGGATGAGCGACGGGCCGGGCAGACGGTCACCGCGCAGGGTTTCGACGACCTGGCGGGCCGAGCTGAGTCCGTCGCGAGCCATGCCGTGCGCGCCGGCGAGCTGGTCGACCAGGCGCGGGTCCGCGTTCGTCCTGGTGGCCAGCAGGCGGGCGCCTTCCAGCTGGACGGCCAGCCCGGCCAGCGTGTGGGCGAGCACGTCGTGCAGTTCCCGCGCGATGCGGCCGCGCTCGGCCAGGCGGGCCGCCTCCTCGCGGGCGGCACGGGTCGCCGACTCCTGGGCCAGCCGCTCCTCGGCCTGCTCCCGGGCCGTCCGGTTGGCCTGGGCGAAGGCCGACGCCAGGAAGAGGAAGAAGCCGCCGATGGCCAGGTTCAGAAAGGCGCTGACGCCCTGCGACGAGTTGAACGCCTCGGCCAGCGCCGTGCCGACCACCACGAGACCGCCGAAGAGGAACGCGGGTGTGCGCGAGAGCCGCAGGCCGATGCCGGCGACCGCCATGAAGCTGAGGATGTAGCCGGGACCGGACGGCAGCAGAAGGTCCATCAGCGCGCCGCACAGGCCGGCGCCGGTGAAACAAACGGCCAGAATCAAGGGATTCGTGAGCTTGGAGTACGTCCCGGTCAGCCACAACGCGATTCCGGCCACGACCACGACGGGGAACGCGGCCCGGGCCGCTCCCGACGCGGGGAGACCGGCCAGGACCGCGTTCACCGCGATCACCACCGCGCTGGTGTAGACCAGCACCCGGAAGGTGCGTCGTGCGTTCACCGCGCCATTGTCCCGGACAGCTCGGGCTGCCGGACGCGGGCGGCGGAGATCATCATGACGACGAGGCGGGAGAGCACCATCGCGAGCGACAGGACGACGAAGGCGGCGGTCCAGGCGTCGGCGCCGGTGATGAGGTGGGTGCGGGAGAAGTCGACGAGGCCCTGGGTGAACCAGTGGTCGGCGCCGTAGATGAAGAGCATGCGCCCGGCGGTCACGGCGATCCAGATCGCCGCGAAGCCGAAGCCGGCAGTGGTCAGGATCCGGCCGGTCGAGGCGTCCCGGTGCACCCGCACGAAGAGCCCGGACACGATGCCCAGCACCACACCGGCGGCCAGGCCGACCAGCACCAGCGGCACGTCGTTGCCCTCGGTCGGGAACGAGTGGAGGTAGAAGGCGGCGACCGCCAGGACGATGACGACCGGCCGGACGAGGCGCTTGCCGGTGAACTCGTGGGTGCCGAGCGCGGTGGTGAGCATGAGAGCGAGGATGCCGAGGCTGATCAGGTAGTTCGTCATGCCCTAGACGATCCCGGCTTTCGCGGTGCGGCGAATCGGCGTACGGATGGAACTCCGGTCTCCACCCACAGGTGGAGACTCAGTACTCGCCGCCCATCGCCTCGGTGAGCCGGTCCGGGGTCAGGCCGAGCTCGAACAGCAGCTTCGAGTCGGCCGGGTCGTCGAGGTCGAGCCGGTCGGGGATGCGGTCCACAAGGGACCGGGCGTGGTCGGGTCCGTAGACGCGGCGCAGGACGTTGACGGCGTGCGCCTTCGTGATGACAGCCATGACCCTATGACCGCGCCCCGGCCTCGTCCGTGACGGCCAGCCCGCCGATCCGGCCGGCCAGCTGGGCCCGGGAGGTCACCTCGAGCTTGGGGAAGATGCGGTAAAGGTGGGAGCCCACGGTGCGGGGTGACAGGAACATCCGCTGCCCGATCTCACGGTTGGACAGCCCGTCGGCGGCGAACCGCGCGATCTCCAGCTCCTGCGCCGACAGGATCCCGGCCCCCGGCACGCCGCTGGCCGCGCGCAGTTCCCGTCCGGCCCGCCGGGCCCAGGTCGTGGCGCCGAGCACCTCGAAGGTGTGCCGGGCCGACTCGAGGGGCAGCCGCGACTCGTTCACCCGCCGCTGGCGGCGCAGCCAGGACCCGTACTCCAGGTCGATCCGCGCGGCCAGCCACGGCGACGAGGCCGCCTGCCGTGCCTGCGCGAAGGAGCGTTCGTCGCCGTCGAGGAGTGCGCGAACATAAAGGTCCGGGAGCTGCGGCATGCTGTCCCGCTTGCCGCAGCGCAGGGCCGCCTCGGCGAGGTGCCCGGCGGCGTCGGCCGGTCGCGGGCCGTCCATCAAGGGCGACAACATGGTGTACGCCTCGGCGTAGCGCTCGGAACTCAACAGCGCCACGCCGCGGGCGAACCGGACGGCGGTCGCGGCCAGCGGCCCGCCCATGACCTCGGCCTCGGCGGCGTGCCGCCCCGAGCTCTCCCCGTCGCCGTGGACGGCTTCGACCAGCGCGATGGTCGCGGTGGCGCAGACACGCCAGGCCGGCTGCCCGGTGCGCTCGGCCAGCACCCGGCACTCGGTGGCGGCCGACGCCGCGGCCGCCCAGTCGCCGACCGCGACGGCCGCCTCGGCCCGCAGCCCCAGAACGTGCACGAGCAGCCCGAGCCGCCCACTCCGCCGCAGGGTCGACGCCTCGGCACTCAGCAGATCGCCGGCCCGCACCACCTCCCCCCGCGCCAGAGCGGTAAGCCCGAGGACCGCCTCCATCCGACCGCCACCGCCGGCCCGGCCACCGGCCGTCCGGTCGGCCACCGCTCGCACGGCCGCCGCCCGCGGATCGCCGTCCACGCCGTCGAGCGCCGCCAGCACCGACCGCAACGGCTCGGCGGCCGTGCCGTCCCACGTGATCAGGGACAGCCCGGCCGCCGTGACCAGCGTGTCGAGCGCGGCGCCGGTCGCGCCCTCCGCGGCCAGCCCGGCCGCCGCCAGCGTCAGCTCGGCCACCGCGCCGTGCGGCCGCACCGCGAAACGCGCCCGCAGCGCCCGCACCCGCGCGTCCTGCACGACGCCGTGGTCGAGCAGACCCTCGGCCCGTTCCGCCCAGCCGTGCGCGAACGCGCGCTCGATCTCGTCCATCCGCTCACCGCCGGCCGGCGGCCGGCCCGCCCAGCGGAGCACCTTGCGGCGCCGCCGCCGGCGCTCCCGCTCCATCTCGATGATCGTGCTCATGGAGTGAAGCTAGAACCGTCCAGTACAGGACTAGTGACCATCGAGTGACACGCTCAGCCGCCCGTGATCGACCAGTGCCACGGCTCCGACGGCAGGTTCACGAAGCCGTACTCGTCCGCGTGTGCCTGCAACCACTTGAACGCCGGGCTCTTCGAGGTGAGGGTCTTCCCGCCCGACGTGATGTCGATGGCCAGGCCGATCTCGTGAAGCGAGCGCCCCGGGACGGCCGTGGGCACGCGGCACGACGAGGAGGGCGCCGTGTAGACGTCCGGGCAGCCATTGATCTTGCGAAGCTCGATCTGGCGCTGCTTCGTGCGGAAACCGCCACCCGAGATGCTGATGCCGGCCTTCTTCGCGTCGTCCACCATGCGCCGGTAGGCGTACGAGACGCTGTAGTGAATGGTCGTTCCGTAGACGACGACCGTGTCGGCCGTGGTGAACGCCGGCCGGATCGCCGTCACCACGCTCTTGCTCACCGCCGCCGCCTGGCTCGCCAACTCGGCCGGCGTCTTCAGGGCCGCGATCTTCTGCTGGGTCGCCACGACCGCCGCTGAGGCCGACTTCACCGAGTTGGTGGCCGTGGTCACCGCTGACGTCGCCGCCGCCGAGGAGGACCGGGCGGTGGTCAGGGCCGTCGCCGCGTCACGCGCTTGGGTGGTACGCAGCGTGAGCGTCTTCTGAGCGTTCGTGACCCCGCTCTTCGCGCTGGTGACCGCGGCCTTGTTGCGCGGCTTCACCTTCGACAGCTTCTTCTTGGCCGCCGCGACCGCCGCCTTGGCCGCCGTGACGCGGTCCTTGGCCGCCTTGTCGGCGCTCGTGGCCGTGGTGACCTGCTTCTGGGCCACGGCCAGGGCGGCCGTCGCCTTGGTGACCTCCACGGTGCGGGTGGTCACGGTCGTGCGCTGGGTGGCGAGGGTCTGGCGCAGCTGTACGCCGGTGGCGGTCACGGTGAGGCTGCGGTACATCAGGCTGGTCCAACTCTGGGCGGCCGCCGGGACGGCGGCTTCCGCGGGAGCCTGCATTCCGGTGGTGGCGAGAGCGGCAGCGACGATCGCGGTGGTGACGGACCGTCGGGCTCGGGATCGGGTTTCCTGTCGTTTCGTCACCCGGCGAGGATGTTTCCGCTAGGGTGCAGCCCCCGGCCGATCCCGGGTGCAAACGAGGTGTCACGGCACGAGCACGACCACCTTGCCGCTCACCTTGTTGTCCTCGACGTCGCGGTGGACGTCGCGGATCCGCTCGAACGGATAGACCGTGACCGGCCCCAGATCGAGGGTGCCGGCCGCGATCCGGTCGAGGCTGTCCTGGAGCACGGCCGGCGGCAGCGAGGTGGCGTCGCCGCTGTAGCCGGTGAGCCGCACGCCGCTCGGGATGTAGCCGGTCGGGTAGAACTCGGGAACGATCCACTGGTTCGACAGCATTCCGGCGAAACACACGGTGCCGTGCACGCGGGTGGCCGCGAGCGTGTCCGGCAGCGTCGGCGTGCCGACCAGTTCGAGGGCCGCGTCGACCCCGTCCGGAAAGAGGGCGCGGACCCGCGGCGCGATCCGCCCGTCGTCGAGCAGCGGGTGGTCGGCGGTCAGCTCGGCCAGGCGGCCCGGCTGGCGCGTGGTGGCCAGGACGGTCGCGCCCATGCTCCTGGCCAGCGCCGCCGTGGCGTACCCCAGGGCCGATGTTCCGCCCCGGATGAGCAGGGTCTGACCAGGGCGAAGATCAAGACCGACGGTCAGTGAGCCGTACGCGGTCTGCAGCGTCTCCGGCACGGCGCCCAAGGTCTCCCACGGTAGTGAGGAGTGGAACGGGATCACCTGCCGTCGCGGCACCACCGTGTACTCGGCGTAGCCGCCGTCGAAGCTGCGGCCCATGCCGCCCATCATGGCCACCACCTGCTGCCCGGGCGTGAGGTCGGTGCCGGGCGCCTCGTCGACCACGCCGACGGCCTCGATGCCCGGGACGATCGGGAAGCGCGCGTTCTCCGCGTAGCCCAGGCGCAGATGCAGCTCGGATCGGTTGACGCCGAAGGCCTTGACGCGCAGGCGCACCTCGCCGGGCCCCGGCGTGGGCAGCGGCAGATCGCGGATCTCGAGGTTCTCCACCGGTCCGGGGCCGGTCAGGACGATTGCTCTCATGGCTCATAGTTTCCACGGAATTAGATTCCATGGAAACTAATTTGCTAAGATGTGCGGCGTGACACAGCGAGTGCAATGGGCCCACGACCTCGTACGCCTGGAGATCGTCCTCTGGGACCACCTGGACGCCCGCCTCAAGCAGGCGCACGGCCTGTCCCTGGCCGGCTTCGAGACCCTGTGGGTCCTCAAGGACCGCGAGATGGCCCGCGTCGGCGACCTGGCCCGCGAGCTGCGCATCACCATGGGCGGCGCCAGCAAACTGGCCGACCGCGTCCGCGCCACCGGCCTCATCGAGCGCACGGCCGACCCCGGGGACCGCCGCGCCACCCAGATCGCCCTGACCGCCGAGGGCCGCGAGATGCTGGCCGCCGCCACCGCGACGTACGACGCGGCGGTGGCCGAACTCCTCGACGGCGTGGTCGGCGACGACGAGCTCAGCGTGACCCACGACGTCATCGGCCGGATCCTCGGCTCCGCTCGCTAACCTTGCCGCCGTGAACACGAACACCACCGCCGACCGGGCCGCGCGGGCCTGGCTCGACGTGCACGGCGCCCTGGCCGCCACCCAGCCCGGCGGCTATCTGCACCTCTCCCCGCACGGCACCGCCGAGCTGGTCACCGGCACCCAGATCCCGGTCCTCAACGGCGTCGTCGGCATCACCCGCGCCCCCGACGCCGGCGAGATCGCCGACGTCGCGACGTCCTCGCGCTTCGCGGGTCTCCCCTGGTCCTTGCGCGTACGAGGTGAGGACGTCGACGACCGCATCGCCGCCGTGGCCGCCGCACACGGCCTGGAGCTCCGCCGCCGGCAGCCCTTCATGCTCCGCGAGCTGACCGCCGCCGACGCCGACGCCGCGCCCGTCACCGCCGCCGTCGCGCCCGTCACCGCCAACGCCGCCCCTGCCGTCGGCGCCGCGCCTGCCGTCGGCGCCGCGCCCGCCGCCGTCGCCCGCCGCGTCACGGGCGCCGAGAGCGCCGCCTACCAGCGCGCCCTGGCCGCCGGTTTCGACGCCCCGCTGGACGGCATGGCCATCTTCGCCCACCCCCGGCTGCTCGACCACCCATCGATGGCCGCCTACCTGATCGAGGCCGGCGGCGAGCCGGTGGCCACCGCGTTCGCCGCCCACTCGGACGACCTGGTCGGCGTCTTCAACATCGCGGTCCTGCCACCTTTCCGCCGCCGCGGCTACGGCCGGGCCGCCACCGCCGCCGTGCTCGGCGACGCCTACGCCAAAGGCGCCCGCACGGCTTTCCTGCACTCCACGACCGCCGGCCGCCCCCTCTACGACAGCATGGGCTTCCACCTGGCCGAGAACTGGACCGTCTTCGCCTGAGATCTAGGTCTGTTTCATCACTGAGGCGGGGCTGCGGCGTGGCCCAGCGATGAAACAGACCTAGTCACGCAGAGTCTGCGACGGGGATTCGCCGTAGCGGGCGCGGTACTCCGCGCTGAACCGGCCCAGGTGGGCGAAACCGCACCGATGGGCCACGGCGGCCACTGTCACCTCGCCGTACGAGGCCTGTCTGAGGATCTCATGGGCCCGGCCCAGCCGGACCTCACGCACGTACGTCATGGGAGTCATGCCCAGATGCCGGCGGAAACCGTCCTGAAGTGAACGGACGCTCACATGGCCGACGGCGGCCAGCTCGGCCACCGTGAAGGCGCGCTCGGGACGCTCCCGGACCGCGTCGGTGACCCGCCGGATCGCGCGCGGCGGCGTCGGCGGCGGTGGCTGGTCGAGGTCGTCGCGGAAGTTGTGGGGCAGGCACAGCAGCATGCCGTCGACGAGGGCGTAGCGGAGGCGCTCGGCGATGAGCGGATGGTCGAGCAGGCTGTTCTTCGCCGCGCACTCGTCGCGGAACAGCCGCACCATGCGGCACCAGCTCGCCGCCGGTCCGCGGGTGATGTCGAGGGCCGGTGGCAGCTCGATGCGGTGGGTCACCGTACGGCCGAGCATCGCCGACAGCTCCGCGTGCAGCGCCTCCTCGTCGACGATGACCGCGACCGGCCGGAAGTCCGGCCCGTGCCGGAACGTCACGTCGCGGCCGGGCCCGATGACCGCGGCGCAGTGCTGGTCGACGCCGACGTCGTCGTGGTTGTGCCGCACGCCGGCGCGGCCGCCGGTCGCGATCGTCACCTGATAGCCCGCGATGCTCTCGACCGCCGTGGTCAGCGGCATCGTGAACGAATAGCTCCCGGTCAGCAGCGCGCCCACCCGGGACACGTCGAGCTCGAGCCGGAACGGGAACCCGCCCGGGGTGTCCAGCTTGAGCCCCGACGGCGCGAAGAACCGGGCCAGCTCCTGCCGCGCGTGATCCATGTCGGAACTGGCGAGCCGCCACCGCGATAAGCCGTCCACTCTTCTTACATAGCCCGAACATCGGCCGGCCGCCCGCGCGGGCACAATGGGCCGGTGACCGACAAGGGGCTGGTGCTGGTCGTCGAGGACGAGCGCCCGATCGCCGACCTCGTGCGCCTCTACCTGGCCCGCGACGGCTTCGGCGTGCACGTGGCGCATGACGGAGAGGCAGGGCTTGCCGCCGTACGGAAACTCCGGCCGGTCGCCTGCGTTCTCGACATCGCGCTGCCCGGCCTGGAGGGCACCGAGATCTGCCGGCGTATGCGCGAGGACGGCGACTGGACCCCGGTGGTCTTCCTGACCGCCCGCGACGACGAGGTCGACCGCATCCTGGGCCTGGAGCTGGGCGGCGACGACTATCTGACCAAGCCGTTCAGCCCCCGCGAGCTGGTCGCCCGCGTCCGGGCCCTGCTGCGCCGAGCCGCCGGCCCCGGCGACGGCGACCGGGTGCGGACGCTGGGCCCGGTGTCGCTCGACCCCGCACGCCGCCGGGCCACGGTCGAGGAGCGCCCGCTCACCTTGACCGCCACCGAGTTCGACCTGCTCGCGCACCTGTTGCGCCGCCCCGGCCGCGTGTTCACGCGCGAGGAGCTGCTGGCCGCCGTCTGGGGATACGCGTCGCACGCTCAGACACGCACGGTGGACGTTCACGTCGCCCAGCTGCGAGCCAAACTGGCCGGCGCCGCCGCCATAATCCACACCGTCCGCGGAGTCGGCTACACCGCCACCGACGCGGCCTCCGGCGCGGATGCTTAGGACCTTCGCCGGGCGGGCGGTTCTCGTCACGGCGGCCACGGCCGTCGTCTCGGTCATCGTCACGGCGTTGGTGGCACTACCGATTGCCGTGAGGTCCGCCAACAACGCCGCGCGGGCGGATCTGTCGGAGAAGTCGGCCCTGGCGGTCGAGCTGCTCGCCAGCGAGCGGGCCGCCGCCCGCACGCGGATCGTGAACCGGCTGCGCGACGACGGCATCGCGGTCTACCTGATCCGCCGGGGCGCGGCCGACCGGCCCGGCCTGCCGGCCCGGGTCGTGCAGCGCATCGCGGCCGGCGAGGACGTCGACACCAACGGCATCGTCGGCGATCAGGCGGTGCTCATCTCCGGGCGCCCGCTGGCCGGGAACGACGCCGGTGTGGTCCTGACCCGCAAGGCCGGCTCCGGCACGGCGGCGCGGGTGCTCGGCGGCGTGTGGATCGCGCTGCTGGCCGGTCTGGCCGGTGGCGTGGTCGCGGGCGCTTTGCTGGCCCACTTCATCGCCCGCCCGCTGAGGCAGGCCGCGCTGGCCGCCAAGCAGCTGTCGGCCGGCGACCGTTCGGTGCGGCTGCCCGTCCGTCCACCGGCCGAGGCGGCCGAACTCGCCACCGCCCTCAACCAGCTCGGCGCCGCCCTCCAGCGCAGCGAGGGCCGCGAACGCGAGTTCCTGCTGTCGGTCTCCCACGAGCTGCGCACCCCGCTGGCCACGATCCGCGGCTACGCCGAGGCCCTCGCCGACGGCGTCATAGCCGCCCCGCCCGGCGAACCGGCCGGCGAGGGCGTGGTCACCGGGGCGAGTGCCGGGCGGATCATGCTGGCCGAGGCGGATCGGCTCGAACGGCTCATCTCCGACCTTCTGGTGCTCTCCCGTCTGGAGGCGGCCGATCTGCCCGTACGGATGGTGGCCGTTGATCTGTCCGACCTCGTCGGCTCGGCGGCGGAAGCCTGGGGGCCCCGTTGCGGCCCGGACGGTCCCCGGCTGACCGCCGAGATCCCGGAGCGGCCCGTCATGGTCACCACCGATCCGGGGCGGCTCCGGCAGGTCATCGACGGACTCGGGGAGAACGCCCTGCGTGTGCTTCCGGCCGGCGCTCCCCTCGTTCTCGCCGTTCGCGCCGGGGAGCACGGCGGCGTCGTGGAGGTCCGCGACGGCGGGCCCGGCTTCACCGATGACGACCTCGCCGTCGCCTTCCAGCGGGGCGCCCTCCAGCAGCGCTACCGCCACGAGCGCAAGACCGGCAGCGGCCTCGGTCTCGCCCTGGCCGCCCGCCTCGTCGAGCGCCTCGGCGGCACCATCGAGGCGGCCCACGCCCCCGAGGGTGGCGCCATGTTCCGGATCACGCTGCCGTTCGCCTGAGCGGTGAATTCGCATGAGCCGGCACGGTCATGCATTCACGCATGTGGACTCTTCGATGAACGGCCTTAATCTCCGGGCATGTCATCCGTCCTGTATCGGGCTCTTGTCGCCACCACCGTGGCCGTGCTCGTGACCGCCGCCGCCCCGGCCCCGGCCGTGGCCGTTCTTCCCACGCTCACGGTCGGTGCCACCACTTCCGCCGCCGACGTCGTCGGCAGTGGGAACACCTGCGCCGGCTTCCTCGACGAACGAACGCATCTGGGCGATCTCGGGATCCGGCGCGTCTTCGCGTCGGCCGGTCAATTGCCGCCGTCCGACGCTGTCAACTGCCACACGACGTACGGCGCGACTCTCTGGTTTTCCTTCAAGACCTCATGTACGCCGGTGACCGTGGCCGCCGGCAGCTGCGACACCGAGATCCAGAACATCGCGGCCGCCATGCCGGCCGGCAGTTTCCTCACCTATTTCCACGAACCCGAGGACGACATGACCGGCACGCAGTTCGTGGCCGCCTTCTCCCGGGTCTACGTGGTCGCCAAGGCCGTCAACACGTCGATTTCCGTCGTGCCGATCCACATGTCGTATCAGTGGCGGCCGGGCTCGCCCGGCGTGACCAACAACGGCACCGGCGGGGACCGGGAGATCCAGGACTGGATCGTGGCGCCGCTCTACGCCGACGCCTACGGTTTCGACCTCTACTGGCAGGCCAGCACCCGCGGCAGCGAGCCCGACAACCCGGTCAGCGTCGGCAACGATCCGCGCATGCTGCGCTGGTACAACGCCTTTTCCGGGCTCGGCCGCCCGCTCACGCTGCCCGAGTGGGGCATCGACGACGACCAGGGGGTACGGGCCTCCCGCGGCCCCGCGATCCGGGCCTCCCGGGCCTGGCTGGCCGCCCGCGACTTCCGCGTCATCGCCTACTGGCAGATGGACAACTGGTATCTCGGCGCGACCTCGGTCCCGGCCGGCGGTTATCTCGACCCGGACGGTGTCGCCGCCTATCAGGAACTCGTGCCCTGACCGGAGAAAACGTACGGCGGCCCGCTGAAACCAGTCGGGCCGCCGTACGAAAATCAGACGTACGAAATCAGAAGATCAGAGCGGGCGGATGTTCGACGCCTGCAGGCCCTTCTGACCCTGGGTGACCTCGAACTCCACGCGCTGGTTCTCGTCGAGGCTGCGGTAACCGCTGGTCGCGATCGCCGAGAAATGCGCGAAGAGGTCGGCGCCGCCGTCATCGGGGGTGATGAAGCCGAAACCCTTGTCGCCGTTGAACCACTTCACGGTGCCGGTAGCCATGTCTGCTCCTTCGCAGGCTGTAGGGGCCGCACTGTGCGGACCCTGACGCCGCCGCGTTGATCACCCGCGCCTGAACAGACACGAAAAACGAAAAAGCGCCCGCGGGTCTCAGATAACCCATCAGGCGCCGAAAACGTCTACGGAAATCAAAACTGCAACTCAGCCAAGGTAGCACAACGGCCGGGGCCTTACACAACCCGAACATTTCCCTGACGCGGGGCACGCGTGCCGGCGGCAGAGTCGGCGCCATGAGACGCATGAAGATGACCGTGCTCGGCCTGGCCGGCATGCTCGCGCTGGCCGGTTGTGCGGCTCCGGCCGCGGGGGCGGACACGGCCGCCGAGACGCAGGCACTGACGGCCGTCAGCCTCGACAGCCCGGAGCCGTCCGCGAGCGCCGGGGAGGCCAAGGCCGAGGCCTCGAAGGAGGGACGGGCCAAGCACAAGCGGCCCTATCTGCGGAAGAACACGCTGCACGGCGAGATCGTCGTGCAGGGCAAGGACGGCCCCCGGACGATCGTCGTCCAGCGCGGCACCGTCACCGCCACCGGCGACGACTCGGTCAGCGTGAAGTCCACCGACGGTTTCACACAGACCTGGACCACGGGCGAGAAGGTCACCGTCCGGGGCGAGCTGAAGACCGGCGCCGAGGTCGGGGTGGCCGGCCGTAAGGAGGGCGGCAAGACCATCGCCCGTCTGGTGATCGTCAAGAAGAAGTAGCGGTGCCGAGAGTGCTCTCCCGCGCGATCAGCCGGTGCTCGGCCCGCAACTCGACGCCGGGCACCGGTGACGGGCTGGCGATGCGCTTGACGAGGCGGTCGACGGCCATCTGCGCGATCGCCTTCTTGTCGGGCTGGATCGTGCTGATCGTGGGGCTGCTGTAGCGCCCGTCCTCGATGTCGTCGTAGCCGATGATCGCCACGTCCTCAGGCACCCGCAGACCGCGCTGGTGCAGGGTGTGCAGTGCCCCCGAGGCGACCAGGTCGCTGTAGCAGAACACCGCGTCCGGCGGGTCCGCCCGATCGAGCAGGGCCGCCATCGCCGTGGCCCCGTCGACCCGGTTGAAGCGGGCCGTGCTGACGATGAGCGACTCGTCCACCGGCCGGCCGTGCGCCGCGTGCGCGGCCCGGAAGCCCTGCGTGCGCAGCTGCGCCGCCTCGCCGGTCGGGTACGGCTGGTCGCCGATGGCCGCGATCCGGCGCCGGCCGATGGAGAACAGGTGGTTCACCGCGTCCGTCGAGGCGGCCACGTCGTCGATGCCCACGTGGTCGAACGTGCCGTCCGACGAGCGTTCGCCCAGCACGACCAGGGGAAGGTCCGGATCCCGTACGGCCAGATCTTCTTGCGAGAGGCCCAGCGGGCTGAAGATCATGCCGTCGAACAGGAAGCGGCGCGAGCCCCGCCCGATCAGCTCGTGCTCATGCTCGCGGTCGCCGTCGGTCTGGTCGACCAGCACGTTGTAGCCGAGTTTGCGGGCGGCCGGGATGATGCCCTGGAGCAGCTCGGCGAAGTACGGGGTGTCCAGATAGGGCACGACCACGACGATCTGCCCCGAGCGGCCGGTGGCCAGGTTGCGCGCGAGCACGTTGGGCCGATAACCGAGCTGGGCGATGGCCCGCTCCACCTTCTCGCGGGTCGCGTCGGTCACCCGGGCGTAGCCGTTCACCACGTTCGACACCGTGCGCGGCGAGACGCCGGCCAGCTCCGCGACATCACGGAGCGTAGTTTCCCGCATGGGCCCCCCTTGAATTCGCACGAGAATATTTCCGGCAGGTTGCCTCTTGCCAGAGCCGAACGGCCGGGGCATAGTCCTTTGCAGCGCTGCAAAGCGCAATCTACATCACACCAACCCCCACGAGTGGTGTACTCCCCCGCCATTCGGCTCCAGATCCATAGATCGCGCCGACGTGACAGTCGGTGATGTCGGCGCGCCCGTGTACAGGAGGCCGGACCATGCGATTCATGACAAAAGCCGCGGTGAGCCTTGCCCTGATCACCTCGATGGCCGCGTGTGGCGGCGGCGATGATCAAGAAGCCACGGCCGCCAAGCCCACGAACTGCACGAACAAGATCGTCAACGAGGCCGCGCCCCGGGTCCTCGTCTGGGCCTGGTACCCGAACATGGCCAAGGTCGTCGACAACTTCAACAACCAGCACACCGACGTCCAGGTCTGCTGGACCAACGCCGGGCAGGGCCAGCCCGAGTACGAGAAGTTCCAGACCGCCATCTCGGCCAAGAAGGGCGCGCCCGACGTCATCATGCTCGAGGCCGACCAGCTCGTCGGCTTCGAGATCCAGGACGCCCTGGTCGACCTCGTGCCGTACGGCGCCAACGACGTCAAGAAGAACTTCAGCGAGGGCGCCTGGAAGGACGTCTCGCAGGGCGACAAGGTCTTCGCGGCGCCGGTCGACGGCGGGCCCATGGCGCTGATCTACCGCACCGACATCTTCGACAAGTACAAGATCAAACCCCCGAAGACCTGGGCCGAGTACGCCGAGTCGGCGGCCAAGGTCAAGGCGGCCGGCGGGCCCGTCTTCGGCGACTTCGGCAGCAACGTGCCGGCCGTGACCACCGCCCTGATGATCCAGAAGGGCGCCCAGCCGTTCGTCTACGACCTGTCGGACAAGCAGAACATCACCGTCAAGCTCGACGACCAGGCGACCAAGGACGTACTGAACTTCTGGGGCGACCTGTCCAAGAAGGGCCTGGTCGGCAAGGAGGACCAGTTCACCACCGACTACATCGCGGGCATGGTCGGCGGTAAGTACGCCACCTACGTCTCGGCCGCCTGGGCCCCCGGCTATCTGACCGGCGCCGGCGTCGGCAACGGCAAGGAGAAGGGCAAGTTCGCGGTCGCCCCGCTGCCGCAGTGGGACACGGCCAGCCCGGTGAGCGTCAACTGGGGTGGCTCGGCCTTCGCGGTCACCAGCCAGGCCGCCGACAAGGCGAACGCGGCCAAGGTCGCCCTCGGCCTCTACGCCGACGAGGCCTCGCTGACCGACGGCTGGAAGACCCAGACGATCTTCCCGCTCAACCAGAGCGTGCTGACCTCGGACGAGTTCGTGAACGCGAAGGTCGACTTCTTCAACGGCCAGACCGCCAACAAGGACATCTACATCCCGGCCGAGAACGCGTACAAGGGCGCCACCTACAGCCCCTTCACGGTCTACTACTACGCGCAGCTCCAGGCGCAGATCGTGAAGATCAACGAGGGCAAGACGACGGGCGACCAGGCCGCCACCGACCTGCACAACCAGATCGTCCAGTACGCGAAGACCCAGGGCTTCACGGTGAAGTAGCGATGACTCAGCTCCAAACGGCGCCGCCAGTCGGCGTACGACAAGAAACCGCACCCCGCCGCAAGCGCAGGAGAATCGCGGGCTGGCTCTTCATCCTGCCGTTCCTCGTGGTCTTCCTGACCTTCCTGGTGGCGCCGCTGTTCTACGCCGGATATCTCTCGCTCTGGACCAAGGGGCTGGCCACCGGGACGACCTTCGCGGGCTTCGACAACTACACACGCGCCTTCGAGGATCCGTCGTTCCGCAAGGGACTCTGGTTCGTCCTGCGGTTCAGCGTCGTCGTCATTCCGCTACAGATCATCGTGGCTCTCGTCGCGGCGCTCGTGCTCGACGAGGTGACCGGCCGCCTGGCCCGTTTCTCGCGGCTGGTCATCTTCCTCCCGTACGCCATTCCGGCCGTTCTCGGCGCGCTCATGTGGGGTTTTCTCTACAGCCCGAGCTTCGGCCCGATCGAGCAGATCGCGACCGCGTTCGACGTGCGGGCGCCGTTCCTGCTCAGCCAGGGCAACATCTTCTACGGCCTGCTCAACGTGGTGACCTGGCAGTGGTCCGGCTACTACATGATCATCATCTACGCGGCCCTGCGCAGCATCGACACCTCCATCTACGAGGCGGCCCGGATCGACGGCGCCAATGCCCGGCAGATCGCGCTGCGCATCAAAGTCCCGATGGTCTCGTCGGCGCTCGTGCTGATCCTGGTCTTCTCGCTCATCGGCACCCTGCAGTTCTTCACCGAACCGCAGATCCTGGGCCCGATCGCCAACGGATCGGTGACGCCCGACTTCACGCCGAACATCTACGCCTACAACCTCGCCTTCCGCTACGCGCAGTTCAACTACGCCTCGGCCATCTCGTTCTCGCTCGGCTTCGTGGTCTTCCTGGCGGTCGGCATCTTCATGTTCGTCACCCGCAAGAAAGGCAGCATCTTCACATGACCAGGCCCCGCCACATCTGGGCCAAGCTGCTGCTGCTGGCCATGGTGTGCTACTTCCTCATCCCGGTCTGGTGGCTCCTGGTCGCCAGCACCAAGAACGCCGAAGGGCTGTTCTCCGGCAACGGCGCCCTGTGGTTCTCGAGCGGCTTCCACTTCTTCGAGAACCTGGGCGACCTGTTCACCTACAACAACGGCGAATATCTGCGCTGGATGGGCAATTCCGCGCTGTACGCCTTCGCCGGCGGCATCGGATGCACCATCGTCTCGGTGCTGGCCGGGTACGGCTTCGCGAAGTTCAGCTTCCGGGGCCGCAACCTGGTCTTCGCCGCGGTGCTCGGCTCGGTCATGGTGCCGCTGACCGCGCTGGTGATCCCGACGTTCGTGCTCATGTCGAACGCCGGGCTCACCGACACCATCTGGGCGGTCATCCTGCCGTCGCTGCTGAGCCCGTTCGCCGTCTATCTCATGCGGGTGTACGCCTCGGCGTCCGTCCCCGACGAGCTGCTCGACGCGGCCCGCATCGACGGGGCCGGCGAGCTGCGGACCTTCGTCAAGGTGGCGCTGCCGCTCATGCGCCCCGGAGTGATCACGGTGCTGCTGCTGTCGATCGTCTCCACCTGGAACAATTTCTTCCTGCCGCTGACCATGCTGTCCACCTCGAAGCTCTACCCGCTCACGGTCGGCATCGGCCTGTGGGAGCAACTGGCGAGCTCGAACAACGGCGGCGGCCAGTCCCTCTGGAACCTGATCATCGTCGGTTCGCTGGTGTCGATCGTTCCGCTCGTCGTCGCCTTCCTCACCCTGCAGAAGTACTGGCAGGGCGGTCTGGCCGTAGGAAGTCTCAAGTAAAGGACCAACGTGCTCAACGCCAAGCTGCACCTCGACCCCGACCGTGTCGTCGCCCCCGTCTCCCGCCGCACCTTCGGCTCGTTCGTCGAGCACATGGGCCGCTGCGTCTACGGCGGCGTCTACGAGCCGTCGCACCCGTCGGCCGACGCCGACGGGTTCCGGGCCGACGTGCTCGCCCTCGTCCGGGAACTGGGGGTCTCGCTCGTCCGCTACCCCGGCGGCAACTTCGTGTCCGGATATAAGTGGGAGGACGGCATCGGCCCCGTCGCCGACCGGCCGGTGCGCCGCGACCTGGCCTGGCACAGCCTGGAGACCAACGAGGTCGGCGTGGACGAGTTCATGCGCTGGGCCGGCAAGGCCGGGGTCGAGGTCATGTACGCCCTCAACCTGGGCACCCGCGGCGTCCAGGAGGCCCTCGACGTCCACGAGTACCTCAACCAGCCCGACCGGACGCACCTGGCCGAGTTGCGCCGCGGGAACGGGTCGGAGAAGCCGTACGGCATAAGCATGTTCTGTCTCGGCAACGAGATGGACGGGCCGTGGCAGACCGGGCACAAGACCGCTCGGGAGTACGGGCGCCTGGCCGCCGAGACGGCGCGGGCGCTGCGCTCGGCTCAGCCGGAGATCGAGCTGATCGCGTGTGGCAGCTCGAGCTCGTCCATGCCGACGTTCGGCGCCTGGGAGTCCGAGGTGCTCGAGCTGGCGTACGACCAGATCGACTACATCTCGGCGCACGCCTACTACGAACCGCTGAACGGCGACGTCGGCTCGTTCCTGGCCTCGGCGGTCGACATGGACCACTTCATCGACAGCGTGGTGGCGACCGCGGACAGCGTCGGCGCCCGCCTCAAATCGGCCAAGCGCATCAACATCTCGTTCGACGAGTGGAACGTCTGGTACCTGAGCCGCTGGGAGGCGTCCCGCACGGCGATCACCGAATGGGAGGTGGCCCCGCGCGTCATCGAGGACAGCTACAATGTGACCGACGCGGTGGTGGTCGGCGGTCTGCTCATCTCGCTGCTGCGCCACAGCGACCGGGTCACCGCGGCCTGCCTGGCCCAGCTGGTGAACGTGATCGCCCCGATCCGCAGCGAGCCCGACGGCGAGGCCTGGCGGCAGACCACGTTCCACCCGTTCGCCCTGACGTCCCGCCTCTCCCGGGGCGACGTCCTCGACGTCAAAATCGATTCCCCGGTGTACGACACCACGCGCTTCGGTGCGGTGCCGGTCGTCGACGCTGTGGCGACCCACGAGGACGGCGCCCTGTCGGTCTTCGTGGTCAACCGCCACCAGACCGAGAGCGTGTCGTTCTCCTTCCCGGCGTCCTCGGTGACGGAGGCCTGGGTGCTCACCGACGACGACCTGACCGCCACCAACACCCAGTCCGCTCCCGACCGGGTGATCCCCCGGGAGCTGGCGGCCGAGGTCGCGAACGGCACCGTCACGGTGACGCTGCCCCCGGTGTCGTGGAGCGCACTCCGCGTCGCCGTTACCCATTCGTGACATCGGACGGAGAACTGACCCGGGCGGGGCGGCATCGCATCAAGTGTCGGAGAAACTGAGACACGAAACGGGGAACGACGATGCGCAAGGTTCACCTGGCCACGGCTCTGGCCGGCGCCGCCCTGACCGCCGCCTTCGCGACGCCCGCCCAGGCCGCTCAGGCGGCCTCGGGCGGGATCGCCTATCTGGCCAAGTACAAGTCCGGCGACGTGGTCGTCTACAAGGCGGCGAACGGCAGCACCAACCGGGTCGTCGTCACCAACGGGCCCAAGCACTACATCAGCATCGACGACACGGCCCCGATCCGGGCCGGGGCGGGCTGCAAAGCCGTCAAGGGCGACCGGACCAAGGTGCTGTGCGGCATCGGCGAGCTCACCCAGCGCGTGCAGGTGTCCACGTTCGACCGCGCCGACAGCATCACCAACAAGACCCGGCTGCAGCTGCTCGCCTACGGCGGCACCGGAAACGACACGATCCGGGGCGCGTCGGCCGGCGACATCCTGTACGGCGGCAGCGGTGCCGACAAGCTCTACGGCAACGGCGGCGCCGACCGGATCCACGGCGACTCCGGAAACGACAGGCTCGACGGCGGCGCCGGCAACGACACCCTCAACGGCGGCGCCGGCAAGGACCAACTGGTCGGCGGCGCGGGCACCAACCATCTGATCAGCGACCGCGCCGACCAGCCCACCGACTGCTGAGGCCGTCCGGTGCTCAGGCGCGGTCGCCCGGGCCCGCCGGGTCCGGGCCGCGTTTCTGGGCGCACCGCGGGCAGATCAGCGGGCAGGGCGTGAGGGCAGCGGTCTCGGCGAGGCCGCTGTCGTGCCGGATCCGCTCGACCGCGTCGTCGAAGGTGACGGACTCGCCGAGGATCTGCTCGCCCGGCACCCCGAGCAGGTCGAGCGGCGTGTACCACTCGCGCATCTGCCCGGCGGTGACCGGAATCGGCTCGGCCCGCCGCCGGTGGCGGCGCACGGTCTCGTCGAACGAGACGTCCATCCAGTAGACACCGGCCGGTCCGGGATGCTCGGCGATCAGCTCGCGGAGCGGCTGCCCGTACTGGCCGGTGTGCAGAATGCCTTCGAGCACGACGTGATACCCACCGGCGAGAGCGGCCCGCACGACGCTCATGATGAAGCCGGGCGCGATCGTCGGCGTTCCGTCGCTGCCGTGCTCCCGCAGCACCACCCGCCGCAGATAGTCCTGCTCGACCAGGGCACAGCCCCGGCCGTACCGCCGGCGCACCTCCCGCGCGATCGTGGTCTTCCCCGACCCGCTGTTCCCTCTGACGACCACGAGACGCGGGGAGTACCGGCCTTCTGACATGGCGAATCGTAACAATCGCGCGATTCGCTTGATCAGGTAGTGGGGGTCAGGCCGATGCTCGCTCGGCCGGAACCCGGGTCCATGGGGAACGAAACGTGCTGGTGGACCATTTCCCAGCCCTGGACGGTCTTCCGGAAGATCCGGGTGCCACGGGACCAGCTCTCGGCCACGCCGCCGTCGGCCTGTTCCGCCGTCATCCTGTTCAGGCCCCACGCCACGGCGAGGTCATCGCGCACGACGACCGTCAGATCCGGCACGGTCCAGGTGACGGTGCCGGCACTGGCGTCGAGGCCGCCGGCGCACACCTCTCGGACCTGGTCCCGGCCGGCGTACTCCAAGGGCTGCACGTGCTCGTAGGAGACGACATCTTCGGCGATCGGCCCCATCAGGCCGTCGAGGTCCTTGGCCGCGGTGGCCTCGAACCATTGCCGGTGCAGCGCCCGCACCTCACGTTCGGAGGCGTCGCGGTCGTCCGCGCCTTCATCGTCGGGGAACGAATGGTGTTCGTGCGCGACGGTCCAGCGGCCCTGCTCCTTGCGCAGACCGAGGGTCAGCCGTAGCAGGAAATCCGGCTTTCTCGCCAGATCCTCGGGAGTACCGCAGCGCAGCAGGGCATGCGCGAAGGCGACGGTATCGCCCGCCGTGACGTCCAGGCTGACGAGTTCGAATGTGGCGCCCGCTGCCTGCCACTGGAGGAACCCGGGCCATGCCCGCCCGTAGGCGTCGATTCCCCTGACCCCCTGGTACGGCGGCGGCACGTCGTACATGACGATGTCCTCGGCGTGGTCGGCGAGCACGCCGGCCAGGTCGGCGGTGTGCACCGCCCGCGCCCAGCGCTCGATCAGTTCCCGGATCTGTGCCTCGTTCTCCGTCATGCTGTCCTCCGCGGATCGGGTTGCTCTCGCCTGTACAACCCGCGTGGATCGGCTAACTCATCGCGGGGTCCAGACCGAATCTCGGGAAGACCTCCGGAGTCAGGAACGACACCACCTCGGCGATGCTGGTGCCGCGCACCGCGATCACGTCCAGCGCCGCCGCTACGAACAGGGACGATTCCGGGTCCCATCGATAGGTTCCGAAGGCCATCTGCCCGTTCGCGTGCGTGGGGACGAACCGCCATCGCAGCGACAGCGGACCCTCCACCAGGAACCGCCGGATGTCATCGCGGCCTTCGTACCACTGCGTCAACGGCGGCATCGAGTACTTGGCGTCGTCGGTCAGCATCGCCAGGATGGCCTCGACATCGCCCGTCTCCCACGCGGAGGCGTACCGTCTCGCCATCTCACGGTGCCGCTCGTCGCCCAGCTCGGCGAACTCCGCCTGCTCGGTGACAGCCGGCCGCAACTCGTCGACCACCCGGCGGGCCCGCTGCAGAGCGCTGTTGACCGCCGCGACGGAGGTATCGAGCAGCTCGGCCACCTCACCCGCCGGGTAGCCCAGAACCTCGCGCAACAGCAGCACAGCTCGCTGCCGGCCGGAGAGGTGTTGCAGCGCCGCGACGAATGCGAGCTCCATATGCTCGCGCGCCAGCAGCCGCTGCGCCGGGTCCGGGTACGGCTCGAGCCAGGCCGTCTCGGCCAGCGGCGCCGCTCCCGGCGTGAGGTCGGTCGGCAGCTCCCGGCGGCGGCCCCGGCGCTCGATCATGGTCAGGCACCGGTTCGTTGCGATCTTGTAGAGCCACGCGCGCTCGGTACCGCGATCCTCGTACCGGTCCCGGCTCCGCCAGGCACGCATCAGGGTCTCCTGCACCGCGTCCTCGGCATCCTGGAACGAACCCAGCATGCGGTAGCAATGAGCTGCCAGCTCGTCGCGGTACGCCTCGACCAGACGCTCGAACGTCACAGCGGGCCAGCATAACGGGGCGTGGCGGCGTCAGCCTCTCGCAGCGTCACCGCCGCCGCTCACCGAGCCGGCCAGGTCGCGGTGGTGGCGGGTCCACGTGCCCTTGCCCTGGCGCTTGGCGGCGTACATGGCCAGGTCGGCGTCGCGCACCAGGGAGTCGACGTCGTCGTGGTGGGTGGCGCAGGCGATGCCGATGCTGGCGTTGGCCCGCACGGCCGTGTCCTCGAACGGGATCGGGTCGGCCAGCTCGCGCAGGACGCGCTCCGCGGTGTGCTCGGCGCCCTCGGCGTCGCAGTCGCGCAGCAGCACCGCGAACTCGTCGCCGCCGAGACGGGCGACCACGTCGCCCGGGCGTACACACGCGGTCAGCTTGCCGCCCACGCCGGCCAGCAGCACGTCGCCGGCCGCGTGGCCCAGGGTGTCGTTGACGGCCTTGAAGCCGTCCAGGTCGATCAGCAGCAGCGACGTGTTCCCGGCCTCGTGGCGCAGCGCGACGGTGACCTCCTCGTGGAAGTGGGTGCGGTTGGCCAGGCCGGTCAGGCCGTCGTAGAGGGCCTGGTGCCGCAGCCGGGCCTCGTGCTCGCGCAGCTGGTCGATGAGGCGGTTGTTCTCGTGGAACGCGGCCAGCTGGCGGCAGACGACCAGCACCACGATCACACCCAGGCCGGCCATCGCACCCCACAGGCGCGGATGCGGGCCGGCCGGGGTCTCGACGAGGACCGTGGTGAAGGCCACCGCGATCGACCCGTACGGCAGAAGGCTGTACGGACGGCGCCGGCGTGACCCGAACGCCGAGCCCTGGTCGAACCTGGCCACGTCTTCCTGGATCCGCGCGCCCAGGCCGATGAGCAACGAGGGCAGCAGGCGCACGACGAAGACGTACGGCTCGAGCGTGCCGTCGGCGTTCGGCTCCAGGAAGAAACCGACGCTGTTCACCCCGGCCGCGATGATCATCGGGATGGCCGCCGCCCGGTGCATGGGCGCGTTGCCGCTGAGTACCAGCTTCACCGCCGCGAAGCACGAGGTGAGGATGACGCAGCCGGCGGCCAGCGTCCCGGCGATGTTGCCGCCGTCGTGCTGTGAGGGCTCGATGGCGAAGCAGTACGCCACGACGGCCCCGCCGACCAGCACGGTCGACGAGTCCAGCCAGAACGCCACCTTCTCCCGCCGTGAGCTGCCCGGGATCGGGTGCAGCAGCATGGCCACGATGATGGCGAGAGTCCCCACCGCGAACAGCAGCCCCTGCACCGCCCCACCGGCCGTGTCCTTCTGACCGTGCCCGGCGAAAGCGGTGAACGCCTGCACGGTGTCGCCCACGGTGAACAGCACGCCGGCCACGGTCATGACCAGCCAGAACCGCCGGATGGCGCCGGTGGCCATGCGGTGGACCCGCCACGCCGAGTACGCCAGCAGCGCGTCGAGCGGCGGCTGGAACGCCCAGAAGGCCCGCACCTGGTCGTTGGTGGCGTCGAGCGAGTACAGCAGCCCGGCGCCGGCCAGCGTCCACAGCACGGCCGCCGGCATGAGCGGGTCGCGGAGAAGACGGTTCACCTCTGCGGTATCGGTCGTTCCGGCTCCGGTCTGAGTGTTACCCCGGCCTCGCCCGGCGGGCGGGCCCGCAGCGACCAGCACGTCCGGAGTGCGGGTCACCACGACGAGAGAGAGGGCGCTTATTTGCCGTGCACGGACCGGATGACGCGGGCCGGGTTGCCGACGGCGACGACGTCGGCCGGGATGTCCTTGGTGACAACCGCGCCTGCGCCGATCACCGAGTTCTCGCCGATGGTCACGCCGGGGCAGATCACGGCCATGCCGCCGATCCAGACGTTGTCGCCGATCGTGATCGGCAGGGCCGCCTCCCACTTCTCGCGGCGCGGCTCCGGGTCGACGGGGTGGGTGGGCGTCAGCAGCTGCACGTTCGGGCCCAGCAGCACGTCGTTCCCGATGCGGATCTCGGCCACGTCCAGGGCCATCAGGCCGTAGTTGATGAACACCCGGTCGCCGATGTGCAGATGGCTGCCGTAGTCGACGTGCAGGGGCGGGCGGATGTCCACCTCCTCGCCGATCGAGCCGAGCAGCTCGCGCAGCAGCTTGCGGCGGCCGTCGCCGTCACGGGGATCGCTGTCGTTGAGCGCCTTGGTCAACACCATCGCGTGGAGCATCTCGGCTTCCAGCTCCGGGTCGGCGCCGCGGTAGAGATCGCCGGCCAGCATGCGCTCGCGCATGCTCCGCGAGTCGGGAGAGGTCATGTGTACGAGCGTACACAGTCCTTCTCAGGTTTTCCGCCGCATCACCAGCCAGGAGATCCAGCCGGCGCCGATGATGAAGCCGAAGCTGATGACGCGGTAGAGGACCACGGCCGCGATGGCGGTGCCGGTCGTGACCCCGCCCGCCACCAGGCCCAGGATCAGGGCGCTGTCGATGATGCCGAGCCCGCCCGGCACGATCGTGATCGTCCCGGCCGCCATGCCGGCGCAGAAGGCCAGCAGCACCTCGGTGCCGTCGATCGGATGGTCGGTGACGGCCCGCAGGCACAGCCACAGGCAGGCGGCGTCGAGGCCCCAGTTGAGCACCGCGAAGACGGCCGCCGCGGTGCCCCGCACGGGAGTGAGGCGGGCCGAGCCGAGCTGCGCCACGAACACGCGCACCGGTTCCAGGCCGTGCTCCGGCGGACGGCGGCGCAGCCGGTTGATCACGGCCAGCACGGCCCGGGCCGGCGGTTCCACGCTCTGCGGGCGGCGGGTGACCTGCCGGATCGCCGCGACGATCAGGACGGTCAGCGCGGCCAGCCCGGCCAGGCTGTACCACTGGGGTGTGCCGTCCGAGGCCAGCGCGCCGACGGCGGTGACCAGCGCCAGCGCGGCCGTGGAGAGGATGCCCGACAGCGCGATGCACCACGAGGCGACCGCGGGCGTGGCGCCGAAGCGGCGCATCTGCTGATAGTTGAACTGGGTGGAGAAGGCGGGCCCGCCCGGCAGCGTCTCGTTGAGCGAGTGGGCGGCGTACGCCAGGGCCACGTTCTTGCGGATCGGCACGCGCAGGCCGGCCGAGCGCAGCAGGACCTGCTGCATCCGGGCGTACGTCCGCATGGCGAGCAGCTCGGCCGCCAGGGCACCCGCCAGCCAGCCCGGGTGCGGGGCGCTGAGCTGGGTGAACGCGGACGACAGCGAGGGCCAGCCCATCGCGAGCTCGACACCGAACAGCACCAGCACCGCCACCACGGCGGCCCGCCGGGCCCAGGTGCGCGCGGCCCGACGATCGCCGGTGGGCACGCTGGTCGCTGTCATGCCCCTAAGATTCGGCGCCGCTGAGCGGATGCTGAGGCAGGATGTCCGGTCATGGAACCAGCGGTGATCACGGCGGCGCGCGACGGGAACCTGTCCGCGTTGAGGCCGTTGCTCGGCGCGGTGGACGCCCGCGGGTGGATGGGCGAGACGGCCCTGCACGCGGCGGCGGCCGCCGGGTCGGCCGGCGCGGTACGGATGCTGCTCGGGGCGGGCGCTTCGGCGCGGGCCCGGCGCGACAACGGGGACACGCCGCTGCACCGGGCGGCCACCGGGGAGATCGCGGCGCTGCTGATCAAGGCGGCCCGCGACGTCACGCCCGACCAGCACAACGAGCACGGCCAGACGCCGCTGCACTGCGCTCGGGACCGCGAGGTCACCGAGGTGTTGCTGCGGTGGGGCGCCTCGCTCTCGGAGAGAGACTTCTTCGGCCGTACGCCTTTGCACGACGCCGACGCGGCGAAGGCCCGCACTCTGCTCGACGCGGGAGCACAGATCGACGCCCGGGACGGCTTCGGCCGCACGCCGCTGCATCGTGCCGTCGCCAACAGCGACGCCGCACTGGTGGAGCTGCTTCTCACCGAAGGAGCCGATCCGGTCGTACGGGATGAGAGCGGCCGAAGTCCTCTCCATCTGGCCCGGCAGCTCGGGTTGCAGCCACTGGCCGCCTCGGGCGCCACGCTGGCCGAGGCGCGGGCCGTCGCGCAGAGAGCCCTGCGCCCGGCCCGGGACCCCGGCGTGGCGTTCAGCGTCGCCGGGCACGCCACCCTGGTCCGCTGGCGCCTCGGCCCCGCGCCGCACCCCGAGGCGACCGTCCCGACCGAACATGTCGCCTTCCGCGACCTCGCCGTCCACGACTCCGGCCACAACGGCCGGCCGCTGGTCGCGGTCGCGCCGGTGGAGGCGCCGGCCGAGCTGCGCGGCCCCGATCTCACCGGCCCGGAACCGCTCGACGGCCTCGGCGACGTCACCGCGCTGGCCTTCTCCCCCGACGGGCGCCGGCTGGCCGCGGCGACGAGCGACGAGCGGGTGGTCCTCTACGACCTGGCCACCCGCCGGGTCACCGCCGACGTGGAGGCCGGTGAACGCAACGACTGCGTGGCCTTCTCCCCCGACGGCGCCCTGCTCGCCACGACGTGCTCGTTCCAGGGCGGCGCCCACGTACGCCTCGACCGGGTCACCGCCGAGGGCGGCCTCGAGCCCGTGACCGAGATCGAACCGCTGGCCGGCGACACGATCCCGGCCGCCGTCTTCGCCCCGGACGGCCGCCACCTGCTGATCTGGACCACCTCGGGCGTCACCGACGGCCGCCGCGCCGCCGGCTGGCGAGGTGAGCTCAGCCTGACCGCCCTCGACGGCCACCCGGTCTGGCAACACGCCATCGACGCCACGGCCACCGGCGTCCGCGCCCCTCTGACCGGCTGGTCCACCCGCCCCTGCTTCACCCCGGACGGCGAGACGATCGCACTGGCCCTCGACGGCGTGGTCGTGCTGCTGGCAACCGGCGACGGCCGAACGCTCGCCGCACTGCCCCTCGACGGGCGGAGCGGCGCGGTCGTGCCCGACGGCCCCAGCCGTCTCGTGGTCGCCACCGATCGTGGCCTGCGCGTGGTCGAGTTACCGACTAACTAGTGGCTGTGTGCTCCCTCCCCGCCTCACTTCGCGGGGCAGAGCGCCACCGCCAGTCGCCCGAAGGCGTCGAGCTCGACGCCGGTCCCGCTTCCGCACGGAGCACCGCCGATCACGGTCCGGGACCAGGCGGTGAGAGTGCCCCGGACGGTGCGGTCGCAGCGCACCTCGAAGCCCGCGGACACGCGGTCGACCCCGGTGTAGGTGACGAACGACCCGCCGTCGGCCGGCAGACCCGACTGGCCTTCCGCGGAGGGCTCGGTGGTGTGCACCGACGTGCCGGTCGACCGCGCGAGAGAGGCGCCGAGATCGGTCAGCCACGAGGCCGGCGCGGTCACGCCGGCGAGGGACGGCGTGAACCGTTCCAACGGCAGCTCCTTCGGCTGCCCGGCGGCCGCCGCGAAGAACCAGGCCGAGGTCAGGACCGGCGCCGTCTCCACCGGCGACCACGTGATCGTCGAGGCCGCGGGCTCGCAGCCGGCCGGGACGGCATCGGCCGGGACGGCATCGGCCGGGCCCGCGCCGGCTCGCGCGCAGGCGCCGGTCATCGCCATTGTCGACACCAGCGCCACCAAGACGATCTTGTTCATCGCGGCAGCATAGAGCCGATCACGGCCGGCGCGTGGCCGAGGTGCCCGAGGACGAGTAGTCGGCGCCGAGCACGCTCAGCAACGCCAGGGCCTCGGCGTCCGGCGAGCCCTGCGGAGCGCTGTAGAGCACGAGGTGCTGGTCGCGGTCGGTCAGGGTCATCGAGTCGCAGTCGACGGTGATCGGGCCGACGACCGGATGGTGGAAGGTCTTGGTGATCACCTGAGCGGCCTGGACGTCGTGCCGCTCCCAGAGGCGGGCGAAGTCGGGGCTGCCGTCGCGCAGCTCCTGGACGAGGCCGGTCACGTCCGGGTCCGACGGGTAGCGGGCCAGCGTGGCGCGCAACTCCATGACCACGTGGTGGCGGAACTCGGCGCCGTCGGAGACGCCGTAGAGAGTGCGCTCGGTGCTGAGGAACGCCTTCCGGGCCAGGTTGCGGCCGGCCGGGTCGAGGGCGCCGAAGTCCTCCATGAGGGCGGCGGCCAGATCGTTCCAGGCCAGCACCTCGAAGGTCGCCGAGGTCACGAAGGCGGCGGTCTGTGGGAGACGCTCGAGCAGGGCCAGGATGCTCGGGCGCACCTCGCGCGGGTGCCGGCCGGTGCGGGCGGGCGCGGTGCCAGCCAGGACGTGCAGGTGGTCGGACTCGGCGCTGGTCAGGCGCAGGGCGGCCGCGATGCCGGCCAGCACCTCGGCCGACGGGCGCGGCGCGCGGCCCTGTTCGAGGCGGACGTAGTACTCGGTCGAGATGTGGGCGAGCACGGCGACTTCCTCGCGGCGGAGCCCGGGTGTACGGCGGCGCGGGCCCGACGGGAGGCCCACATCGTCCGGGCGGAGCCGCTCACGACGCGTACGAAGGAAGGCTCCCAGCTCCTGCTTGTCCATGCCCTTGATTGTGCGCGCCGGGCGTGGCCGGAGCCTGGTACAGCCTGTGCCTGTCTCCGGCCGGCGGCCCGGACGAGGCTTTCGGCATGACTGAGATGTTGACCGGCAAGGTCCTGTTCATCACCGGCGCCAGCCGCGGCATCGGCGCGGCCGCGGCCCGCCTGTTCGCCGAGGAGGGCGCGGCCGTCGTGCTCGCCGCACGGGGAACCGGTGCCCTCGAGACGATCGTCGCCGAGATCCGGGGCAAGGGCGGCGTCGCCGACGCCGTGACGCTGGATCTGGCCGACCCGGCGAGCATCCGCGCCGCCGTCGCCCGGGTGGAGGAGCTGCACGGGCGGCTCGACGGTGCCTTCAACAACGGGGCGGCCATCCAGCAGCGGCCCGGCCCGCTCGACACCACCGGCGAGGAGGACATCGACGAGCAGTTCGCGGTGAACTTCCGCGCCCACTGGACGGCCATGAACGCCGAGGGCGAGCTGATGCGCCGCACCGGCGGCGGGGCGATCGTGAACACGTCGAGCATCGGCAGCCGGCGGGCCAACCCGGCGCTGCCCGCCTACGGGGCGATGAAGCGCGCCCTGAACAGCATCACCGAGACGGCGGCGGTGACCTGGGCGCCGCAGCGCATCCGGGTCAACGGCATCACCCCGGGCGGCACCGCCACCGAGATGATCGACGCGTGGGAGGCGGCGACGCCGGGCGTGGTCGACCGCATCACCGCGTCGACCCCGATGGGCCGGATGGCCGAGCCCCGCGAGATCGCCGAGGTGGCGGCGTGGCTGCTCAGCGACCGGGCCTCGTGGGTGACCGGCGCCATCATCCCGGTCGACGGCGGCGCCGGGGCGTGACCCGGCCCTGGCCGGCCCGGCCAGTGCCCGACCCTGGGGCGGATCGCGTGATCCCGCGCCAGGGTGGAGGCATGTGGTCATCCGAAGAGGCGGCGGTCCTCGCCGCAAGCCCGTCACTGGTGCTGAGCGTGGGCGGGCACGAAGGCGTCGAGCTGGGCATGGTCGTGGTGGACGGCGGTTTGTACGTGCGGGCGTTCCGGGGCCGCCGCTCGGCCTGGTTCCGGGCCGCCCTGGCCGACCCGCACGGCCACATCTCGTCGGCCGGCCTCGAACGCGACGTCCTCCTGACGGCCGAGCCGGGCCCGGCCGAGGCTCTGGACGCGGCCTACCGAGCCAAGTACGGCGCCAGCGCCGGCCTGGTGGCCGGTCCTTCGGCCCACGAGGCGACCCTGCACATCGTTCCGAGCCGATGACGCGTTCCGCCTGGCCGCACGCGGCTGCGGACCCGTCGGCCCAGCGCCGGAACGATCTCGGTCGTAGGGTTCAGGAATGACGCAACGACTCGTCAGTGTCTGGCAACCGTTCTTCCTCGGCAGCGAGAGCCCGCGAGCCGCCCTCGACGCCGCGATCGAGCTGGAGGAGCTCGGCTACTCCCGGATCTGGTTCTCGGCCGGGTTCGGCGAGACCCTCCCCTCCCGCTTCGGTGAGCTGCTCGACGGGACCGAGCGCATCGGCGTCGCCACCGGTATCGCCACCATCTGGCACACGTCGCCGGCCACGGTGGCCGCGTTCACCGCGGACGCGGAGCGGGCGCACCCGGGCCGGTTCCTGCTCGGGCTCGGTGCCAGTCACGCCGTCCTCGTTGAAGGCGACGGCACCGACTACCGCAAGCCGTACTCCAAGATGGTCGGGTACCTCGACGAGCTCGACGGTCTCGGCCTCGCCCCCGAACGGCGTGTCCTGGCCGCCCTCGGCCCGCGCATGCTCGAGCTGTCCCGCAGCCGTTCGGCCGGCGCTCACCCGTACTTCACCACTGCCGAGCACACCGCCGAGGCCCGCGCCACGATCGGCACCGACCGGCTGCTCGCGCCCGAGGTCGCGGTGGTCCTCGACCCTGATCCGGCCTCCGCGCGGGCCACCGCCCGGCAGTACACCAGCGGCTATCTCACCCTGCCGAACTACACCAACAACCTGCGGCGGTTCGGCTGGACCGACGACGACTTCGCCGGCGGCGGAAGCGACCGTCTGGTCGACGCCGTCATCCCCTGGGGCACGGCCGAGCAGGTCGCCGCCGGCATCGAGAAGCATTACCGGGCGGGCGCGGACGAGGTCGCCATCCAGGTCCTCAACGGCGGCGACGCCACACGGTTCCCCTCGGAAGCCTTCGGTGCCCTGGCCAAAGAACTGATCCGGGGCGATCAAGGGAGCCACCGCTAACCGGCGCCGCAGCTGTTGAGGGCCGCGATCAGGCCCGCGGCCGCGCTCATCAGAGCGGCGACGCCGTACACCCATCTCAGCAAGCGGTCGTGACGCCCCTGCGGTTCGATCTCCTGGTCCACTGTTCGCTCCTTCCGGTGTCCGCGGCCGAGCGGAACCGGCCGCGTGCGACCATTTTGCGGGCGATCCGTAGATTTTTGTGCCGGTTCGTGTCGCTATGTGCAGAAAGCGGAAACCGCGAAAGCGGCGCCTACACTTTGTCTGCCAACCGTGACGAAAAGCTACCGGCGGCCCCATTTCCACGGTGACGCGGAGTGCCTTTCCACAGCGCGTTCGAAACCAACAAAAGCGCTCCTGAGCTGCATCTTCTTGATGCCAGAAAGGTTTCTATAAACTCCCGATATCCCCCTTGTCACCCACGTCGACGAGACCGGCGCGGCGTGCATGGTCGACGTTTCGGTTGCTTGGCGGCGCCAGTGATCAACACGATCAAGGTGGTGGGTGGTTTGGGGGTGGGTGCGCTCGCGCGAGAGGATCAGGGGGTGGATCTGCGCGTGACGCTGCTCGGCGACTTCGAGGTGGCCGTCGACGGCGCCGCTGTGCCCGTTCCCGGGGCGCGCCTGCGCGGGCTTCTCGTGCGGCTGGCGCTGGCCGGTGGGCGGCCGGTGGCGCCGGACGCCCTCGTCGAGGCGCTCTGGGCCGAGGAACCGCCGGGCGATCCGGCCAATGCCCTGCAATCGCTCGTGTCGCGGCTCCGGCGGCTTCTCGGTGGGGCGGACTCGGTGGCGCAGGCCCAGGGTGGCTACCGGCTCGCGGTGACCGACGACGACGTGGACGCGCTGCGCTTCGAGCGGCTCGCCACCGAGGGGCGCTCCGCCGACCCCCGGACCGCCCTGACCCTGCTCGGCGCCGCCGTCGAGCTCTGGGGCGATCCGGCCGTCATCGCCCCCGTGGCGCCGGCCGCGGCCACCCGGCTCACCCGCGTCGCCCGGGAGGCGGTCGCTGGGCTGGCCGAGGCCGAACTGCGGACGGGACGGCCCGAAGCGGCGGCGGTGCGGCTCACCGGGCTGCTGGCCGACGACCCCGTGGACGAGCGGGCGGCCGCGCTGCTCATGGAGGCACTCGCGGCGCAGGGGCGGCCGGCCGAAGGACTCGCCGTCTACGAGCGGATCCGGGAGGCGCTGGCCGAAGGGCTCGGCGCCGATCCCGGTGCCGCCCTGCGGGAGGAGCACCTGCGGCTGCTGCGCTACCAGCCGGAGCCGCGGGCCGAGGCCGGCAACCTGCCGGCGCCGCTCACCAGCTTCGTCGGGCGTGACGACGATCTGGCCCGGGTCGACACCCTGCTGACCACCGGGCGGCTGGTCACCGTGGTCGGTCCCGGCGGGGCCGGCAAGACGCGGCTGGCCATCGAGGCGGCCCGGCGGCGCCGCCACGAATATCGGGACGGGGCCTGGCTGGTCGACCTCTCGTCGGTCACCGAGCCGTCCAAGGTGGGCGCGGCCCTGCTCGCCTCGATCGGGCTGCGCGGGTCGGCCCTGTTCGACGCCCGGATGCGGGCCGACGGCGACGAGCTGGACGTGCTCGCCGACCAGCTCAACGGGCGGGAGAGCCTGCTCGTCGTCGACAACTGCGAGCATCTGATCGACGCCGTGGCCCACCTCATGGCGGCGCTGCTGCCCCGGGCGGCGGGGCTGCGGGTGCTGGCCACCAGCCGGGAGGCCCTGGCCATCGACGGTGAGGCGCTGGCGCCGCTCGGGCCGCTGGCGCTGCCCGAGCCGGGCGCGGGGGTCGAGGAGGCGCGCCGCGCGGCGGCCGTACGGCTCTTCACGGAACGGGCCTCGGCCGTACGACCGGGCTTCGACGTCGATCGGGAGACGCTGACCGGGATCCTGGAGGTGGTGCGCCGGCTCGACGGCATGCCGCTGGCCCTGGAGCTGGCGGCGGCGCGGCTGCGCACGATGTCGCTGGCCGAGCTGGCGGCGGGACTGACCGACCGGTTCCGGCTGCTGACCACCGGGAGCCGGACGGCGATGCCGCGGCATCGCACGCTGCGCGCGGTCATCGCGTGGAGTTGGGACCTGCTGAGCGAGGACGAGCGTACGGTCGCCGAACGGATCTCGATCCTGCCCGGCGGCGTCACGCCCGCCTCAGCCACCGCGATCTGCGCCGGCACGGCGGTGCCCCCGGCCGCGATTCCCGACCTGCTGGCCGCCCTCGTCGACAAGTCGCTGCTGCAACTGGCCCCGGAGGCCGGCCGTTACCGCATGCTGGAAACCCTGCGTGAGTACGGGATCGAGCAGGGCACCCTGGGTGACGCGCGTGACCTCGCGGCCGGCTATCTGGCCGAGCTCATCGCGCGCAACGATCCGCGGCTGCGCGGCCCGGAACAGCTCGACGCCATGCGGGAGATCCGGGCCGAGTACGACAACGCCCTGGCCGCGCTGCGCCACCTGTGCGACAGCGGCGACGCCGACGCGGCGGTCGCCCTCGCGCTCGACCTCACCTGGTACTGGCAGATGTTCGGCCGGCACACCGACGCCGTCTACTGGCTGGGCGAGGCGCTGGCCCTGCCGTCCGCGGGTCCCACCCTGGAACGGGACACGGCCGAGGCGATCCTGCTGCTCAACCGGGCCAGCGCGCAGAACGAGATCTTCGGCGACATCCTCGAGCACCGCCGCGACGAGCTGCGGGCCCTGTCCGGCCGTCTCGCGAGCTATCGCGAGCTGCCGGGACTGGCCGGCCCGTTGACCGCGGTGACCCTTGCCTGGCTGCGGGAGACCGGCGCCGCGTTCGCGATGATCCAGGATCTGATCGACGGGCCCGACGAGTGGGTGGCCGCGCTGGCCCGGGTGTTCCGGGCGCAGTTCGCCGAGAACGACGGCGACCTGGGCCTGGTGCGCGAGGACGTGACGGCGGCGCTGGAGGCGTTCGGCCGCCTCGGCGACCGGTGGGGACTGGCCACGGTGCTGCCGACCCGGGCCATGGTGCGGCAGTACGACGGCGACCTGGAAGGGGCGCTGGACGATCTGCGCCGGGCCCGCGCGGTGGCCCGCGAGTTCGGCTCGCTCAGCCTCACCGACGAGATCTTCATCGACCTGCGCTGGATCGACCTGAACATGCGGCTGGGCGAGACCGGCCTGGCCATCTCGATGATCGAGGATGTCCGTGAGCGGGCCCGGCGCGCGGTGTCGCCCGAGTTCCTCATCCTGGTCAGCGCGCTCGAGGCGGGTGTGTGGGTGCGCCTGGGCGAGCTGGAACGGGCGGCGGCGCTGCTCGAGTTCGCCGAGACGGAGATGGGGCAGCGGTACACGTACGGCGGTGACCACGGCCGGGCCATCGTCGGCGCCGTGCGGGCCGGGCTCTGCCTCGAGCTCGGCGATCCGGCCGGCGCCGAGAAGGCCCTGAGGGGCGCGTACGCGGCGGCCCTGGAGTCGCGCGACATGCCGTTGATGTCACTGGTGGCCGTCGGCGCGGCCGGTCTGGCCGGCGCGTACGGGCGGCCGGCGGACATGGCCGTGATGCTGGGGGCGGCGGCCCGGCTGCGCGGCGCCCACGATCACACCGATCCGCAGATCCGGGAGCTGAGCGACCGGGCCCGGAAGGCGTTGGGCGGGGGCGCCTTCGACGAGGCGTACGGCAAAGGGTGGAACCTGGACGGAAAAACGGCCCTGACCCAGGTCGACCCCGCCCGGCTCAGCCGGGCGGGGCTCCCTGAGGCCTGACGCTCAGGCGCGCCGCGAGTAGGCGCGCAGCGCCAGCGGGACGAAGACCGCGAGCAGACCGGCCATCCAGGCCAGCGTCACCCACAGATGCGAGGCGACCGGGCCGCCGAGCAGCAGCCCGCGGATCGTCGAGACGAGCGGCGTGATCGGGTTGACCTGCACGAACCCCTGGAGCCAGCCGGGCAGGGTGTCCGTGCCGACGAAGACGTTGCTGCCGAACGACAACGGGAAGACGATCAGGAACATCAGTCCCTGTACGGCTCCAGGGGTGCGCACGAGCATGCCGACCCAGACCGAGATCCAGCAGAAGCACAGCCCGAAGGCGATGGCGAGCCCCACCGCGGCGACGGCCGGGACGAAGCCGGTCTCCACCCGGAAGCCGATGATCATGCCGAAGCCCAGCATGACCACGCAGACGGTCAGGTAGCGGATGACATCGGCCGCGACCGCGCCGACCAGCGGCGCCGACCGGGCCACGGGCAGCGACCGGAACCGGTCGAACACGCCCTTCTCGATGTCGGCGTTGAGGTTCTGGCCGAGGGCGATGCCGCCCATGGCCAGTGACTGCGCGAGCAGGCCGGGCAGAAGGAGCTGGAGGTAATCCTCCCGGTGGCCCCCTGAGATGGCCCCGCCGAACAGGTACGTGAACAACAGCAGGAAGATCACCGGCTGCAGGGTCACGTCGATGAGGGCCTCGGGCGTCCGCATGGTTTTGATCAAACTTCGGCGCGCGAGCGCGACGCTGTGCCGGGCGAGAGCGGCGAGCGAGCCCCCGCGCGGCGAGTCGCTGACGGTGCCCAGAGTCAGAGTGGTCATACCAGTTCTTCTTTCTTGGCGGTGAGAGTGTGGAACACCTCGTCGAGGCTGGGCAGGTGCAGGCCGAAGTCGTTGAGCTCGATACCGGCCTCGCGCAGGGCCGGCACCACGTCGAGCAGCGCGGTGTCGTCGGCGACGGGCACGCTGACGGCGCCCGGGCGGGCGCCCGCGGAGGCGTCGGCGCTGGCCGTCGCGCCCGGCGCGGCCACCTTGTCGAGCACGCGCAGCACGTCCGGCACGCGGGACGGATCGGATGGGCGCACCCGCAGGGTCAGGCCACCGACCAGCCGCTTGAGGCCGTCCGGGGTGTCGTGGGCGATCACGTGGCCCTTGTTGATGACCACGATCTCGTCGGCGAGGGCGTCCGCCTCCTCCAGGTACTGCGTGGTCAGCAGGACGCTGGCCCCCTGGGTGACCTGGTTGCGGACGACACCCCACATGTCCTCGCGCTTGGCCGGGTCGAGACCGGTGGTCGGCTCGTCCAGGAAGATCACCTCGGGGCGGCCGACCAGGCTGGCCGCGAGGTCGAGGCGGCGCCGCATGCCACCGGAGTAGGTCTTGGCCATCCGGCCCGCGGCCTCGGCCAGGTCGAACCATTCGAGCAGCTCGGCCGCCCGGCGCTTGGCCTCGCTGGTCGGCAGGTCGAGCAGCTGCCCGATCAGCACCAGGTTCTGGGTGCCGGTCAGGTCCTCGTCGACGCTGGCGTACTGCCCGGTCAGCCCGATCCGCCGGCGGACCCGCTGCGGCTCGCGCAGCACGTCGATGCCGGCCACCTCCGCATGGCCGGAATCCGGGCGCAACAGGGTGGCCAGCACCCGTACGGCCGTGGTCTTGCCCGCGCCGTTGGGTCCCAGGACGCCGAGCACGGTGCCGCGGCGCATCGCCAGGTCCACCCCGTCGAGCGCCTGTGTCTTACCGAATCGCTTGCGGAGGCCTTCCGCACGCACCACGAAATCGCTCATGTCCGTCAGCGTCGCGCGGCGCGCTGACACCGCGCGCACACGACGCTGACACGGACCTGATTTCCTAGCCCCACACCTCGTCAGCCGTCTCAGCGATCAGCCTGAGCTTGGCGACTTCCTGCTCGTACGACAAGACGTTGCCCTCGACCGTCGAGGAGAAGCCGCACTGCGGCGACAGACACAGCTGGTCGAGCGGGACGTACCGGGCGGCCTCGTCGATGCGGCGCTTCAGCGTGTCCTTCGACTCCAGCTCGCCCCGCTTGGTGGTGACCAGGCCGAGAACGACCATCTTGCCCGGCGGCACGAAGCGCAGCGGAGCGAACGTGCCGGAGCGCTCGTCGTCGTACTCCAGGAAGAAGCCGTCGACCGCGAGCTCGCTGAACAGGGCCTCGGCCACGAAGTCGTAGCCACCCTCGGCCGCCCAGGAGGAGCGGAAGTTCCCCCGGCACATGTGGGTGGTGACGGCCAGCCCCTCGGGCCGGCCGTCGAGGGCGGCGTTGATCTGCCGGATGTACCGCAGATGCTGGTGCTCGGCGTCGTCGCCGCGCTGGGTGAGCAGCTTGCGCTGCTCCGGGTCGTTGAGATAGGCGAAGCTGGTGTCGTCCAGCTGCAGATAACGGCATCCCAGCTCGGCGACCCGTTTGACCTCTTCCTTGTACGCGGCGGAGAGGTCGGCCCAGAAGAGCTCCTCGTCCGGATAGACGGCCGGATCGATGGCGGCCCGGCCACCGCGGTAGTGCACCATGCTGGGCGAGGGGATGGTCAGCTTGGCGGTCTGGCCCGCCTCGACCGTGTCCCTCAGGAACGCGAAGTCGTCCCCGAAGATCGTGTCGTTGAGCCGCACCGGCGCGTCGATGGCGAGCGCGGCCGACTCGAAGTCGAGCTCCCCCTCGGCGTTGCGGAAGTGCACCTGGATCTTCTCGTCGGTCGGCCGCACCCCGCCGAGCCGGTAGATGAAATCCATGTGCCAGGAGACCCGCCGGAACTCACCGTCGGTGGCGGTGCGCAGACCGACATCACGCTGCATCCGTACGACCTCACGGATGGCCTCGTCCTCGACCGCCTTCAAAGCGTCGGCGTCGATGTCGCCCACCGCACGCCGCTCCCGGGCCTCCAGAAGCCGCCGGGGCCGCAGCAGACTGCCGACATGATCGGCCCGAAACGGCGGCGTGTCCCGAAGTGTCATCGTCAGGTCCCCTCTCGGCGCGGCCTCCGTCCCCGCCAACGTAGCCCCTCGATCGACCTCTGGCGATGCCTTCACCTTCCTCCGGCGCGGCCGCACTAGAATGGCCGGGTGCCGCGACGCGCCACTATGAAGTACACCGTCTCGATCGAGATCGCTCTCCCGAGGGAGAGGGTGGTCACGTTGCTGGCCGACCCGGCGCACTTTCCGCAATGGCTGCGCGACCTGGTGCGGCACGAGCCCCTCAGCGGCGAGCACGGTCAGGTCGGCACCACGTCGCGAGTCGTGATGCGGGCCGGCAAGCAGGAGATGGAATGCGTCGAGACCATCACCCGCCGCGAACCGGCCGACCTGGACGAGGTCCCCGGGACCCCCGTCGTTCGTTTCGAGCGCGAGATCGTCGGCGGCGGCATGTGGAGCGCCACACGCGACCGGCTGACCGACGCCGGCCCGCAGCGGACACTCTGGCAGAGCGAGAACGAGTTCCGGTTCGACAGCTTCATCATGCGGCTGGTCGGGCTCTTGATGCCGGGCGCCTTCCGCAAGCAGTCGCTTCAGCACATGCGCGACTTCAAGGCCTTCGCCGAGGAGGGCAAGGACGTCCGCGAGAGCGGACAGGCACCGAAGCGGTGAGCCATCGCCGGCGGGTGGCCGGGGTCGCGGGTGGTGGCGTCGGTGGCGTCGCTGCCCGTCGCACTCCATCTCACCGACCCGCCGGCGGCCGAGGTGCCGGGCGACGGCTCCCGCTACGACCCCGACATCAAGCGGATCTTCCCGGCCCGCCTACGCGACCTGGCCTACGGCGACTCGTACGACCTGGACCCCGAGATGCGCCAGCGCGTCCAGGAAAGAAGCTGACCGGGTGTCGAGCTAGGTGGACAGGCCGAACCGTTCGATGATTCCTGGGAGCCAGTCGGGCTCGCCGAACTTCAGGCCGTAGCGCTCGGCCAGGTCGCCGCCCTGGCCGGCGGCGGCCGGGCCGGCCGCCAGGATCTCCGCCACCTCGCGGAAGAAGTGCTCGAAGCCGGCCGGGGTGATGATCTCGATCATCCGGGCCGGGGCCGCGCCCGCGTTCCACATCGCGTGCAGCTCGCCGCGGGGCTTGGTGATGTAGCCGCCCGGCCCCAGCACCACCTCCCGGTCGCCCGAGCGGAAGCCGATCTCGCCCTCGGTGACGATCGAGTACTCGTCCTCGCGCGTGTGCATGTGCGGCGCCACCAGAGCACCCACCGGGAACGGGTGCTCGACGATCGCCAGCGCGCCGCCCGTGTCCTCGCCCCACAGCTTGAAGTGCACGCCGATGTCGCCGAGAGAGCCCACCTGGCCCTCTCCCGGCCGCACCACGGTCAGCGGTGGCTCCGATGTCGTCATGCGACGTGCCTACCGCATCCGTGGACGGCCGGCCAGCGAATTGCCGGCCCGGTGGATCAGCCGAGCACCGCCGTCAGCTCCCTCCTCGACGCGATGCCGAGCTTGGCGTAGATCTTGCGCAGGTGCCACTCGACGGTGCGCGGGCTCAGGAACATCGAGCCGGCGATCTCGATGTTCGTACGGCCCTGCACGGCCAGCGCGGCGATGGCCGACTCCTGCGGCGTGAGCTTCTCGGTCGTACGGGGGTCGGCCACCGTCCGTACGATCGTGGTCCCGCCGCAGGCGGCCAGCTCCCGGCTGGCCCGGGCGGCGAAGCCCTCGGCGCCCATCTCGGTGAAGGCCTCGAAGGCCGTACGCAGGTGGAGGCGGGCCTCGGCGCGGCGGCCCGCTCGGCGCAGCCATTCGCCGAACAGCAGGCGCGCCCGGTGGGCCTCCAAGGCCGTCGACGGGGCCGACAGCTCCTCGATGGCCACGCGGAAGCTCTGCTCGTCGGCGCCGGCCAGGCCGTCGGCCAGGGCCTGCATGCCGCGCGACCACGGGGTGTCGACGGTGGCGGTCCGCTCGCGCAGGGACGCGCGGGCCGCGGCGGCGGCCGCCTGGTCGCCGATGTGCACGGCGGCTTCGACCAGTTCCAGCAGCGGCCACTGCTGGAGGCCCAGGTCGGCGTAGGCGGCGCTCTCCCGGGCGGCGGCCAGGGCGGCCCGGTGGTCGCCGAGTCCGTTGTAGAGGACCGCCTTGGCGTGCGCGGCCATCGTGTGGCGGCGGCCGTCGTTCCAGGCGTCGGCGTCGCGCAGCTGCTCCTCGATCAGTTCGAGGGCCTGACGTTCGCGTCCCCGATAGGCGGCCAGCACCAGGTGGGTCGGCTGCGTCACCGCGCCGCCGGTGAGGCGGACCGCCGCGTCGAGCTCGTCCAGGAGGCGAGCGGCGGGGGCGAAGCTACCCGCGTACAGCAAGCTCCGGGCTTGGAGTGCGAGCGCGGTCGGCAGGAGCGAGAGAGCGCCGGTGTCGCGGGCGAAAGCGACGGCCCGCTCGCTCATCCGGGCGGCGTCGTCCATCCGGTGCAGCTCGTGCGCGACCGGGGAGGCCAGCCAGATCAGGCTGAGGTCCTCCGGGTCGGTCATGGCGTCGAGCGCGCTCGCCAGGAGCGGCAGCGCGGGGTCGCGGCCGTCGAGGATCCACGTGGTCAGCCCGGCCAGCAGCCGGTCGCGGAAGCCGTCCCCCACGACCGCGTCCCGGGCCGCGAGGGCGGCCCGGCGCAGGTCGTCGCCGCCGAGCCGGCCCGCGTAGAGGGCGGCGCCGATCGCCGAGAGGAAGGTGTCGCGGGCCGCGACCGGGTCGAGCGAGCGCAACCGGACCGCGGCCGCCAGCAGGGCCGGACCCGACTCGCGGCCGTGGGTGACCGCGAACGCCACGTGGGCCCGGAGGCGTTCGACGCGGGCGCGGTCGAGCTCGGACAGCGGGCCGATCTCGGCCGCCGCCAGCAGGTCGGGCACCTGGGCGTACGAACCCGCGTGGGCCCGCGTGCCGGCCGCCGCCACCAGCAGCGCGCCCCGGCGCTTCTGGTCGCGGGTCAGCTCGGCCGCACGCTCCAGGAACGCCGCGGCGGCCGAACGTCCGCCCCGGGCCAGGGCCCGGTCCGCCGACTTCTCCAGCTCGGTGGCGACCTCCTGGTCGGGGCCGACCGTGGCGTGGGCCCGGTGCCAGGCCCGGCGGTCGGGGTCGCGGTCACCGTCGGTGGCCTCGGCCAGAGCGCGATGCACCTCGCGCAGCTCGGGCACGCCGGCCGACCGCCAGGCGGCCGAGCGCACCAGCGGATGCGAGAAACGCACCGCCGTCCCGATCTCGATGAGGCCGTCGATCTCGGCCGGGGCCGCCGCCTCCAGCGAGAGCCCCAGCCGGTCCAGGGCCCGGCCCAGCAGGAGTACGTCACCGACCGGCTCCACCGCGGCCGTGATCAGGGCCATCCGGGTCGGCGCGGGCAGGGCCGCGATCCGGCGCCGGAAGCCCGCCTCGACCCGCCCCTCGAGCGGGGCCGGGGCGCAGCCGCCGAAGCCGAACGCCAGCTCGGCCGCCGACAGCCCGCGGGTCAGCTCCAGCAGCGCCAGCGGGTTGCCCCGGGTCTCGGCCAGAATCCGGTCGCGGACGCGGGCGTCCACCGGGCCGGTCAGCACCGCGTCGAGCAGCTCGCCCGCCTCCGCCTCGGGCAGGCCCTCGACCGTGATCTCCGGCAGGTCGGTGAGGATCGGCTCGGGGGCCGGGTCGCGGGCGCCGAAGACCAGCGCCACCGACTCCGCCTTGAGCCGGCGGGCCACGAAGGCCAGGATCAGCCCGGACAGCCGGTCGAGCCACTGCACGTCGTCGATCAGGCACACCACCGGCCGGCCGTGGGCGCTCAGCAGCCCCAGCGTGGCCATGCCGAGCACCAGCAGCTCCGGCGTCTGTCCCGCGCTCAGCCCGAAGGCCACGCTCAGCGCGGCCCGCTGCGGCGCCGGGAGCCGGTCGAGCTCACCGGCCAGGGGCGCGCACAGCCGTTGCAGCGCCGAGTAGGCGATCTCCGACTCCGATTCGACGCCCGCGGTCCGCAGCACCCGCACCTCGTCGTCCCGCCCGGCTTCGGAGGCCAGATATCGCAGCAGCGCCGTCTTGCCCGTGCCCGCCTCGCCGCGCAGCACCAGGGCCCGGCTCTGCCCTTCCCGCACCGCCCGCAGCACCCGGTCGAGCTCGTGCTGTTCCCGCTGTCGGCCGCGCAGCTCGCGACCGGCCGTGTTGACCAGCATCATGTCAACATCCTTGGCAAAGCGGCCGGTCCGCGCATCGAGGCCAGCCCGACTCCCGCACTACCGGTTAACCGGTAGCCGTCCCGCATTTCGGGCTCACTTCATCCGCACTTCCCCGGCCTACCGTCCGCCACGCAGCAGCCGCAGGCCACCCGCCGCGCTCAACCAGATCATCTCCGCAGGCTAATGCAGACGTGTTGCGCGGCCGAGCTACCGTTGCCCGCGTGATCTGGCCGGTGGCCCTGTGGCACCTGATCGGCGCGCTGACCGATGTCAGCCCGGCCGGTCTGGTCGTCGGCGCCCTGCTGGTCGCGGTGCTCGCGGCCGTCGCCGCCGCCACCCACCGCTCCCCGGTGAACGCCCCGCGGGTCACACCGGGCGTGCTGCGCCAGCGCGCCGCGCGCATTCTGCCCCGCCATCGCGACCCCGACGCTCCGGGGCGCACCCGACCTCGAGGACCCACCCGGCGGCTCGCCCCCGCCCGGTAACGCTTTTCCTTCCTCGAGGAGTCCTTTCATGTCTGCCGTCTACACGGCGATCTCCGCCGTGCTCTTGTTCTGGCACGCCCTGTGGGAGCGTGTGCTGTCCAGCCCCGACTGGCCCTGGATCCTGGGCATCGTCTTCCTGGTCCTGACCATCCGCGCGCTCCTGCTGCCACTGGCCGTCCGCCAGGCCAGATCGCAGCGCGCTCTCCAGGCCTTGCAGCCGCGCGTCCGCGAGCTGAAGAACGACCCCGAGGCGGTGCTCGCCCTCTACCGCTCGGAGAAGGTCAGCCCGTTCGCCGGTTTCCTGCCCCTGCTCCTCCAGATCCCGATCTTCATCGGCCTGCTCCACGTTCTGCGGCACATCAGACCAGGATCAACCACGGCCACTTTGTACGGCTGGACGCAGACCCAGTTCGACAGCGCGGCGCACGCCGAGCTGCTCGGGGCGCCCATCGCGGCCACCTTCGGCCATCATCTGGGCGCGCCCGCGCTGACCGTACAACTCGTCACGGCAACCCTGATCGCCATCATGATCGTCACGACGTACCTGTCCACCCGCCGGTCGATCCAGGGCGACGGTCTGATTCAGCGTCTGATGCTGTACGGCGTGCCGGCCTCCCTGCTGATCTCCGGCGCGATCTTCCCGATCGGGGTGATCGTCTACTGGGTGACGCAGAACCTGTTCGGCCTGGCCCAGCAGGCCTGGATCACCCGCCGTCACCCGCTGCCCGGCGAGCCGCCTCGCGGCGCCGCCGGCGATAAGGCAAGATCACAGGGTGCTACCGGATGAGGGTCTCGACACGTCGACATTGAACGAGCGGCAACGCCAGATCCTCTCCGTGATCCAGAAGTGGGCGCTACGCCACGGCTACTCCCCGTCGACAAGGGAGATCGCCGACGCGATCGGCCTGGCCTCGACCTCCACGGTGAGCCGCCACTTGCGGGTCCTGGAGGAGTACGGCTTCCTGCGCCGCGGCCGTTCGACACGCCCGGTGGACGTCCGCATGTTCCTCCAGCCCGTCCCCCAGCAGCGAAACGAGACGACCACGGTGGGCGTGCCGGTCCTGGGCGACATCGCCGCCGGCACCCCCATCCTGGCCGAACAAAATTCGGATGAGGTGCTACCCCTCCCCCGAGACCTGGTGGGCCGAGGCACCCTTTTCGCCCTACGGGTACGAGGCGACTCCATGATCGACGCCGCCATCTGCGACGGCGACCTGGTAATCGTCAAACAACAGCAAGAGGCCTACAACGGCGACATCGTAGCCGCCATGATCGACGAAGAGGCCACCGTCAAGGTCTACCGCCGCCGAGCCGGCCACGTGATCCTGGAGCCCCGAAACCCGGCCTACGACAACATCAACGGCGACCAGGCAGTAATCCTGGGCAAGGTGGTCTCCGTAATCCGCCGCACGTAATCCAGTTCCAGCAATAGGGATCCCCCCACCCACAACCGCCCCCGGCCAGTAACCGAAACGACGAATCGCAAAGCCTCCTTGGAATGGCGCCGCCCGACATACGCCACCCATTCAGGGCCCGGCGAGACCACTCGATTCCGAATAGCGCAACCGGCGGGTCGCGGAAATCCACACTCCCTGACCAACTCAGTCGGCACGACGATTTTCGCCGGCTCGGGCCACACGATCACCCCGGCCTCAGCCGTCAGTTCCGCCCCTTTTACCACCGCAGCCTCAACTAGCGATTCCGCCCTCTGTACTACCCCGGCCTCAGCCGGCAACTCCTCCCGCTCTACCACTGCGGCCGCGTCCGCTCCCTCTGCCATCGCAGCCTCAACCAGCGACTCCGCCCGCTCTACCACTGCGGCCGCATCCGGCGACTCCGCTCCCTGTGCCACCGCAGCCCCAACCAGCGACTCCGCCCGCTCTACCACTGCGAACTCGGCCGGTGACTCCTCCCGCGCCACTGCGGCGGCCTCGGTGGGTTCGGCTGCATGATCGAGCGGCGCGCCGTCCGGCGGGCGAGCGGAAACCGCCTGATCAGCGGCCACCTCAGGACCCGGCCGCCGCACCCATGCGACCTCGTCATCCCAGATCAGCGGCGGTATCCGCTCGGTCGGATCATGCAGACCCAACTCGCCGCACACCCGCGAACAGCCATGGGACCGGCACAACTTCAACGCATGACGCCGTTGAAGCCCCCACCGCCGCCGAGCCGCATGACCACGCCGAAACTCCAGCATCTCCGGCGAATGACTCGGCACCCCCGACCAATCCCGCATAGCAGCAATTTCCGACCTAGAGAAGAACCCCAGCTGCGCCATGAACTATTATCCTGCATCCCGAAGATCGAATACAAAGAAAGGATCATGCAAATTTACGGACTCAGAGAGGGCAACCGAAAAACCGAATTTCCCGGCCAGCGATATAGACGTTCGGCTGCCGCAGCCGGTACGGTTCATAGGCGCGGAAATCAGCTCGGACAAGGGCCAGCGAAGAACATGCGGCGACATACCGGCTGTCTTCCTGCCGGCGGGCGGCGGGGATCAGAGACAACCAAGCCCACGCATCGATCCGGGAGAGAGGCTTGGGCTCGGCGACCCCGCGACGGGCGAAATCCGCGCCGATGGTTCTTCGTGCCGGCCGCGCCGATGGCTGCGGACCGACGGCCAGCGGCACGGCGCGGCCAGGACGGCGTAACCCCGGTGCGCCCAGGGCGGCGCAGCCCGGCGCGGCCAGGACGGCGTAACCCTGGCGCGGCCCGGACGGCGTAACCCGGCGCGGCCAGGACGGCGCAACCCGGCGGGCCAGCCCGGCGCGGCCGAGCGCGGTCAGGACGGCGTAAACCAGCGTGGCCAGGACGGCGCAACCCGGCGGGCAGCCCGGCGCGGCCCAGCGCGGTCAGGACGGCGTAACCCAGCGTGGCCAGGACGGCGCAGCCCGGCGCGGCCAGGACGGTGTAACCCTGGCGCGGCCCGGGCGGCGTAACCCGGCGCGGCCCGGGCGGCGTAACCCGGCGCGGCCAGGATGGCGTAACCCGGCGGGCCGGGACGGCGCGGCCAGGGCGGTCCAGGGCGGTCCAGCACGGCAAGGGCGATCCAGCAGCACGGCCAGGGGCAGCCCAGTTCAGCACCAGCGGGGACGGCGGATGTTGCAGGGCGGCCAGAAATGGCGAAACGGCACATTTGGGGTAGGGGAATTGTCACGATAGTGGCATGAGGGCAACACGTGTCGCTCCCACGGGGATCGAGCGGACCTTTCGTGAAGACGAGATCATCGTGACGAAGACCGATACGCGCGGGGTTCTCACGTACGCCAATGATGTTTTTCTCCGGATCTCGGCGCTCGACGAGGATGACGCCGTCGGGCAGCCGCACAACATCATTCGGCATCCCGACATGCCCCGGGCGGTCTTCAAGCTGCTCTGGGACACCCTCAAGAACCGGCAGGAGCTTTTCGCGTACGTCGTCAATCTCGCCGCCGACGGTGCCCACTACTGGGTCTTCGCGCACGTCACCCCCTCCTACGACGCCGCCGACCGGATCATCGGCTATCACTCGAGCCGGCGTACGCCCGACAAAGCCGCCGTCACCGCCGTCGCCGAGCTCTACCGGCGGCTTCGCGCCGAGGAGCAGCGGCACTCCTCTTCCCCGGCCGCTCTCGACGCCGGCTGGCAACTTCTCCAGGACACTTTGGCCGGGCGGGGGCAGACCTACGACGAGTACGTCTGGGAGCTCACGAACGGTGGCGGACGGTGACCGGCGACGACGTGCTGCGGATGATCGGCGAGGTGTGCGACCGGGCCAAGGCCGGTGATCTCGAGGCCCGGCTGGGCAAGGTCGACGGGTCCGATGTCGCCCGCGAGACCCGTCTCAAGCTCAACGGCCTGCTCGATGTCACCGACGCCTTCGTCCGTGAGTCCGGTGCCGCCCTCGACGCCGCCGCCGAGGGGCGCTTTCACCGGCGCTTCCTCACCCGTGGTCTGTCCGGGTCCTTCCGCAAGGCGGCCGCTCAGATCTCGCACTCCAGCGATCAGATGAGCGTGTCCGCGGCCCAGCTCGGCGAGGCCGCCCAGTCGCGGGTGGCGCTCGCCGACGAGCTGGAGTCGGCCGTGCTCACCGTCTCCGAGCAGGTCGCCACCGCCGCCACCGAGATGGGCGCCTCGGCCAACGGGCTGGCCGACTTCGCCCGTGAGGCCGTCTCGGACGCCGAGCGCGGCCTGGTCACCGTGGGGTCGTTGCGCACCGCTTCCGACGAGATCCGCCGGGCCGTCGACCTGATCAACAATGTGGCCGCTCAGACCCGGCTTCTCGCGCTCAACGCGACGATCGAGGCGGCCCGGGCCGGCGAGATGGGGCGCGGCTTCAGCGTCGTCGCCAACGAGGTCAAGAGCCTGGCCACCGAGACCAGCTCGTCCAGCGAGGAGATCCTCGACCAGGTCACCACCGTGCAGCAGGCCGCCAACGACGCGGTGCGCGTGCTGGAGGCCGTGACGGCGAGCATCCGGGAGATGAGCGGCCTGGTCGACGGCATCGCCCAGGCCATCGACGGCGGCCACGATTCGGGCATGTCGGGGCTGTCTCAGCTGGCCGAGGTCCTGCGCGGCGAGGTCACCCGTTTCGTCTCCTCGGCCCGGGGGTCGTAGGCCGGCGCCTCGTAGGCGTGCGGGACCGTGATCAGGAAGGCGGCGCCGCGCGGCTGGTTGGGCCGGTAGCTGACGTCCAGGCCGCCCGCCTGGGCCAGCTGGCGCACGAGGTAGAGCCCGAGCCCGGTGCCGCTGGTCCGGGTGGCGACGCCGCTCTCGGCGCGGGCGAACCGGTCGAACAGGTGCTCGACGAACGCCTCGGGGACGCCCTCGCCCTCGTCGGCCACCTTGATCTCGACGTGGTCGCGCCGGTTGGCCACGGTCACCGTGACCGGCGGCTCGCCGTACTTGGTGGCGTTGGCGATCAGGTTGCCCAGGATGAGCTGGAGGTGCTTGGGGTCGGCGAAGCCGTGGATCTCGTCCGGCGCCACCACGGTGACCTGCTCGGCGGCGAGAGCGGCGCGGGCGGCGCGGACCAGATGTGACAGGTCCACCCGGACCGGCCGGGCCACCAGTGCTCCCGCGTCGAGCTGGGCCAGGGTGAGGATGTCGGTGACCAGTTCGCTGGCGCTGTGCCCGGCCGCGGTCATCCGGCGTACGTCATGAAGTTTGGCCTCGGACGTCGACTCTCCCCAGTCGTCCAGGAGCAGTTCGCCGAGGCCGATGATGCGGGTGAGGGGCTGGCGGACGTCGTGGCTCAGCATCGCCATGACGTCGCCCAGGTGGGCGTTGACCTGCTGGAGCTGCTCGGCGCGGTCGGCCAGCTCGGCCCGGTCGGCGAGCCGGCTGCGTTCCAGGGCGCGGCGTTCGGTGGTGTCGATGATCTGCATGGCGAAGTACTGCGGCCGGCCCTCGCTGTCGCGCAGCAGGGCGCTGGTGACCGACGCGTCGATGACCCGGCCGTCCGCGTGGACGTACCGTTTCTCCAGATCGAAGCCGTCGATGCGGCCGGACAGGCAGTCGCGGACGAATTCGGCGGCCCGGCCCACATCGTCCGGATGGGTGATGTCGTCGCTGCGCCGGCCGAGAAGGTCGGCCTCGGACCGGCCGAACAGCTCGGCCGCGGCCGGATTGACCCGCACGTAGCGGCCCTCGGTGTCGGTCAGCGCCATGCCGATCCGTGAGCCGTCGAAGACCTGGCGGAACCGCTCCTCGCTGAGCCGCAGGTCCTGGCGGCTGCGCCGGGCCCGGCCGGCCGCGGCCACCACCAGCAGGCCGACCACGGCCGCTCCGCCCAGCCCGGCCCGGCCGGCGATCTCGTTGTCGGCCAGCGTCGCGAACAGCACGTCCTCGCGGACCGCGGCCGACAGCCGCCACGGCGTGCCCTCGATCGGGGTGGACGAATAACGCCACCAATGACCGCCGGTCTCGTAGCGTCCCTTGGCGTGCTGCCGCAGCGCCGCCGCCAGCGGCTCGTTCTCGCCGGCCAGCGTGGGCACCGCGCCGTCGAGCGTTCCGTTCGCGGCGACGATGCTGCCGTTGCCGTCGACCAGTTGCACCTGGGCGCCGCTGTACGTGAGCGCGGTCGACAGATAACTCGACAGCGGGCTGTCGCGGATCTCCACCGCGCCCGAGAAGACTCGCCGGCCCGAGGTGGTCTGGTACGGCACGGCGAACGCGACCACCGGCAGCCCGCGGACGGCCGACGACACCACCGGCGACACGGCAGGCCGGCCCTCGTTGAGCGCGGTCCACAGATGGGTGTAGCGCGAGGCCAGGTCCTTGCCGATGACGGTCGGATCGGGCGGCACCACCTGCAGCGCCCGTCCCTTGGCGTCGAGCAGGACGGCGGCCGGATAGCCGAAGCCGGCGACCGCGCGGGTGAAGTCACGCTCGGCCACGGTGGCGTCGGAGAGCGCGGCCCGCGCCTGCACCCGCTCCCGGTCGATCAGGTCGCCGGTGTAACTGGTGACGAAGTCGCCGATCAGGCCGACGCGCAGGCTGAAGCGCTGCGCCAGGGACTGGCGGCTGTCGTACTGCTGCCAGAACAGCACCGCGGTGCCCACCACGACCAGCACCAGCCAGATCAGCAGCGGGACCAGCGCGGGCCTGATCCTGCGCGCGAGCCTCACGTTGAATCATCGGCCGTTTCCGGGCCGGGCTGAGCCGCTATCGGCGATGGACCGCCAGCACCGCGATGTCGTCGGTCGGCTGGTCGAGGCCGATGCTGGTCATCACCTCGGAGCAGACCACCTCGGCCGCGGCCGGGCGCACCACCTCGATGAGGGCGTCGATGCCGACGTCGATGACCCGGTCGCGGCGCTCGATCAGCCCGTCGGTGTAGCACAGCATCAGGGCGCCGGGCGGCAGGTCGACCCGGGTGGTCCGCCGCCGGTGGCCGCCGCCGACGCCCAGCGGGGCGTCGACCGGCATCTCGACCAGGCGTGTCTCGCCGCCGGGCAGGGCCAGCACGGGGCGCAGGTGACCGGCCGAGGACAGGTGGACCGCGCTGTGGTCGGGGGCGATCGTCGCGTACAGGGCCGTGGTGAGACTGCCGGCCTCGAAATGCCGGACCTTGCGGTCCAGGAGGGTGAGGACCTCGGCCGGATCGTCACTGATGAGGGTGTACGCCCGCAGGGCGCTCCGCACGCGGCCCATGACCACGGCCGAGGCGAGCCCGTGGCCGGAGACGTCGCCGATGACCAGCCCGAGCGGGCCCGAGGGAAGGTGGAACACGTCGTACCAGTCGCCGCCGAGACCGAACTCGTGACCGGGCACGTAGCGGGCCGCGAACGACAGGTCGGGCAGCTCGGGCAGCAGCGGCGGCAGGAGGCTGCGCTGGAGCGCGAGGGCGGCGGCCTGGTCGAGCTTGCGGGCCCGGATCTGCCCGGCCGCGCCGGCCCGGTCGGCGGCCACCTCGAGCAGGCGGACGTCGTCGTCGGTGAAGTGCCGCGGCGAGCAGGTGCCGACGTGCAGCACGCCGATGATCTCGCCGGCGGCCAGCACCGGGACGCCGAGCAGCGAACGGATGCCCTTCTCGATGAGGACGGGGCTGACCACGTCGGCGGCGGTCACGTCGTGCAGCACCACCGGGCGGCGGCCCTGCGCGACCCGGCCTGAGAAGCCCTGCCCGACCGGCACCCGGATGCCCTGGCGGATCTCCTGCTCGAGGCCCTTGGCGGCGGTGGCCACGAGCTGCTGGGCGTGCGAGTCGAGCAGCATGACGGCGGCGGTGTCGGCGTCGAGCAGGTCACGCACCCGTTCGAGGAGCTCGTCGAGCAGGTCGGAGACGTCGAGCCGGGACAGGGCGGCGTCGGTGACCGATTCCAGGCGGCGCAGCCGCTCGTCGTCACGTATCGCCCCCACGTGGCCACCCTAGTTGGAGGGACCCCGCGGGCGGGAGGAGGGAAGTGCGAACCTGGCCCACACGTGTTTACCGCCCACCGCCGGGTACCAGCCGACGTCGAGGGCCAGCGTCTCGGCGAGCCGCAGCCCCAGCCCGCCCGACGCCTTCGGACGGCGGGCGTCGACGGCCGGGCGGCCGTCCGGATCCCGGTCGGCCACGTCGATGATCAGGGTGTCCCGGTGGCGCAGCAGCGCCACGACGGCCTGCGAACGGGCGTGCCGCAGCGCGTTCGAGGCCAGCTCGGTCGCGACGACCAGCAGCGTGTCGTCGGCCGGCACGGCGTCCACTTTCCGCAGTTCGGCCCGTAACATCCGCAACTCCACCGGCTCTCCGACCGTCCACCGGCCGACCTCGTCGGCGGTGACCGGCGGCGCCATCCGCCACCCCGTCATGCGCTCTTTAGTGCCCCAGGGGCCGTACGGCAAAGCATTTCGATCACAACCACCCTGGTCACGGCCGTCACATCACCCGTTCAGGTGGTTCGCGAGCTCGCCGTGATCAGCCAGCACGCCGCGGTGAAGCGCACCTCGGTGCCGCTGACGAAGGGATCGAACGCGGCGCGAACCGTCTCGACGATCCGCGAACGCCTCGGCTCGGTGACGTCCGGCAGCACCTGGCCGACCAGGCCGAGCCGGGTGAAGTAGCCGGTCAGCTCGCTCTCCGGCATGGTCAGCTCGACGTCCAGCGGCTCCAGCGCGACGTCCGACCAGCCGCTCCCGGCCAGGACGCTCCGCACCGTCTCCGGGTCGGCCAGCCCGAACTGTCCCGGCCCGTCGGCCCGGCGGGGCGGCAGCTCGGGCATCAGCGGCGCGGCCGCCCGCTCGGCCGTCGTCATGAACGGGTTGTCCTCGATGCCGCGCCACACGACGAGGCGTACCACCGCAAGCGGTCGGCAAGCCCGCCGGAGATTGGCGAAAGCGCGCACCGGGTCGGGGAAAAACATCACGCCGAAGCGGGAGACCACGGCGTCGAAGGAGGCGGGCGGGAAGGCGTACGTCTGCGCGTCGGCCTCGATGAAGGAGAGCCCCTCGGTCTCGCGCCGGCGGGCGGCCGCGATCATCGGCGCCGCGATGTCGACGCCGACCGCCCGGCGGCCGGGTGTGCGCGCGATGGCGGCCGTCGTCGCGCCCGTGCCGCAGCCGACGTCGAGCACCTCCCCGCGCGGCAGTCCCTCCACCAGCACCTTCTCGAACGGCCGGAACAGGTCCTCCAGCACCGCCTGCGAGTCGGCCCAGCCCCGTCCGGCCGCGCCGTTCCATCTAGCGGCTTGATCCACTGTCGCCATATCCTTGCCTTTCCGCGTCGTCCGTGCCACCGTTCCACCTCAAGTCGGCTTGAGGTCAAGGGAGACCCGCGGTGGACCTGGACATCGGTGAGGTGGCCCGCCGCTCCGGGCTGCCCGTCTCCGCTCTGCGCTATTACGAGGAGAAGGGCCTGATCGCCCCGAACGGGCGGCGTGGCCTGCGACGGCAGTACGACGCCGGGGTGATGCAGCGGCTGGCGCTGATCGCCCTGGGGCGCAACGCCGGCTTCTCCCTCGACGAGATCCGCCGGCTCATCCCGGACCCGGGCGGCGCGCCCGCGCTCGACCGGGCCATGCTGACCGCGCGGGCCGACGAGCTGACCTCGACGATCCAGGAGCTCACGGCGCTGCGCGACGCCCTGCGGCACACCGCGGCCTGCCGCGCGCCGAGCCACGCCGAGTGCCCCACCTTCCTGGCGGCACTGTCGGACCCCGGGCGAATTGCTCCTTTTCGGGGGAAGCGCAAGTTGACAAAATGAGGTTTGATTGACGCGGCTCGACGCCTAGTCACGGATGGTGGTCCTGTGAGTTCCTGGATGCGGCGGCGCGATCACAACATCTTCTTCAACGGCTTCGCGTTCCTGCTCTGCGGTCTGCTCGCCGGTGTCGTCGTCGCGGCGGCCGCCTTCCCCGTCGTGGCCATGTCCGGGCTGGCCGCCAAGGCCGGCGGCGAGACCTTCGCGAGCCTGCCCGGCGAGCTCAAGGCGTTCAGCTCCCCCCAGATCACCCGGGTCTACGCGTCCGACAACAAGACCCAGCTCGCCCAGTTCTACGACGAGTTCCGCAGCGACGTGCGCCTCAAGGACATCTCGAAGTTCATGCGTGACGCCATGGTCGCCGCCGAGGACCGGGAGTTCTACAACCACAACGGCGTCGATCTCAAGGGCGTGGCCCGGGCCCTGGTGAACAACAACAACGGCAAGTCCAAGCAGGGCGCCTCGACGATCACCATGCAGTGGGTGCGGATGTCGCTGGCCTATTCGGCGACCAGCCCGCAGGAGGTCGTCGACGCGACCGAGGACACGCCGAAACGCAAGGTCACCGAGATGAAGTACGCCATGCAGGTCGAGAAGGAGCTGACCAAGGATCAGATCCTCGAGCGCTATCTGAACATCGCACCGTTCGGCAAGGGGACGTACGGGATCTTCGCCGCCAGCCAGGTCTACTTCAACAAGAAGCCCAAGGACCTGACCATCGGCCAGGCGGCCCTGCTGGCGGCGGTGGTCAAGGCGCCGTCGGCGTTCGACCCGACCACCGCCGAGGGTTACAAGGCCATCAAGCTGCGCCGCGACACCTACGTCATCCCCGGCATGGTGGAGCTCGGCACGATCACCCAGGCCCAGGCCGACAAGGCCATCAAGGAGCCGATCCCCAAGGTGGTCAAGCAGATCGGCAACGGCTGCGTCTCGGTGTCCCGCAACGAGTGGGGCTTCTTCTGCGACTTCTTCTACCGGTGGTGGATGGAGCAGGAGCAGTTCGGAGCGACGACGTACGACCGTGAGCGCCGCCTGAAGAGCGGCGGCTACCGCATCACCACGACGATCGACGTCAAGGCGCAGAGCCAGGCCCGCAAGCGGATCGCCCAGCTGATCTCCGAGAAGGACACGAACGCGCTGCTGCTGGCGGCCGTCCAGCCGGGAACGGGCAAGGTACGCCTGCTGGCCGCGAACCGCCGGTTCAAGCTCGACGAGTCGAAGAACTACATGTCGTCCGACCCGGCCAAACGCAAACGGGGCATCCGCGGCAGCTACCCGAACACGACGAACCCCCTGCTGACCGGGGGTGGCGACATCACCGGATATCAGGCCGGCTCGGTGATGAAGATGTTCACGATGGTGGCGGCCCTGGAAAGGGGCGTCCCGCTGGCGTACCAGATCAAGACGGAGAAGCAGTACCGCTCCAGCTACATCATCAGCTCCCGGAGCGAGTCGGCGTGCGACGGCACCCACTTCTGGTGCCCGATGAACAGCGGCGGCGGAGGCGAGGGCGTCTTCAACATGTGGACGGCCTTCGGCAAGTCCATCAACACCTACTTCGTGCCGCTGGAGGAGCAGATCGGCGCGGAGAGGGTGGTCGACGCGGCGAAGCGGTTCGGCATCAAGTTCCGCGCGCCGAGCGACGCCAAGCTGGCCTCACCGGGCTATTCGCACCAGTGGGGAGCGTTCACGCTGGGTGTGTCGGCGACGACGCCGCTGGACATGGCGAACGCGTACGCGACGCTGGCCGGCGACGGCATGTACTGCGAGCCCACGCCGATCGAGCAGATCGTCACGAAGGACGGCCAGAAACTCGACATCGGCAAGCCCCACTGCACGCGGGCGACCAGCCCCGACGTGGCCCGGGCGGCGCTGGACGCGACCCGCTGCCCGGTGGGCGACTCGGCCCGCCTGGGCAGCTGCGACGGCGCGACGGCACCGCAGACACGCGACGTTGTGGGCCATCCGGTCTTCGGCAAGACGGGCACGACCGACCGCGACCGCACGGCGTCCCTGATCGCGGGAACGACGTCGCTGGTGGTGGCGGGTTATCTGGTCAACCCGGACTATCAGGCCCACCGGGACAGGTTGCGGCACGCCCAGGTGAACCCGGCGGTCTACAAGACGCTGGGCGACTACATGGAGGGCAAGCCGTACGTTCAGTTCAAGCGCCCGGACAGCCGCAAGATCGTGTACGGCGACCAGCGCCGCATCCCGGACGTGACCTGCGACCCGCTGAGCGACGCCCGGGACCGGCTGCGGGATCTGGGCTTCCGGGTGTACATCGGACGGGATGTGGACTCGAAGTGCCCGGTCGGCACGGCGGCCGGCACGTCGCCGAGCGGCCGGACGATCAAGGGTGGCATCGTGACGATCGAGGTGAGCAACGGAAAGGACATCCCGAAACCGACACTGCCGGGCTTCCCGCCGATCATCACCCCGCCCCGGCCGGGTGACTGACAGCCACCATCACAAGATCTGAATCCGCCGCACCGTTCCGTCGGCGCTTCGCAACTCGATCTGCTGACCCTCCCCCGCCGCCCTCTGAAGCAGCTCGGATACTTGCAGGGCCCGATTGATGGTGTCGGTTCTGTTGTCCAGGGTCAGCTCGGTGAGCGCGTCCAGCGCTTGCATCGACTTGGCGGTCAGATTGACCGTCACGCGGGTGAGGCCACCTGACCGCTCCAGGTGCCTGCTTGCCTTGGCCGCCGCCTCGATCGCCTCGGTCTTGACCGGGAGGGCGGTGTCCTCCACCTCGCCGGAGAGGTAGATGGCGTGCGGGGAGATCAGCTGCCAGGTGGGCCACGCTTCGGGGCCGTGTGGATCGTCGTTGGCGTCGGTCCAGTGGCGGATCAGGCCGACGGCGAGCGAGACGTACGACCGGCGCTGGTCGGCGTCGATCGACTCGCGCAGCGTGGCTCGCAGCAGCGGGTGGATGCGGATGGCCGGGATCGGTGAGACCTCGCCCTCGCCGGCGGCGTCCCGGGTGCTGGTCTCGACGAGGTTCACGTTCGACAGCTCGTTCACGAGCAAGCGGAGCCGGATGCCGTCCACGGTGCCGAGCAGGCCGGACTCCGTCAGCGTGTGCGGGTGGAGGACCGCCTCGGGGATCGGATATTCGGCGAAATGGCACAGCAGCCCGAGCAGGGCCCGGGCCTCGGGGATGCCACGGCGGTCCAGCCAGGACAACGTGACGCCCCACAGGCGCTCGATGAGATGGGCCTGGGCGGCTTCGTTGGAGAGCGTGACCCGGCCCTGGTCGAAGGCTTTTTCGAAGGCCGAGAACGTGGCCACCGTGGAGCTGTCACGCCACGTGATCGGCAACGATGTCACGTTCGACAGATAGGCGCTGGCCAGGTTCAATGCCAGTGGCAGGCCACCCAGCCGCGATCCGAGGCTGATCGCGTCGCCGATCGGGCCGGCGTGGCCCGCCGTGCGGTCCATCAGGACCTGGCCGGCGTCCTCCGGGTCGAGGTCGCCGAGGTGGTGGCGCACCGACCAGCCGGCGCCCCACACCTCGCGTGAGCCCGTCCTCGTGGTGACGATGACCGTGCCCCGGCCGCGCATGAGCGGGCGGAGCAGGCCACGGCCCTCGGCCAGGTCGTTGTCGTTGGGGCTGAGCAGGGCCAGGTCGTTGAGGTTGTTGATGACCATGAGCCACGGCTCGGGCTGATCGCGGAGGCGCTCCCAGATCCGGTCGAGGGCCTCGGGGGCGAGCGCCTGCTCATCGGTGACACCGATCTGGCGTCCCACCGCCTGGAGGCTGGCCATGATGACCGGCGTGTCGGCCGCCTCGATCCACCACACCGGAAGGCCACGCGTCTGGGCCACGTGGGCCGCCTCCAGGGCGACGGCCGTCTTGCCGCTGCCGCCCATGCCGTGCAGCACGTGGACGTACCGCATGCCCCGGCCGCTCAAGCTCCTGGTCACCCGGCGGATCAGAGCCTGCCGGCCCCGCACCGGGTGCTCGGGATCGCGCAGCCCGAACGGGGGCGCCAGCGACACCGCGGCCGCCGACGGGCTGCCGAAGTCGAGGCGACCCACCGGCCCGGCGACATGAACGCTCTGCCCGCGGATCTCGATGTTGTTGTGCTGGGTGTTGTCCGAGCCGATCTGGAAACCCGAGCTGTGCTCGACGTCGACCCTCTTGGCCTGCGACACGTGTCCACCCTAGAGGATGAGGCGGTGACTTCTGGGCGGCCTCGTGTTCTGTACGTCAGCGACCTGGGCTACGAAGCTCGCGGGCGCCGGTACTGCGATGAGGACATCTACCTGACCTCCCGGCTGCGGGGCAGCTTCGATCTGGCGGTGTGCCATCCGCTGGACGCTCGGGCGTTGATGGGTTCCTTCGATGTCGTGGTGGTGCGCAACAGCGGGCCGGTGCTGAACTACCAGTCCGAGTACGAGGCGTTCCGCGCGGCGGCGGGCACGGCCGGGGTGCGGGTCTTCACCGAGTTGACCGGCAAGGGCGACATCGCCGGCAAGCAGTATCTGCTCGATCTGTTCGCGGCGGGATATCCGGTGATTCCCACGGTCGATCGGCTCGAGGATCTGGGGCGGCTGCCGGAGAGCGACCTCTATGTGGCGAAGCCGAAGTTCGGCGCGGACTCGGCCGGGCTGACCGTCGTCGAACGGTCCGCGCTGTCCGGCCTCGACTACACGGATCTGCTGGTGCAGCCTCGCATCGACTTCACGTACGAGGTGTCCTTCTACTTCGTCGACCACGATTTCCAGTACGCCCTGTACGCGCCCCGCCCGGACCAGCGGTGGGAACTCGAGCCGTACGAGCCGACCGAAGCCGACCTCACCTTCGCCCAGCGTTTCATCGACTGGAACACCGTGGACCACGGCATCCAGCGCGTCGACGCGTGCCGCACCCCGGACGGCGATCTGCTGCTCGTGGAGCTGGAGGACCTCAACCCGTTCCTGTCCCTCGACCGAGTCGGTCCTCCGGCGCGTGACCGGTTCGTCGAAGCCATGACGAACTCCGTTCGGCGGCTCGCCTCGTCCTCACTCGCACGTAACCTCGATCATGATCTCGAACGACGCCTCTGACCCGCCGCCAGCGTCACCCCGAATCCTCGCCCCCAGCGCGCTCTCGCCGGGCACTCGGCCCGGACCACCTCGACACCCTGACCGCCCTCGGCACCCTCGCCCGTTGGCGCGAAACGATGGCGCCCTGATAACGCCGCTCCGCCCTGACGCACGGGGTCGCCGGAGGCAGGCGGCCGGAAAAGTACGCCGCCGGTGAGACACCCATGAGAGCCCGGAAGTCGCTGATCATGTGAGGCTGGTCGAAATAGCCGGCCCGATCGGCCACCGCGGCCCAGCTGTCCCGGCCACCCAGGGAGAGGACGCGCTGGACGCGGCTTATTCGAGCGTAGTGCTTCGGTGACAGACCGACGTCTCGAGCGAAGAGGGTGCGCAGGTAGCGCTCACTCACGCCGGCTCGGGTAGCCGCCTCGGCGAGCCGTGCCGCGCCGGTCAGGGCGGTCATCGCGGTGGTCACGGCCGGGTCGCTCTCCGGGCCGGCCAAGGCCTCGGTCAGGAGGAGCTCGGGGTCGGCGGCGCCGGTCAGGTCGGCGGTCAAGCGGTGGGCGGCGTCGCCCCAGAGGTCGCTCAGGCGCACGGCCCGGTCGACCAGATCGGACGCGGGAATGCCCAGCACGGCATGTGTGCGGCCCGGGGGCAGCCGGACCTGGACGCACACGGTCTCCGGGCGGCCGGGGTGGTAGCTGCCCCGAGTCCGGGGGCCGGACACCAGGACGTCGCTCTCACCCTCGGCCGTCGTCCGGAAGACGACCACTGTGGAGGTCTTGGGCTGATGGATGACGGTCGGCTGCACGAGTTCGACCCTAGCCGCGCGACGGAGGCCGGTGCAGTGCCGATTCTTCCAAGACGCTCGGAGCGCGCGACGGCAGCCTGACACCCATGATTTTGATTACCGGCGCCACCGGCACCACCGGATCCCTGCTCGTCGACGAACTGCTCGGCCGCGGCGCCGAGGTCACGGCGATGACCCGCGACCCGCGGCGGGTCGCGCCTCGCCCGGGGCTGAGCGTGAGCACCTCGGTGGTGCCGGCGGAGGCTCTCTATCTGCTCTCCCCCGCCGGGCCCGGCCTGCCCGAGAGTGACCTGGCCATTCTGCGGACGGCCATCGACGCCGGGGTGCGGCGCGTCGTCAAGCTGTCGGCCATCGGGACGCCGGACGAGGTCGCGCCTGGCGGCTGGCATCAACCTGGGGAACGGGCCGTGCGGGAGAGCGGGCTCGAGTGGACCATCTTGCGGCCGACCACGTTCGCCAGCAACACCCTGGGGTGGGCGGGGGACATCAGGGCCGGGCGGCCGATTCCGAACCTGTTCGGCGACGGGGCTCAGGGGATCGTGGATCCGGCAGACGTGGCCGCCGTGGCGGCGGAGGCTCTTACCGCGGGCGGGCACGGCGGGCGGACGTACACGCTGACCGGTCCTGAGCTTTTGACCGTGGCCGATCAGGTCGGGCAGCTGGCGGAAGCGCTGGGACGCAAGCTCGCCGTCGTCGATGTCGAGCCTCACGCCGAGCATTTTCCGCCCGAGATCGCCGAGGTGGCGCTGGCCGGGGCGGCCCTGGTCCGGCGCGGCGGCAACGCGATCGTGACCGGGGATGTGGAGCGGGTGCTGGGGCGGAAGGCGGGCACCTATCGGGCGTGGGCCGAGGCCCACCGGGATCAGTTCGCCGGCTCGGCGTGATCAGGGGCGCCCGGGGTGTGGCCGAAGGTACGGCGGAAGACGTCGATGAAAGCGCTGGCCGACGACCAGCCGCAGCGGTGCGCGACGGCGGTCACCGGTGTTCCTTCGGCGAGCAGGATCAAGGCCCGGTGCAGGCGCAGCTGGGTGCGCCACTGGGGAAAGGTCATGCCCAGGTCGCGGCGGAACCGCCGGGACAGGGTGCGCTCGCTGGCGCCGGCCTCGCGGCCCAGGCCGGCCAGGGTTCGCGGGGCCGCCGGGTCGGCCTCGATGAGGGCGCACACGGTGCGCAGCAGCGGATCGACGGGGGTGGGCACGTGCAACGGCCGTTGAGGTGCGGCGCGGAGCTGGTCGAGCAGGACGGCACGCAGCCGGTCGCGCTCGGGAGTCCGCTCGGCGGCGCTCCGGGTGTACGCCACGATCAGCTCGCGCAACAGCGGAGCCACCGAGACCACGGTCGGGGTGGCCAGGCCGAGCGGATTGCTCGCGGCGGGCAGTCCGATCAAATGCAAGTCGAGTTCGCCGTACGCCCGGTGAGCGTGCACAGTGCCGGCCGGCACCCAGATGGCCCGGTTGCCGGGTGTGACCCACGAACCGGCACTCGTCGTGATGGACAGGACGCCGCGCGCGGCGTAGATGATCTGATGGTCGTCGTGGCGGTGCGCGTCGATCTCGGCGCCGGAGGGGAGGCGCTGGCTGCGGGTGGGTGCCACCGAGGTGTGGCGGATTTCCGTCATCACCTGTCAGGTTATCGGAAGCCGGACAGGGTGCCCGGCCGGAAGTATCGAAGCGGTGCGAAGAAGAATCACCCTGCTCGCGGCCGGCCACGCCTGCGTCGACGTCTACCAGGGCAGCGTCGCGGCGCTGGTGCCGTTGTTCGTCGCCGAGCGCGCCTACACCTACGCGGCGGCGTCCGGGATCGTGCTCGCGGCGTCGCTGCTGTCGTCGGTCGCGCAGCCGGTGTTCGGCGCGCTCACCGACCGCTGGGCGATGCCGTGGCTGCTGCCATTCAGCACCCTGCTCAGTGGAGCCGGCATCGCAGTGAGCGGGCTGAGCGGCAGCTACCCCCTCACGCTGCTGTTCGTGGCGCTGTCCGGCGTCGGGGTGGCCGCCTACCATCCCGAGTCGGCCCGGGTGGCGCGCCGGGTCAGCGGGGGCAGCCATACCGGGATGGCGCTCTTCTCGACCGGCGGCAGCGCCGGCTTCGCGCTGGCCCCGCTGATGGTGGCCGGCCTGGCCGGGCTCAGCTGGACCTCGCTGCTGATCGTTCCGGCCCTGGCCGGCGCCGCGATGACGCTGCCGGTGCTGCGCGCGCTCGCTCGGCACGAGCACGCCGGGAGCGAGCAGACGGCCGCGATCGGGCCCGACGACGTCGCCTCGTTCGTGCGGCTGGCCCTGGCGGTGGTGTTCCGGTCGATCGCCTTCGTCGGGCTCAGCACGTTCATCGCCCTCTACGCCCAGCAGCGCCTGCACGGCAGCGCCGCCGCGGGCACGGCCGCCCTGTTCGTGCTCTACCTCGGCAGTATCGCCGGCTCGCTGCTGGGTGGCGCCGCGGCCAACCGCTGGGATCGCGTGGCGGTGTGCCGCTGGTCGTACGCGATGACGGTCCCGGCCGTCGCGGGTGTGGTGTGGGTTCCCGGGCCGGCCGTCTACCTGTTCGTGGCGCTGACCTCGGCCGGCCTCTACGTGCCGTTCTCGCTTCAGGTCACGCTCGGGCAGGACTACCTGGCCAGCCGGGTCGGCACCGCGAGCGGCATCACGCTCGGGCTGACCGTCAGCATCGGCGGGCTCGCCAGCCCGGTCATCGGCGTCCTGGCCGACGCGACCTCGCTGCGGACCGCGCTGACGCCCCTGATCGTCATGCCGGCGCTGAGCTGGCTGATGCTGCGAGCTCGGCGCGACCCCGGCCGGCCGTCAGCCGGTGACGACACGACCTGATCGGAGGCGGATGACCTGGCCGGCGATGTCGATGACGCGCTGGTCGTGGGTGGCCACCAACACCAGGGTGCCGGTGGCGGCGGCCGCGGACAGGGCGTCCAGGACCAGCTGCACGTGCTCGTCGTCCTGGTGGGCGGTGGGCTCGTCGAGCACGGCCACCGCCGGGCCGAGGACGAGGGCGCGGGCCAGCGCGGTCCGCTGCTGCTCACCCAGGGAGGTGTCGCGGGCGGGCCGGTCGGCGATGGCGGCCAGGCCGAGGCGGTCGAGCACGGCGTGGTCGGCCTCGTGGCCGCGCAGGCCGGCCGGGAGCAGCACGTTCTCGGCGACGGTCAGCGTCGGTTCGAGGGCGAGCCGCTGCGGCAGCAGGGAGACCGTGGCCCAGTCGGGCGCGGGGTGGGCGGGACGGCCGGCCACCAGCACGCGGCCGCTGGTCGGGGTCATCACGCCGGCGATCAGGTGGCACAGCGTGGACTTGCCGGAGCCCGACCGTCCGGCCAGGACGGCCGTCTCCGCCGTGTCCAGGGTCAGGTCCACGCCGTCGAGCACGCGCGTGCCGGAGCGGGTGTGGCTCACCTCGCGCACTTCGATCAACGGCACGATCAGGCTCTTTCCGTACGGGGGTGGAGCTCCACATGCCCGTCGACCAGGGAGACGACGACCCTCCCCTCGGGGAACAGCGGGAGCACCTCCTCCGGCAGCTGGATGCGGCCGAGGCCGTCGATGGTGGCGGTGTGGTCCTCGCCGGCGCTGTGCTCGCCGGAAAGGACGCCGTGGCGCAGGCGCAGCACGGTGTCGGCGGCGGCGACGGCCCGGGCGTCATGGGTGGCGAGAACGACGGCGCTGCCCTGGTCGGCGCGGGCACGCAGCAGCCGTAGCACGAGGGCGGCCGAGTCGTCGTCGAGCTCGGCGGTGGGTTCGTCGGCCACCAGCAGCGCGGGCGGCCCGACGGCGGCCGCGGCGACCGCGAGGCGTTGCTGCTCGCCACCGGAGAGAACGGCGGGCCGGGCACCGGCGCGTTCGGTGAGGGCGACCTCGGCCAGGGCGGCGTCCGCGTCGACGTCGACCCCGCGCAGTTGCGCCATCTGCACGATCTGGCCGCGGGCGTCCAGCTGGGGGAAGAGGCTGTGCGTGGGGCGCTGGGCGACCCAGCCGATCTCCCGCCGGCGCAGCCGGTGCAGGTCACGGCGGGACAGCCCGGCGACGAGGCGGCCGCGGTGCCGCAGCTCGCCCCCGGCCGGCCGCTCGCGCAGGGCGAGCACGGCCAGCAGTGTGGACTTGCCGCTGCCCGAGGGCCCGGTGATGGCGCTGATCCGCCCACCGCTCACGGTCACATCAACGCCCCGAAGCGCCTGCGTGGCCCCGGTCGGCGCGGCATAGAGCTGGAGGAGTTCGCGCCCTTCGAGGAGAGAAGCGCCGGCCGGCGAGGCCAGGCCGCCGGCCGACGGTGCGCCGGCCGACGGTGCGGCGGCCGGCGGTGGGGCGGCCGGCGGTGGGGCGGCCGGTGTGGAGCGGCCGGGCGCGGCGGGGGTCGGGGGCGGGTCAGTCGTCACGGTAGGCGTCCTCCTCCGCGTGGAGCGCGCGGGTGCTGCTCACCCATACGGCAAGGGTTGAAGCGACGATGGCCGCTAGTGCGGTGATCAGCAGGGCCGGGGCCGGCATCTGGAAAGCGAAGCGTGGCAGCAGGCCGGGCTGATCGTCGAGCAGGCGCAGGCCCAGGGTGGCCAGGGCGGCGACCCCGGCCACGGCGGCGGCCAGGGCGACGGCCGTCAGCAGCACGAACTCGAGGGCACGGGCTCGGCGCACCCGGGAGGCGCCCAGGCCCACGCGGGCCAGCATCAAGTCGGCGGGGCGACGGAGCGTGGCGGTGCGCTGAGCGTAGATGCAGAGCGTCAGCACGGCCAGCAACGCCAGGTAACCGGCAACGGCGAGCTGGTAGCCGCGTGCTCGCGAGGAGGCGACGTACGCGGCGTCCTGCCGCAGCTTGGCCGCGCCGTCGATGCGGGAGGGCTGCGCGTGGACGGGGGTGATGACGGCCTGGACGGCGGCGACGTCGGTGGCGTAGAGGTACGTCTGGGCGAACAACGGGTTGGGCTGACGGTTACGGGGTTTGAGGCGGGGGTCGTCGACGCCGAGGCTGCCGAGGACCGGGTCGTGGGCGACGACGTACATCGGACGGCCCTCCATGCCGGGGAAGGCCGGAACCCGGGCCACGATGGTCAGATCGGCCAGGGCGAAACCGATGTTGATCCGCACCGAGTCGATCCGGTCGGTGGCCGGATCGCCGACGGCGATGGCGCGCGGGCGCCCGAACTCGTCGGCCGGCGTGGATTCCAGAGTGGCCAGCGCGGCGCGGGCCGCGGCCAGGTCGGGCCCGCTCCCCCACAGAGCCACCGAACGGAAGCGCGCCGGGTCGACGATGAGCAGGTCCTTCTGGTGGGAGTCGAGCGGCGTGTCGACGTCGGTGCGCCAGACGACCGTGCTGCCCGGCGGCAGCACCGGCGAATGCACGCCCGGCACCGGGCCCTCCGGCCGCGGCTTGGTGGGGTCCTCGGCCGGTATCGGCGTCGCCGTCGGGTCGATCTCCCACGAGCCTTCGAGGGTGGCCACCGCCTCGGCCCCGGCGGCCACGGCAACCCGGTCGTCCGCCGCAACCTGCGTGGATTCGACGGCGGCGAGCGCGAAGAGCAACATGCCCAGGCCCGCCGTCATCACGAGGACGGCGAGCCGCCGCTCGGCGCCGGCCTCACCCAGCCGCCGCCGCGCCAGCCACAGCACACCCCGGCCGGGCGACGAGGGCAGCCCGGCGCCGCGGGATCGGCCGGCGAGCAGGCCGGGCAGCCAGCTCGCGATGCCGCCGATCGCCACCAGGACGAGCAGGGGCACGAGGAGGTCCACGCCGCCGGAGGCGCCGGCGGCGCCGGCCAGGCCGCCGGCGGCGGTGAGGGCGACCAGCACCAGCATGGTCGTCCACGGCAGCTTGCGGCGCACCGCGACCGGGGGCGCCGGCCGGACGCGTCTCGCGGCCGACGCCGCTCCCACCCCGGCCACGGCCAGGACTCCGATGAGGACCGCCGACGCCGACGCGGTGGCGGCGGGCACGTACGACTCCACCAGGCGGCCGGGTGGGCCCAGGCGGGCCACGAGCTGCCACGCCGCCAGCCAGCCGAGCGCCACGCCGATCGCCGCCGGGAGCAGGTGTTCCAGCAGCCACAGGCCGCCGACCCGGGCCGGGGGCATGCCCACCGCGACCGCGTGGCGGATCTCCCGGTCGCGGCGGCGGGCGCTCAGCAGGGCCACCGCCAGCACCGAGGCCAGGCCCACCCCGATCGCCGCCCACTCGACCGGGCGGGTCCGCTGCCCGACGGCGGCCGACGTGGCGCGGGCGTCGGTGACGATCTGGGTGATGCCGCTGGCGAACCGCATGCTGCGCGGACTGTCCTGCCCGAACTCGAGGCCGCTCGCGTAACCCCGCCGCATGGCCTCCACGTCGTCGGCCGTGCGCTGCGCCTCGGCCAGGGTCACGCCGGGGGTCAGGGCCGCCTCGGCCGCCCAGAAGATCTCGTCGCCGACCTCGAGCGCGAGCCTCTCGATCGTGGCCACGTCGCCGATCAGAAGGTAGGACGGCAGCGTCTCGTACTCGGTGTCGGGCGGGGTGTCGCCCTGGCGCAGCGCCCACGACGGGCCGGCCGGCAGCCGCCCGCCGGCGTCGACCGCGTAGACGCCGTCGACGCGAGCCTTCGCGCTGCGTGACCTCCCCGCCGTACCCACAGTGATTTTGACGGTGATCGTCTCGCCCGGCGCCACCCCCAGCGACGCCGCCATCGGCTCGGGGATCCACAGCCCGCCCTGTCCGTGGGCGGTGCCGTCGAGTTCCGCCGCGGGCGAGGACACGGCGAAGAGACGGCCGCGCTCGGACACGGAGCCGGACGACGCGGTCGAGCCCCAGAACATCGGGGCCACCAGTTCCGCCCCGATCGATCCGCCGGTCAGATCGGGCGGTGTCAGATGCGGAATCCGGCGCAGGTCGTCCAGGACCTGCTGATGATCGGCGCTGGCCCGGCCCACGGGAGCGGACAGGCGGACGACCGCGGCGTCGGCCTGCCGCGCCGACGGGGCCACGGCGTCGCGACCGACCTGGAAGGCGGCGTTGTCTGACGCTTCGGCGAAGAACGCCCCGGCCGCACCGGCCGCGCCGAGCACGAGGAAGGCGGCCGTGATCAACAGCGACCACGCCCGTTGCCGCACCCCTCCGAGGAGGGCCGCCCCCGTCAAACGATCCATGTTCACGTTAACCATTCGGCCGATCGGACGATTGGTGTCGATCTTTCAACCTGCTTACGGTCCGCAGCGTACTCGTATCCGGACCGCGCTCGGTCCCCGAGCCGGCCCCGTCTGGGCCGATGGCCGGCCGTCCTCGGCATCGGCAAAGGCTTCGCACCGCCACGCCCGTGGCGGCGTGGCGTCACGCCCGAAGGAACGAGGCACCATGACAGCCACCGTCAAAATGCTCGTCCGCGCCGGGGCCGTAATGCTCCTCGGCGCCGGCCTCGGCCTGGCCGGGGCATCGTCGTCGCAGGCGGGCGGCAAGCCCACCATCAGCAAGGAGGCGTTCGGCAGCGTCGGCGGTAAAGCCGTCGACCGGTACACGCTGACGAACGGCGCCTTCCGCGTACGCATCCTGACGTACGGCGGCATCCTCCAGACCGTGGAGACACCGGACCGCCACGGCAAGCTGACCAACGTCACGCTGGGATTCAAGACCCTCGACGAGTACGTCACCTCGAAGAACCCGGCGTACTTCGGCGCCCTGATCGGCCGGTACGGCAACCGGATCGCCAAGGGCCAGTTCACCCTGGACGGCACGAAGTACCAGCTCGCGATCAACAACGACCCGAACAGCCTGCACGGCGGCAACGTCGGTTTCGACAAGCGCGTCTGGAGCGCCACCCCGGTGACCGGCGGCAACAGCGTCGGGCTGCGCCTGACCTACGTGAGCCCGAACGGCGAGGAGAACTATCCCGGCACCCTGACCACCACCGTCACGTACACGATCACCCGTGACAAGGGCATCCGGATGGATTACCACGCCACCACCGACAAGGCCACGGTCGTCAACCTGACCAACCACGCCTACTGGAACCTCGGCGGCGAGGGCACGGGCACCATCGACGACCACAAACTGCAGCTCAACGCGTCGCGCTACACGCCGGTCGACGCGACGCTGATCCCCACCGGCACGCTGGCCGCGGTGGCCGGCACGCCGATGGACTTCCGCAAGCCGACCGCGATCGGCGCGCGCAACCGCAGCAACTTCCAGCAGATCGTGTACGGCCGTGGATACGACCACAACTGGGTCCTCGACCGGCACGACAAGTCGTACCGGAAGCTGGAGACCGCGGCCAAGGTCAGCGACGCCGCGAGCGGCCGCACGCTGACGATCGTCACCACCGAGCCGGGCATCCAGTTCTACGGCGGCAACTTCCTCGACGGCACGCTCTACGGGACGAGCGGCCGGTCGTACCGCCAGGGTGACGGGCTCGCGCTGGAGACGCAGCACTTCCCCGACTCGCCCAACCACGCGAACTTCCCGTCGACCGTCCTGCGCCCCGGCCAGGTCCTCCGGTCGACCACGATCTACCAGTTCGGCACGTCCAAATAGCACCTAGCCGCCCGTGCCCGTCATCCGGGCACGGGCTCGGAGGCTGACATGTCAAACATCCATCCGAAGGTCGAGGAGGCCGTCGAGACCCTGGACCTCCCCGCGACGACGCGCCGCCGGCTGCTGAAGGGCTCCGGGTTGTTCGGCGCCTCGCTCGCGGCCGGGGCGCTGCTCAGCGCGTGCAGCGACGACAAGGCCGCGGCCGCCGGCGCCATCGGCAACTTCCCGGAGACACCGAAGTGGAAATTCACGTTCGTCAACCACGTGACCACCAATCCCTTCTTCACCCCGACGCAGTACGGGATGGAGGACGCGGCCACTCTTCTCGGCCTCGAGAAACCGCAGTGGACCGGCTCGCAGAACTCCATCGTGGCCGAGATGGTGAACGCCACGAACACTGCGATCAGCGCCAAGGTCGACGGCCTGGCGGTGGCCGTGGTCGACAAGGACGCGTTCAAGGCGCCGGTCGATCAGGCGCTCGACGCCGGCATTCCGGTCGTGTCCTACAACGCCGACGGGGCCCGCGGAGATCCGGGAACGAACCGTCTGGCGTACATCGGCCAAGGTCTTTACGAATCGGGTTATTCGCTCGGGCAGCGGGCACTGCAGACGGTCGAGTCGGGCGACGTGGCGGCGTTCATCGCGACGCCCGGCGCGCTCAACATCCAGCCGCGGATCGACGGCTGCCAGCAGGCGTTCAAGGACTCGGGAAAGGCGATCACCTTCACCGCGGTGGCGACCAACGCCGATGTCACCAAAGGCCTTTCGATCATTGACGCGTACGCCGTGGGGCACGCCAATCTGAGCGGCATGCTCGCCGTCGACGCGGGATCGACGTCGTCCGTCGGGCAGGTGGCGAAGAAATACAACATGCGGTCGAAGAGCCTCAAGGTCGCCGGCGGGTTCGATCTGATTCCGGAGACCCTGACCGGCATCGCCGAGGGCAGCATCGATTACACGATCGACCAACAGCCGTACCTCCAGGGGTTCCTGCCAGTCCTGTACCTGTATTTCTTCAAGATCTCCGGCGGATTGATGTCGCCGAGCGAGACGAACACCGGCCTGCTGTTCGTCACGAAGGACAATGTCGGCCCCTACCAGACGACCAAGTCGAGGTACGAGGGTTCGACGACCGACAAGGTTCTCGTGCCCCGGTCGGGGCCGATCGCGCATGGCTAGATTCGCCGACGCCTTCCTGCGCCGCCGCGAGGCGAGCGTGCTGCTGGTCGCCCTGGGGTTGATGGTCTACTTCCGGGCGGTCAGCGACGTCTTCCTGACCAAGGACAACCTGATCAACATCGCCCAGGCAACGGCGCCCACCGCGATCGTCGCGGTGGGCATCGTCCTGCTGCTGGTCAGCGGCGAGATCGACCTGTCGGTGGGCATCGTGGCGGCGTTCGCCCCGTTCCTGCTGCACTTCGCGATCGACTTCTACAACGTGCCGGCGCTGCTCGCTTTCGTGTTGGCGCTGGCCATCGCGGCGTTCATCGGGCTGATCAACGGCCTGATCGTCACGAAGCTGCACGTGGCGTCGTTCGTGGTGACGCTCGGAACGTTCTTCGCGGTGCAGGGCCTGCTGCTGATCACCTCACACGCGTACCCCGTGCCCATTCCCGAACCGATGAAGGGCCGCTTCCAGACCTGGCTCGGGGCCGGACCATGGGCGTCGATCATCTGGGCGCTGATCATCGTGGCGATCTTCCACGTGGTCCTCACCCGTACGCGCTGGGGCCTGCACACGATCTCGGTCGGCGGCAATCCGGTCGGCGCCACCGAGGCCGGCATCCGCGCCTCCCGCATCAAGATCGGCAACTTCATGATCACGAGCGCCCTCGGCGGCCTCGTCGGCATCATGGAGGCGTCCCGCATCAACACGATCGACCCCAACATCGGCGGCGGCACCACGCTGACGTTCTACGCGATCTCGGCCGCGGTCATCGGCGGCACGGCCCTGGCCGGCGGCTCGGGCACCGTGGCCGGCGCCTTCCTGGGCGCGCTGGTGCTGGCCGAACTGCAGAACGGCTTCAACCTGATCGGCTACAGCGCCAACACCATCTATCTGATCCTCGGCCTGGCCATCCTGGCCTCGATGATCGCCAACCAGTACCTGTCCCGGCTGCGGCGAGCGGGGAGAACATGACCAACGCGGCTTTGGAAGTCACCGGCATCGCCAAGCGCTTCGGCGCCCTGACCGCCCTGCGGGACGTCACCCTGCACGTGGACAAGGGCGAGGTCCTGGGCCTGATCGGCGACAACGGCGCCGGCAAGTCCACCCTGATCAAGATCCTGTGCGGATATCACCGCCCTGACGCCGGCGACATCGTGGTCGACGGCACCCCCGTGACGTTCAAGAGCGTCGACCACGCCCGCTCCCTGGGCATCGACACCGTGTACCAGGATCTGGCCCTGGTCAACGAATTGTCGGTCTATCACAACATGTTCCTCAACCGGGAGCTGATCCGCTGGCCTTTGCTGAACAACCGCGTCATGCGCCGCCGGGCCAGCGAGCACCTCAAGGACATGGGCGTCAACATCCCCGACGTCACGGTGGAGGTGGCCAAGCTGTCCGGCGGTCAGCGCCAGGCCATAGCCGTGGCCCGCTCGGTGTACTCGGACGCCCGGGTCCTGTTGCTGGACGAGCCGCTGGCCGCGATGGGCGCCAAGGAGGGCGCCCTGATCCTCGACCTGATCCGCGACCTGAAACAACGAGGCACGGTCTCGGTCATCATCATCGCCCACAACTACGCCCAGGTCCTGGACGTCTGCGACCGGGTCAACCTCCTCCAGCACGGCCGCATCACGTTCGACAAACGAGCCACCGACACGTCATTGGAGGAACTCACCGAGCTGGTGGTCGCCGAATATCGCCGCCCCCGATGAGTAGTCTCACGATCCGTGCTACGCAGCGAGCTGTCCCGGATCCGCGAACTTCGAGCCACCATCTCCGCCCTCGTCCGGGACCACGGCGCCGACGACCCCCGGACCATCGAGGCCCGCCTGAGCCTGGCCGGCCTCTACCAGAACGATCTCGCCTTCGACGACGAGCAGCAACGATGGGAGGACCTCTCGTACGAGCAGCTCCTCCACGTCTTCCACAGCCGGCGGCGCACCCTCGGGCCGCTGCACGACGACACCCTGGCCGTGCAGAACCGGCTGATCATCGGCCGGGAGCAGACCGGTCACCTCGAAGCGGTCGACGTGAGCGTTCTGAGGCACCTCGCGACCTCCCGGGAGCAGGACCTCGGCTCCCACCACCCGGAGACGCTGCGCGTCCTGGTGGAGCTGGCGCGGCGAGTGCGCGATCGGGAGGCGGAGTGCGCCGCGCTGTGGGATCGGATCATCGATGGACGGGAGCGGCTTCTCGCCGAGCGCGAACGGGAGCTCGGACCCGACGATCCGCGCACCTCGGCCGTCCGCATCAGGCTGGCCGGCGACATCAGCGAGGAACATCCGGAGAAGGCCCTGCGGCTACGCCGGCAGGCGATCGCGTCGTGGGCGCGGGTGGCGGCCGAACGCTCCCGGCGGCTGGGGCCGGTGCATCCCGAGACGGTGGCGGCCCGCCGCCGGCACGCCGACCTGCACAGCGCGTTCGGCGGCCCGGCCGGCCCCGGCGAGGCGACCCGGATGATCGAGGAGATCACCGTCGATCACGAACGAATCCTCGGCCTCGACGACCCCCGCACGATGCACGCCCAGGTCGAGCTGGCCCGGCACTACGGCTGGGCCGACCCGCGCACTCCGGCCTACGCCCGGCCCCTGCTCGACCGTCTCTACACCGCCCCGGAACCCGACTACGAGGACGTCACCTACGTCAGGTACCTGCTGACAGTCGACCGTGCCCGGGTCGGAGACGAGGCGGGCATGCGAGCACTCCTCGACCGGTACCCCGTGCCCGACGACTCCGACGACGACCTGCAGGTGGGCGACCCCGACTATCCCGCCTCGGACGAGGACGTCTGAGAGGTGAGCTCGAAGATTCCGTACCCGAAGCCCTGGACCTGGTTTTCCTCGACGCCCTGGCCCAGGAGCAGGTCGGCGGACGGCATCTTCCAGGGGGCGGGCTCGCGGCGCGGGTTCAGGACGATCAGGTGGGTGCCGCCTCGGACGTACGCCAGAGGGTAGGTGTCGTTGAGGACCTCGGCGGTGGCGCGGGAACGCAGGGCCGGTGTCTTCCTGCGGAGGGCGATCAGGTCGCGGACCAGGGACAGGGTGTCGTTGGCCTCGGCGACCGTGGGGCGGTTCGGGTCGGGGTCGATCGGCAGGTAGAGCTGGGACGGGTCGGCGGTGGAGAAACCGGCGTTCGGGGTGTCGTCCCACTGCATGGGGGTTCGGCAGCCCGCCCGGTTGTAGAGCGGGTTGCAGACGGCGCCCTCGACATCGGGCATGTCGGGGAGGTAGCGCATGCCGATCTCGTCGCCGTAATAGAGGCAGGGAATGTTGCCCCAGGTGAACAGGAAAGTGAGGGCGGCGCCCAACTGCTCGGCCGTGCGCGGGCCGCAGCACAGGCGGTCGAAGTCGTGGTCGGCGGTGCTCATGATGATGTGGCGCTGGGGGTCGGCTTCGCGCGCCTCGTTCCAGGCCGCCAGGAAAGTGGCGGTGCCGCCCTTGCCCTCGGCGTCGAAGAACGCGGGCCGTGGGGGCTGGAACGGCAGGATGCCGGCGGCCTGGTTGTCGAAGAGGCTGGCGTGCTCCTCCTTGATCACCAGGAAGAAGTCAGCGTCAAAGGCCAACGTCTTTCCCGTACGGGGTTCCACGCCCTCCGGGATCAGGATGGCGTCCGGATAGGCGGACTCCATCCACTCCTTGATCTCACGCCAGATGTCGGTGGACGCTTTCACGCCGTCGGTCAGGTTGTAGTCCTTGACAAGCGAGAAAGCCATGTCGACGCGGAAGCCGGAGACGCCCTTGGCGAGCCAGAACTCGATGATGTCGCGCAACGCCCGCCGGTTGCGCAGCGGGCCCGGCGCGTCGACCGGGTCGCCGCCGCCGTTGATCCAGCCGAAGTTGAGGGCGGGCTGCTCGTCGTAGAAGTTCTTCAGGTACCAGCCGGGGCGCGGCCCGGGCGACGGCACCCAGGCCGGAATGCCGGGGATGTCGACCGTCCAGCCCTCGGCCGGCGGCTCGGTCCGCCAGATGTAGCGGTCGCCCTCGGGATCGGGGCCGTCGGCCGCCACCTCGCGCTGGAACCACGGGTGCTCGATCGACGTGTGCCCGGCCACCAGGTCGAGGATGACCCGGATGTTCCGCTTGCCGGCCTCGCGGACCAGCTCGACCATGTCGTCGTTGGTGCCGTAGCGGGGCGCGATCGTCAGGTAGTCGGCGACGTCGTAGCCGGCGTCGACGAACGGCGACGCGAAACACGGGTTGAACCAGATGGCGTCCACGCCGAGCGACGCGATGTGGTCGAGCTTGCCGATCACGCCGCGCAGGTCGCCGATCCCGTCGCCGTTCGAGTCGGCGTACGACTGCGGGTAGATCTCGTACAGGACGGCGTCGGCCAGCCAGTTGTCGCGCATTCCGCCAGGCTATGCCCTGGTTCAGGGCTTCCGCGCGACACCACCGAAGTGCGGGACCGGCTCGGCGCCGCCCTCGGGCCGCCACCGGGAGCAGCTGACGACGCCCGGCTCGACAAGCTCCAGGTCGCCGAAGAGCGCCCGCACCTGAGGGGCGCTGCGCAGCACCATCGTCGCCGACGGCCCCTCGTTCCAGAACCGCAGCGCCTCCTCCATGGTCTCGCCGTTGATCTCGTTGGTCGGATGCGAGATCGCCAGGTAGCTGCCGGACGGCACGGCGTCGACGAGCCGGGCCACCAGAGCGGCTGCCTCGTCGTCGTCCGGGATGAAGTTCAGGATGCCCAGCATCGTGATCGCCACGGGCTGCCCGAGGTCGAGGGTGCGGCGCGCCCCCGCGATGATCGCGTCCGGCTCGCGCAGATCGGCCTGGAGATAGTCGGTGGCACCCCGCGGATCGCTGGTCAGCAGCACCTGGGCGTGCGCGAGCACGAGCGGGTCGTTGTCCACGTAGACGACCCGGCTCTCCGGGGCGACCCGCTGCGCGACCTCGTGCGTGTTGCCGGCCGTCGGAATCCCGGTGCCGACGTCGAGGAACTGCCGGATGCCGGCGTCACCGGCCAGCCAGCGCACCACACGCCCGAGATAGGCCCGGTCGGCCCGGGCCGACGCCACCATCTCCGGCACCATGGCCAGGATCTGATCGGCCACGGCCCGATCGGCCGCGAAGTTGTCCTTGCCGCCCAGCCAGTAGTTCCACAGCCGCGCCGAGTGCGGCACCCCGGTGTCCAGCTCGCCGCCATCATCCACAGAGGACATGACGGCAGCGTAGCCCAGGCCGGCCGCGCTTTCGACCGGCAGGTGAGCGGCGACGGCGGTCGTCGCCCGGTCCGGGACGTGGGGCTGGAGCGGCGGGATCGGCAGACGGGCGGAGCGGTGATCAGGTCATGGACGACGAACAGTTCCACGCGGGCCTGGGCCGGCTGGATCGGTGGCAGGCCGGGGTGTTCGCGGCCTCGTGCGCCGAAGTGCTGTACCCCTCGTACGCGCGGTTCGTGGACATCGAGCGAGTCGGTGACAGCCGGTTCGTCCGGTCGACGCTGGACGCGGCCTGGGAGCGCCTGGAGGGGGGCGAGGGCGCGGCGCTTCCCAGTGGGGACGAAGTGCTTCGGCTGTTGCCGCTGGAAGAGGACTGGAACGACTGGGCGGCTCAGGCCGAGAACGCCATCGGCGCGTTGAGCATCGTCGTCGGCATTCTCGACGGCCACGGAAAGCCGGGTGCCGCGGCCGACGCGGCCTACCAGGCCTACGAGGCGGCGGACGAGCTGGCCAACCGATGGGAGGACGACACGGCGGTCCCGGAGGCGGTCGACGACGAGGTCGCCCGGCAGAAAGAAGCCGTCCGGACGTCGCTGCCGCGCTGGCTCGGACATTGGCTGACAAAGCGCGTGAAAAGGCGCTCGGCGGCACAGAGGTTGCCTGAGCAATCGAAGGCGGCGCTCGTCACAGGCAGTCGATCTACCGATGCGGTTACTTGAACCTACAAGTCATGATCCACTCATGAGTATGCCCACGGTGCCCGAGGATCAGCGCTGGACCGGGTCGGCGGTGGTGCCGCCGCGGCCGCCCCGGCGTCATTGGCGATGGGTGCTGGGGGTTGTGGCGGCGCTCGTCGTGATCGCGGTGGGACTGGGTGTGGCGTTCGTACGGATGTCGCCGGCGGTGGCCGACGAGACGTACGTGGCCGGAATTGCCGTTGGTGGTCTTGATGACTCTCAGTTGGAGAGCAAGCTCGACGGGGCCGTGCGGCAGAAGGTCGAACGGCCGGTCACCGTCGAGGTCGGTGACGAGCGGTTCGCGATCAACCCGGCCGAGGCCGGCATCAAGCTGGACGTCGCCGCCACCCGCGACGACGTGGAGATGACCCGCCTGCGGCTGCCCGGCGGCAAGACGCGGCACGATGTGACGCCGGTCATCACGGTGGACGAGAGCGCCGCCAAGAGCGCGCTCGACGCCAAGGTGAAGCCGTTCAACAAGGAGCCGCGCGACGCCTCGGTCAAGCTGGCCTCGCCGCAGACCGTGATCGACGGCAAGGGCGACCTGTCGTACCAGGCCTCCACCAAGGGCGTGACCCTCGACAAGGGCGAGCCCGGGCGCGGGGTGGACACCAGCGACGCCGTGCGGCGGCTCGTCGACACCGTGCGTGACGGCGGGACGACGCTGAAGCTGTCGGTGACGACGCTGAAGCCGGGGAACGCCAACCCCAAGCTGGCCGGGGTAGACCAGCTCATCGGCACCTTCACCACGTACCACCCCTGTTGCGCCCCTCGCGTCACCAACATCCACCGGATCGCCGAGCTGATCGACAACACCGTGGTGCCGGCCGGTGGGACCTTCTCGCTCAACGACGCGGCCGGCGAGCGCACCCGGGCCAACGGCTTCGTGGCCGCGCCCGCCATCGTCGACGGCGAGCTCGAGGACCAGCTCGGCGGCGGGGTCTCGCAGTTCTCGACGACGCTGTTCAACGCGGCCTGGTTCGCCGGCCTCGACGTCGTCAAGCACCAGCCGCACTCGCTCTACATCAGCCGCTATCCCCCGGGCCGGGAGGCGACCCTGGACTGGCGCGCGATCGACAACGTGATCAAGAACGACACGGACGCGCCGTTCGTCATCCGGGCCCGGACCACCGACACGTCGGTGACCGTCGGGATCTACGGGCACACCGGCGACCGCGAGGTCTCGTCGGTGACCGGGCCGCGCCGGCCCAGCGGTGACGCGGGCGGTTTCCGGGTGTCGGTGACGCGCACGATCAACCAGGACGGCGCGGTCAAGGACAAGAACACGATCAGCTGGACGTACAAGGGCCTGGACTGACCCCGCACCGAGTGGGTAGAAATGGCCCGGTGAAGACGATGGCGCGCGCGTTGGTGGCCGGCGGTCTGGTGCTCTCCCTGGCGGGGTGCACCTCCGACGAACCACCGGCGCCACCCAGGCCGACCGTCGAGCCGACCACCGCGCAGCGGGAGACCGGGATCACGCTGACCGCGACCCCCGTGCGCGGCGGCGACGGCCAGGCCCCCTTCGACCAGCAACGGCAGCTGAAGGTGCCGGCGGGCTGGACGGTCAGCGTCTACGCCCGCGTCCCGAGCCCGCGCCTGCTCGCCTTCGCCCCGGACGGCCGGCTGCTGGTCTCCCGGCCCAAGTACGGCGACGTCCTGGCCGTCACCCAGGGCAAGCAGAGCACCCTGCTCAAGGGCCTCAGCCTGCCGCACGGCCTGGCCTTCCAGGGCGACACGCTCTATGTCGCCGAGAGCGACAAGCTCGATTCCTATGCGTACGCCAACGGCCGCGCCACGGGCAAGCGGATCGTGGCCGGCGGGCTGCCCGACGCCAAGAGCCCCGAGCTGCGCGGCGCCTACTCGCACGCGCTGAAGAGCGTCGCCGTCGGCCAGGACGGCGCCCTCTACGTGTCGATCGGCTCCACCGGCAACGTCTCGGCCGAGGACCGCGAGGCCACCCCCGAGCGCGCGTCCATCCAGCGCATCCCGCCCGGCGGGGGAAAGCCGGCCACGTTCGCGCGCGGTGTCCGCAACGGCACCGGCCTGGCCGTCGCCCCCGACGGATCGGTCTGGACGGCCGTGAACAACCGCGACAACATCGCCTATCCCCACGACGGCGCGGACAAGGGCAAGGTCATCACCTCGTACGTCAACGACCACCCCCTGGAGCCCCTGGCCAAGCTCACCCAGGGGCGCGAGCTCGGGTGGCCGTACTGCAACCCGGACCCCGACCTGAAGACGCTGAACTACACCAACCGCCCGTTCATCCGCGACATCCAGATGAACCCCGACGGCAGCAAGCTCGACTGCGCCACTCTGAAGCCGGCCGAGCAGGGCATGGGCGCGCACTCCGCTCCCCTGGGCCTGGCGTTCGGCGAGGCCGGCTCGCTCGGCGCGGGCGCTCTCGTGGGCGTGCACGGCTCGTGGAACCGGCAGCCGCCCCGCGAGCCCGAGGTGTCGTTCTTCGCCTGGCGCGCCGGCACGCTCGGCCCGCAGCAGACGATCGTGACGGGCTTTCAGGCCGGGGACGGGTCACGCTGGGGACGGCCGGTCGCGGCCGTCGCCGGCCCGGACAAGGCCCTGTACGTCAGTGACGACAAGGCCGACGCGATCTACCGCATCACCATGTCCTGAGTTTGCCGCCCGCCCGATCGGGCACCCGTGGCCGCATGCGTGCATTGGTGCTGGGTTGTTCCCTGAAGTCGTCCGAGAGCGAGTCGAGCAGTGAGCTGCTCGGCCGGGAGGTGCTGGCCGCCCTGGCCGACCACGACGTGGAGGGCGAGGTGCTGCGCGTCGTCGACCTGGGTGTGAAGTTCGGCGTCAGCGCGGACGAAGGCGCGGGTGACGGCTGGCCCGGCGTACGGGAAAAGATCTTGAACGCCCAGATCCTGATTCTGGCCACGCCGATCTGGATGGGCCAGCCGTCGAGCGTGGCCAAGATGGTGCTGGAGCGCCTGGACGCGGAGATCTCCGGCACTTCCATGTACGGCAAGGTCGCGGCCGTGGCGGTCGTCGGCAACGAGGACGGCGCCCACCATGTGACGGCCGAGGTCCTCCAGGGCCTGAACGACGTCGGCTTCACGATCCCGGCCGGCGCGTCCACCTACTGGGTGGGCGAGGCCATGGGAAAGGTCGACTACAAGGACGCGGGCCCGAAGCCGGACACGACGGGCGCCTCCACCAAATCCCTCGCGGCCAACGTGGCCCATGTCGCGCGGCTGCTCATGGACTCGCCCTACTGACGGACGTTCCCGTTGAGCCAGTCGCGCAGCGGCTCGCTCGCCCGGAAGAAGTCGACGACCCGCTTCTTGGCCGCGGCCGTGCCGAGCCAGGCCGCGGGCTCCCAGTCCTTCCAGGTGGAAAGCCCTTTGTGGCGCAGCAGCTCGACGCGCGGATGGTCCTTCGGATAGCCGCGCGGGGCCGTCTTGAGGCTGTCGTGGCCGACGACGCCGACCTTGCCGTTCGCGATGATCTTCGCGAGCTCAGGCCCGGTCAGGTCGTTGGCCACGGCCCGGCGGTAGCGGTCGAGCTGCTCGGGCTCCATGTGGTAGATCCCGGAGCCGGCGGCCAGGCCGTCGGCCGAGAGCTGCACGTAGCCGCCGAACTCGAGCCAGGCGCCGAGATGCGTCTTGTACGGGGTCTTGTCCTTGCTGAACCGCACGTCGCGGTAGGGCCGGAAGATCTTGCCGGGGCCGAACTCCGGTTCGAGCTCGTCCAGCAGCTCCTGCATGGGGCCGCGCACCTGCTGCTCGTAGAACTCCAGGTGCGCGGTCCAGTACGTCTTCGAGTTGTCGGCGCTCAGCCCTTCGTAGAACTCGAGCGCCTCACTGGGCCAGCCGCGGAAACTCACGGCCCCATTTCACCAGATGAGGGCGTCCTTGTAGCGGGGCGCGGTTGTCGTGCCGAGCGCTTCGAGGGAGAGCCCCGGATATCCGGCGGTCTGGAAGAGCCAGTAGGTGTTGTCCGTCCGCACGTTGAAGCCCTTGTGGCTGACGTTGTAGAGGCCGATGAACCAGACCTTGTACGACCCCGAGTCGATCAGGATGCTGTCGGTCTGGCACTTGCCCTGTGGCACTTCGGTCAGTTTGAGGGAGGCGCCGGTGCTGGTCACCACCTTGGCGTACGCGGTGTAGTTGCCGTGGGCGCACACCTTGATCGTGGTACGGATGCCGGCCGCCGCGGCCTCGGCCGGCGGCGCGGCGGCGAGCGCGCCCCCGAGCAGAGCGGTGGCTACGCCGAGTGAGGCGGTGAGGGAGGTTCGCATACTTTCCCCCACGCAGCGCCGCGCACCGGGTTCACCGGGCGGCGCTGACGAACAGCTCCACGAGGTCGAGAGTTGCCTCACCCGTCCACACGATCGACGCCACCGCGAGGGCGATCGGCACGGCATAGAGGACGCGCGGCGCCTTGGCCGTGCTCGGTTGCAGCAGGCGGGCGACCCGGCGCGGAATCACCCCGCCGGCCGCCGCGGCGTGCAGATGCGCCGGGGTGCGCGGCGCCGTCCCGGCCAGCGCGGCGGCCCCGATCGCCCGGGCCACCACGGTGCGGCTGCCCAGCTCGGCCGCGGCCCGCTCGTCGGCCGCCCGCTCGATCAGATAGTCGACGTGCCGCCCGACCCACCACAGGGCCGGATGCGCCGCCACCGCCAGATCGGCCGCGCGGGCCAGCCGGTGATGCCGCTCGGTCAGGTGGGCGTTCTCGTGCGCGAGCAGCGCCTCGAACTGACGCTCGGTGAGCGCCTCCCGCATACCGGTGGTGACCACGACCCGCCCCGGCCGACCCGGCACCGCGAAGGCCCGCGCCTCGTCGTCGTCGACCATGATCAGCCCACCGGCGTCGCCACCGGCCGGGATGAGGGCCAGCACCCGCCGGTGACGCCTCAGCCGCCAGACCAGCGCGATCACTGCGTAGGCGAGAAGGGCGATGCTCAGCCAGGGCACGAAGGGCACGCGCTCGGTGTCCTCGTAGACGACACGGGTGGACCACCCGAGCGCCGAGCCCACGACCGGGATCTCAGCGACCGCGTGCAGCGCGAACAGCACCAGGTTGAACGTGCTGGCCGCGGCCACGGCGAGGGCCGACCAGGCCACCGCCCTGGCCGCCGAGGCCGGCGCCAGCCGGTCGGCCAGCCACCGAACCGCCAGCACGACGAGCGGTGGCACCACGATCACGGACCAGATGAAGTGGTCCAACATGACGCTCCCCCTCTCGGCTCACCCGACTGTACGAGAGAGGAGGTCAGGGAGCCACTGCCGGGAACGTCACACCTCGTATTGACATGCATGAATCAAAGGCGTAAACCGTTGTTAACGTTCACAGCCGCGTGACTCCCCGGGTGGCGAGAGCTGCTCCGCGCGCAACGCGAAAGGGGTTTCCATGAAACTGTGGAGGACGGCCGCAGCGCTTCTGCTGGCCGCCGCGAGCCTGGTGGCCACCGGTGGCCAGGCGAGCGCGGCCGGCACCGGGCCGTGTGACATCTACGCCAGTGGCGGCACGCCCTGCGTGGCGGCGCACAGCACGACGCGGGCGCTGTTCGGGTCGTACGGCGGGTCGCTCTATCAGGTCCGCCGCTGGTCGGACGGCGCCACCTCGGCCATCGGGGTGCTCAGCGCCGGCGGCTACGCCAACGCCGCCGCCCAGGACTCGTTCTGCTCCGGGACCTACTGCACCATCGTGCGGATCTACGACCAGACCTCACGGCACAACGACCTGACCATCGCCCCCGGCGGCGGCGCCAACCCCACCGCCGACCAGGGCGCCAACGCGGCCGCCCTGCCCGTGACGGCCGGCGGGCACAAGGTCTACGGCGTCTACATCTCGGCCGGCAACGGCTATCGCAACAACGCCACCAACGGCATCGCCACCGGCAGCGCACCCGAGGGCATGTACATGGTCACCGAGGGCACGCACGTCAACGACCGGTGCTGCTTCGACTACGGCAACGCCGAGACCAACAACATGGACACCGGAAACGGCGACATGGACGCCATCTACTTCGGCAATCTCTGCTGGTTCTCGCCCTGCTCGGCCGGTCCGCGGGTCGCCGCCGACCTGGAGAACGGCCTGTTCGCCGGCGGCAACGGCTCATGGACGGCCAACACGGGCCGCACCAGCGCCTTCGTGACGGCCGTTCTCAAGAACAACGGCACTTCGGCGTACGCCATCAAGGACGGCAACGCTCAGTCAGGCGGCCTGAAGACGCAGTACAACGGCGCGCTGCCGACGCAGTCCGGATACCACCCGATGACCAAGCAGGGCGCGATCATCCTGGGCATCGGCGGCGACAACAGCAACGGCTCGGTCGGCTCGTTCTTCGAGGGCGTCATGACCAGTGGCTATCCCTCGGACGCGACGGAGAACTCCGTACAGGCCAATATCGTCGCCGTCGGCTACAGCAAGAGCGTCACGTTCCCGGTCAACGGGGCCACCTATCGCCTGACCAACCTGGCCGCCGGCAAGGTGCTCGACGCGGTCAACTGCGGCACCGCCAACGGCACCGGCGTGCAGGTGTGGCAGTCGCTGGGCAACACGTGCCAGCAGTGGCGCTTCACCAGTGTGGGCGCTAACAAATGGACGATCACGAATGTGAACAGCGGCAAGGTGCTCGACGCCGTGAACTGCGGGCTGGCCCTGGGCACCGCGGTCAACCTGTGGCAGTCGCTCGGCAACACATGTCAGCAGTGGGCGGTCATCCCGGCCGGCAACGGACGGTACGAGCTGGTCGTCGAGAACAGCGGCATGGTCCTGGACGACCAGAACTGTGGCACCGCCAACGGCACGAAGGCCCAGCTCTGGATGTGGCTCAACAACACCTGCCAACTCTGGGCCATCGCACCCTAGGAGGTCGATCGGTGTGGCGGCGGCGCGGGCCGCGGCCACACCGATCCGCGCGACGATCGAGGTCGGCGCCCGTGGCAAGATCGCCTCAGAACCAGCATCGACGAGGGGGTTCGGGCGATGGCGGAGCCGGAGACCAGACCGGGGAGCGGGCCGCGCGATGATCGCAGCCCCTGGAACTGGTTGCTTCTCGTCCCGATCGTCGTGCCGCTCCTGACATTCCTCTACAACCGGGACGAACCGCGGCTGTTCGGCTTCCCGGCCTTCTACTGGATCCAGCTTCTCTTCATTCTCCTGGGCGTCGTGGCGACCACGGTCGTCTACCGGGTGACGAAGCGGAGGCGGCGCCCATGAGCGACCACATCACCGAGATCGTCATCTTCACGACCCTGTTCCTGCTGGTCAGCGGCATCGGCTTCGTGGCCTCCCGCTGGCGCGCCCCCAAGGACATGGCCCACCTCGACGAGTGGGGCCTGGGCGGGCGCAACTTCGGCGGCTGGATCACCTGGTTCCTCGTCGGCGGCGACCTCTACACGGCGTACACGTTCGTCGCCGTACCCGCACTGATCTTCGGGGCCGGAGCGGCCGGGTTCTTCGCCATCCCGGACACGATCATCACTTATCCGCTGTTCTTCCTGATCCTGATCAGGCTGTGGTCGGTGTCGCACCGGCACGGCTTCGTGACGCCGGCCGACTTCGTGCGCAGCCGGTTCGACTCGCCCACGCTGGCCCTGCTGGTCGCGATCACCGGCATCGTCGCCACCATGCCGTACATCGCCCTCCAGCTCGTCGGACTCGAAGCGGTCCTCAAGACCATGGGCGTCACCGGCGACAGCCTCCTCGCCCGGCACGCCCCGATCATCATCGCCTTCGCCATTCTGGCCGCGTACACCTATCAGTCGGGTCTGCGGGCTCCGGCCCTGATCGCGTTCGTGAAGGACGCGCTGATCTACATCGTGATCCTGGTGGCGGTCGTCTACCTGCCGTTCAAGCTGGGCGGCTGGGGCGACATCTTCGACGCCGCCGACGAGAAATTCCAGGCCAGCGCCTCACCCAACGACGGGATCCTCCTCAACGTCAACAATCAGTTGCAGTACGTCACCCTGGCGTTCGGCTCCGGGCTGGCGCTGTTCCTCTACCCGCACAGCATCACCGGCGTCCTGGCCGGCAAGAACCGCAACGTGATCAAGCGGAACATGTCGGCCCTGCCGGCCTACACCTTCCTGCTCGGCCTGCTCGCCCTCCTCGGATACGCGGCCATCGCCGCCAACGTGACGCCACTGCCCGGCGCCACCGCCGGCACCGTCGACAGCAACACGGTCGTGCCACTGCTGTTCGACATGCAGTTCCCGGCCTGGTTCGCCGGCGTCGCCTTCGCCGCGATCGGCATCGGCGCCCTGGTGCCGGCCGCGATCATGTCGATCGCCGCGGCCAACCTGTTCACCCGCAACATCTACAAGGAATATCTGCGCAAGAACGCCTCGCACGCCGACCAGGCCCGTGCCGCGAAAATCGCCTCGCTGGCCGTGAAGATCGGCGCCGTCGCCTGCATCGCCTTCCTCGATCCCCAGTTCTCCATCGACCTCCAGCTCATCGGCGGCGTGATCATCCTGCAGACCGCGCCGGCGGTGGCGCTCGGCCTGTTCACGCGCTGGCTGCACCGAGGTGCGCTGATCGCGGGCTGGGTAGTCGGCATGGGCCTGTCGATGTGGATGTTGTGGCAGATCCCGAACCCGGCCACCAAGCACGCCCACTTCGGTGGATCGGCGTTCCCGCTCTCCGAGTTCGGCCTCGACACCAAGGTGACCATCTACGTCGGCTTCGTGACCGTGGTGGTCAACCTGCTGATCGCCGTGATCGTCACGCTGATCCTGCGGGCGGCCAAGACCCCGGCCGGCGTCGACGGCACCACCAAGGACGACTACTTCGCCGACGAGGGCGACCCGCGCGTCGACCGTGACCCCACGGCCGTCGAGTCGCTTTCGTCCACATGAAGTCAGGCCGGCGGGCGCGGCGGGTCGAGCCGGAACGGCAGGTCGGCCACGATCCGCGTGCCCCGGCCGGGTGGGCTGTGCACGGACAGGGAACCGCCCAGCGCCTCGACGCGGTCCCGAAGGCCGAGCAGCCCCGATCCGCCCGGGTCGGCGCCGCCGGCGCCGTCGTCGCGTACTGACAAGTGCAGCGTCTGATCGCGGTGCTCGACCCACACCTCGATCCGCGTGGCCGCCGAGTGTTTGACCGCGTTGGCCAGCGCCTCCGAGACGACGAAGTAGGCGGCCGCCTCGGTCGGCTCGGCCGGCCGCTCGTCGAGGGCGAGTTTCACGTCGACCGGGATCGCCGAGCGCCCGGCCAGGCCACGCAGAGCCGCGCTCAGACCGCCGCGGGCGAGGGCGGCCGGGTGGATGCCGCGCGCTAACTCCCGCAGTTCGCCGACCGCGGCGGCGAGACCGGCGGCCACGTTCGAGAGCTCGTCGCGCAGACCGCCGAGCGACGCCGGCAGGGAGGACTGGGCCGACCGCACGGCCAGGGCGAGCGAGACCAGGCGCTGCTGGGTGCCGTCGTGCAGGTTCCGCTCGATGGTGCGCCGGGCCTCGTCGGCCGCGGCCACGATCCGCCGCCGCGAGGCCGCCAGCTGCTCGTGGGCCTGGGTGTTGGCCACCGCGGTCGCGACCAGATCGGTGAAGGTGGCCAGCCGCTCCTCGGTGCCGGACGGGAAGGACTCGCCGCGGCGGGTGGCGATGAGCAACATGCCCCAGGTGCGCCCCTCTACGAGGATGGGCGCCGCGATCGCGGACTTCCAGCCCTCCCGCTTGGCGATCTCGGCCGGGTGCCCGGTGGTGGTGCCGTCGTAGCTGGCCACGCGGGCCGGCCGGCCGGTGCGGACCACGGTGCTCACGGCGTTGTGGCCGCCGAGCGTGACCCGGGTGCCGACCGGGAGGCTGTCGGCGTAGGTGCTCCAGCTACCGAGCACCACGGCCGTTCCGTCGCCGTTGCAGCAGGCCACTATCGAGATGTCGGTGCCCAGCACCGTGCCCGCTTCGCCGGCCACGGCGGCGAAGACCTCGCCGGGCGCGGCGTTGTGCGCCACCAGCATCGCGACCCGGCGCAGCGCCGCCCGCTCCTGCGCCATCCGGGCCAGCGCGTGCCGCGACTCGGCGCCGGCGATCGCCGTCGACATCACACCGGCGAACCGCGTCAGCGACGTCTCGGCGTCCGGAGGCAGCGCCCGGCCCGGGGCGGCAGCGGCGGTGAGGATCCCCCACAGCGCACCCTCGGCGAAGACGGGGATGGCGAGGGTCGTGGCGCCGGCCGACATCACCGCCCGGCCGCTCCGGGCCACCGCGGGAAAGAGCTCCTCGCCCAGTGGGGCGCTCGACGAACCCGAGTGACCCACGACGGTCACGTTCCGGTCGCCGGTGAGGCGGGACAGCCGGGTCTCGGCCGCGTCGAGCAGGCGCCCGGCCTCCTCCGCGATGACGTCGAACAACGCCGAGCGCGGTGGCACCCGGGCTCCCAGGCTGGCGATCCGCTGGATGGCGGCCTGCTCCCGCTCGGCCCGGCGCCGATCGGTGACGTCCCGGCCGATGCCGTACCTCTCGTTCCGGCCCGGGAACGACGTGATCGTCCACTCGATGAGGCGGAACGACCCGTCCTGGTGCCGCATCCGGCATTCGCAGGTGAACGAGGCGGCGCCCGGCCGCGGCCGCACGACCAGCTCACGATCGTCCGGGTGCACGAGTTCCAGGTAGGGACGGGCCAGGACCTCGGCCGGTGAATAGCCGAGAACAGTCCGCACGGCGGGGCTGACCCGCTTCCAGTAACCGTTGTGACCGGCCACGACCACCATGTCGGGTGAGAGCTCGACGAAGCGTTCGTACTCGCGGACCACCCGCCGCGCCATCCAAGTCACGACTCTCTCTACGCAGCCACGCCCGCTCGGTTCAGATGGCGCCCGCGTAAGGCTGACTACCGGCTGGCAGGAATGCGCCGCCGGGCCGCGACTGACACTCTTGTCGGGTGAATTTGCGCTGCCTGCTCGTCGACGACAACCGGCAATTCCTCATGGCCGCCCGTGACCTGCTGCAACGCGAAGGCCTGACGGTCGCGGGCACGGCCGGAACCATCGCCGGCGCTCTCGAGCGGACGGCGGAGCTGCGCCCCGATGTGGCGCTGGTCGACATCAACCTGGGCAGCGAGAGCGGCTTCGACCTGGCCGCGCGGCTGGCGCCGACCCCGGTGATCATGATCTCCACCCACTCCGGCGAGGACTACGCCGACCTCATCGCGGCCAGCCCGGCGATCGGTTTCCTGTCGAAGATCGATCTGTCCGCGCGGGCGGTCGCGGAGCTCGTCGACGCCGTCGACAAGACCGATCTGGTGGGCCGCAACCGCGAACAGGACGAGCTCGACGCGCTGCTGGGCGCGGTCCGCTCCGGGCAGAGCCGCGCGCTGGTGCTGCGGGGACCGGCCGGCAGCGGCAAGACCGCGCTGCTGGAGGTTCTGACCGGCCGGGCCGGTCCGGTCCGCGTGCTGCGGGCGGTCGGCGTCGAGTCCGAGTCGGAGATCGCGTATTCGGCGCTGCTCCAGCTCTGCCTGCCGCTGCTCGACGACCTCGACCGGCTCGCGGTCCCCCAGCGCCGGGCCCTGAGCACGGCCTTCGGGCTGGCCGAGGGGCCGGCGCCGGAGCAGCTGCTGGTCGGCGTGGCGGTGCTCGGGCTGCTGGCCGAGGCGGCGGCCGACCAGCCGCTGCTGTGCGTGGTCGACGACGCCCAGTGGATCGACCGGGCGTCCGCGGTGACGCTCGGCTTCGTGGCCCGCCGGCTGTCCGGCGAGTCGGTCGGGCTGGTGCTCGCGGCCCGCGACGCCACCGGCTTCGAGGGCATCCCCGAGTTGCCGGTCGAGGGCCTGGCCGAGCCGGACGCCCGGGCCCTGCTCGACTCGGTGCTGATCGGGCCGGTCGATCCCCGCGTCCGCGACCGGATCGTGGCCGAGACCCACGGCAACCCCCTGGCGATCCTCGAGCTGCCGCGCGGGCTCACCCCGGCCGAGCTGGCCTTCGGCTTCGACGGCTACAGCCGGGCGCCGCTCGAGAACCGCGTCGAGGAGGGCTTCCGCCGGCGGATCGCGGCCCTGCCGCCCGAGACCCGCACGGTCCTGCTGGCCGCGGCGGTCGAGCCGCTCGGCGACGCCCAGCTGCTGTGGCGGGCCCTCGACCGGCTCGGTGTCGGCGCCCGGGCGGCCGCACCGGCCCAGCGGGAGCGGCTCCTCGAGGTCGGCACCCGGGTCCGGTTCCGGCACCCGCTCGTCCGGGCCGCCGCCTGGCATTCCGGCGAGCCGGCCGAGCTGCGCCAGGTTCACGCCGCCCTGGCCGAGGTGACCGACCCGGCCCACGACCCCGACCGCCGGGCCTGGCACCGTGCCCAGGCCGTGCTCGGGAAGGACGACGAGGTCGCGGCCGAGCTCGAGGGCTCGGCCGACCGGGCCCGGGCCCGCGGCGGCTGGTCGGCCGCCTCCGCCTTTCTCGAACGGGCCGCGTCGCTGGCCACCGACCCGGCCCGGCGCGGGAGCCTGCTCGTGTCGGCGGCCGAGGCGGCGGCGTACGCCGGCTCCTACGACCGGGTGACCGGGCTCCTGTCGGCGGCCGAGATGGGGCCGCTCGACGGCCTGCGGCAGACGCTCGTCTCGCGGCTGCGGGCCGAGGTCGACTTCGCGCTGCGCTCCAAGCGGGAGGCCTTCGCGCCCCTGCTGGCGGCGGCGCAGCGGCTGGCCGCCGCCGACCCACAGGCCTCGCGGGACACGTTCCTGCTGGCCGTGACGGCCGCCATGCACACCGGCCGGTTCGGCGGCGACGACCTGCGCCAGGCCGCCCTCTCGGCCCGCGAGCTGGCCCCGGCCGGCGAGACGTTCCCCGATCTGCTGCTGGCCGGGCTCGTCTCGTGGGTGCTGGACGGGCGTACGCCGTCGCTGCCCCTGCTGCACCGCGCCCTCGCCGTCGCCGACTCCCGTTTCATCTGGCTCACCTCGCAGGTCGGTTACGAGGTCTACCGGCTCGACCTGGTCAAGGAGATGAGCGATGCCGCGATCCGGGCCGCCGTCGAGAGCGGGGCGCTCTCCCTGCTGCCCAACGCGCTGGGGATCCGGGCCAACATCATGATCTACGGCGGCCGGCTGGCCGAGGCGGCCGGCATGATGGACGAGATCGACGAGGTCCTCCGGGCCACCGGGGCGTCGGTCTACCAGTTCGCCCCGCTCGTCCTCGCGGCGTACAAGGGACCGGTCGAGACGGCCACCGCACTCTTCGACGAGCGCAAGCGCGAGGCGGCCGTCAGCGGTGACGGCCGGCTGCACGCCGTGGCCTGCCACGCGCTCGCCATCCTGCACAACGGAAGCGGCGATCACCGGGCGGCGCTGGCCGCGGCCGAGGAAGCCGTCGCCCACGGCGACTTCGCGCTCGGCAACTGGCCCCTGCACGAGCTCATCGAGGCGGCCGCCCTCGCCGGGCTGCCCGAGGTGGCCGTCGCCGCCCGCGACCGGCTGGCCGCGATCACGGCCGAGACGCCGACCCCGGTGGCGCTGGGCATCCAGGCCCTCATGGACGCCCTGACGTCGCCCGCGCCGGACGCCGAGAAGCACTACCGCACCGCGATCGAGCGTCTCACCGCCCAGGAGATGACCGCCGCGGTCGCCCGCTCGCACCTGCTCCTCGGCTCCTACCTGCGCCGCGAGCACCGCCTCGACGAGGCCCGGGCCGAGCTGCGCGCCGCCCACCACGCCTTCACCGCGATGGGCGCCCCCGGCTACGCCGAGCGGGCCGCCCGCGAGCTCGCCCTGATGGGCCAGGCCGTGGTCCAGGAGCGGCCCATCGGCGTACAAGAGCGATTGACCCCTCAGGAGGCAGCCGTCGCGCAACTGGCCGCCACCGGCCGGACCAACTCGGAGATCGCCGCCGAGCTGTTCCTGAGCCCCCGCACCGTCGAGTGGCACCTGCGCAAGGTCTTCACCAAGGTCGGCATCACGTCCCGCCGCGACCTGGCCCGGGCTCTGCCCCCGGGCCGGTGAGCCGTCAGACGTCGACGCTGGTGAACTGTTTCCCGGCCGTGTTCACGACCCGCACCGACCGAACGTCGGCCGGGTCGATCAGCGCACTGCCGTTGAGCGTCGTGCCGCCGGACTCGCCGGCCGGCGACACGACCCAGCTGCCGGCCTGGACGGCGTATCCGTCCTTGGCCACCACCTCGAGAACGCACCGCTCACCGGCGGGAATGCCGGACACCGCGGCCGTGACCCGCACCCAGCCGGGCGCGGGGGCCACCGCCGCGGTGATCCGGGCTCCGGTGGTGGGGTCCACCGCCGTCCCGGTACGCGTCCCGGGAACGTCGGTGGGAAGAGTGGACGCGATCGGCGGCTGCGCGGTGGGGGTCTCGGGAGCCGTGGCGCGACCGGCGAGCACCCCGGCCCCGATGACCGCGACAGCGACGACCGCGGCGGCCGACGCGAGCAGCGCCGTGTAACGGTGGCGCTGCCCGGACGACTCCTTGCGGACTTGACGCAGCGTGCGCTGCAACAGGAGGTCACCGCCGTCGGGCGGCCCCTCCATCAGCATGGCCTCGGGCACCGACTCCAGCGCCGTCCGCCAGCCCCGCAACGATTCGACTTCGTCACGGCACTGGGCACAGCCCGGCAGATGCCCCTCGACCTCCCGGCGCTGCTCCGGGGTGAGAGTCCCGACAAGGTAGCCCGCGAGATCGACGTGCTCGCTCATGTTTCACCTCCCTACAGACGCTAGAGACACGACGTGCGTACGGCCGCGGTTCATCCTGATCTCGAACCGGCGGTGTCGTCGCACGCCTGCCCCGCGTTCAGGCAGGTCACGACGCGTTTCATCAGGGCGTCGGGCATGAGGTTGACCATGAAACCATGGTCGGTGAGCGGGCTGTAGCGCTGCCCGTCGAAGGCGTCGACGCGGTAGCGGGCGCCGTGCGGCACCGCGTAGGTCATGGCGATCTCGAGGTGCGGAACGGCGAACGTGCCGGCCGGGCATCCGCCGCCGGCGGCCGGGAAGACCATCTGCTGCCGGTGGTTGGGGCTGTCCAGCTGGCGGCCGTCCCAGCAGCTCGGGAAATCGAAGATCCTGACCACCTCGGCGCCGTCGTCGCAGATCGGGTACTTCATGGTCGTCCGGTCCCGCGTGTTCGAGCAGGACCATGAGGACCGGGCAAGACCATTGTTATTGGTGTACGCGTACGCGTCGCCCACGGCCGCGACGAGCAGGCGGGGCATCGCCACGACCGGCCCGCGCGCGTTGCCGAGATAGCGCATGGTCAGTGCGGTCGGCACCAGCGCCGGGCCGTGGTGATCCTTCGAGCCGCCGAGGCGCAGCACCGGCCAGTAGTACGTGGACGCGTCACCGTTCGTACAGCTGGTGGGCTTGCCCGGAAGATCCTTCACGCCGGAGGCGGGCACCACGCCGAGGTTGCCGACGAAGTCGTGCTCGTGGTGGGCCGGGCCGGCGACGCCGGGCGAGACGACCGGATTGCCGGTGTTGCGGTGGCCGTTCTCGTTGCGGCCGCAATCCCAGGCGTACGACCCGGTGGAGGCGCCGCTGACCGGCTTCGCCGCCGCCGGCACGCGCGCGGCGTCCGACATGGACGTGTAAAAGGCGCGGTCCTCATCCCGTACGCCCAGGAAAGCCACCGAAACGCTCAGAACGACCACCGCCAGCACGGCCTCGACCGCGAGCCCGGGCCGTCCCATCGACATGCCTCTACGGTACGCAGCGCGCCGCCATGGTCACTGTCCGATGCAGAATTTTCTCGTTGGGAAAACTTGCGCGTTGGGCACGTATTGAGGAAAACTTGTCTGTGGCATTCATCGAATCCCCAGAAAGGCACGTGCCATGGACGGCGCCACGCAGGCGGTAGCCGAACGCCTGCAGGACCTGCTCAAGGTCACCCGGCTGCTCAAGCACCAGCGGACGGCGGAACGGCCGGCGATCCCGGCCGGACTGGTCGGGCTGCTCGCGCACATCGACCGCACCCCCACCGGCTGTCACGCCCGCGAGCTGGCCATCCACGCCGCGCTCGACCCGTCGACGATCAGCCGGGCCGTGGCCACCCTCGTCTCCGGCGGCCTGGTCGCCCGCGAGCCCGACCCCCACGACGGGCGGGCCAGCGTGCTGGTCGTGACCGAGAAGGGCCACACCGCGATGGAGGAGGCCATGCGGTGGTACGGCAGCCGGATCGAACAGGCACTGGCCGACTGGACCCCCGACGAGATCGCGACATTCAGCCACGGACTCGAACGCTTCACCCAGGCGCTCGGCGGCGCCACCACCTCGCACGTCACCACGGAGGCCGCGGCATGACCACAGCACCACCCGCACCGTCGAACCACCGGCAGACCCTCGAGGCCCTCAGCGGCCTGCTGCTGGTGCTGTTCGTCGCGATGCTCAGCAGCACTGTCGTCTCGACCGCGCTGCCGAAGATCATCGGCTCGCTCAACGGGTCGCAGACCCAGTACACCTGGGTGGTCACGGCCACCCTGCTCACGGCCACCGCCACCACGCCCATCTGGGGCAAGCTGGCCGACCTGTTCAGCAAGAAGCTGCTGATCCAGCTCTCCATCGTCATCTTCGTGGCCGGCTCGGTGGTGGCCGGCTTCAGCCAGTCGGCCGGCGCGCTGATCGGCGCCCGCGCCTTCCAGGGCATCGGCGTCGGCGGCCTCCAGGCCCTGGTCCAGGTGGCCATCGCCGCGATGATCCCGCCGCGCGAGCGCGGCCGCTACAACGGCTATCTCGGTGGCGTCATGGCCCTGGCCACGGTCGGCGGCCCGCTGCTGGGCGGCCTGATCGTCGACACGTCCTGGCTGGGCTGGCGCTGGTGCTTCTTCATCGGCGTCCCGGTCGCGGTCATCGCGCTGGTCCTGCTCCAGTTCACCCTGAACCTGCCGGTCATCCGCCGCGAGAACGTGAAGATCGACTACCTGGGCGCGACCCTGATCGCGGCCGGCGTGAGCCTGCTGCTCATCTGGATCTCGTTCGTGGACGGCTCGTTCGCCTGGCTCTCGTGGCAGACGTACACCATGGTCGGCGGAACGATCGTGCTGCTCGGCCTGGCCGTGCTGGTGGAATCGCGGGCAAAGGAGCCGATCGTGCCGCTGCCGATCATCCGGGAGCGCAACACGGCCCTGGCCATCCTGGCCAGCCTGGCGGTCGGCATGGCCATGTTCGGCGGCGCGGTCTTCCTGGGCCAGTACTTCCAGATCGGCCGCGGCTACAGCCCGACCGAGGCCGGCCTGCTGACCATCCCGCTGATGGCCGGCGTGCTCGTCACCTCGATCATCTCGGGCCGCCTCATCACCGCCAGCGGCAAGATCAAGCCGTACATCGTGGCCGGCGCGATCGCGCTGGTGGGCGGCTTCGTGGTGCTCTCACCCATCGACCACGAGACGCCGCTGTGGTACATGGGCGTCGGCATGTTCCTGGTCGGCGCGGGCGTCGGCATGAGCATGCAGAACCTGGTGCTGGCGGTGCAGAACAGCGTGTCGCTGAAGGACATCGGCGCGGCCAGCTCGACGGTGGCGTTCTTCCGCTCCCTGGGCGGCACGATCGGCGTCTCGGTGCTGGGCGCGGTCCTGGCCCGCCGGGTGGCCGACCAGATCACGGAGGGCCTGACGGCGGCCGGCATCCCGGCCACCGGAAGCGGGGACGGCAGCAGCAGCCTCAACCTGGCCGCCCTGCCCGACCCGATCGTGAGCATCGTCCGCGCGGCCTACGGCGACGCCACCGGCCACATCTTCCTGATCTCGGCCATCATCGGCGTGGTCGGCGTCATCGCGGCCCTGGCGCTGCGCCCGGTGATGCTCCGCACGAGCATCGACCTGCCGGACGAGCTGAAGTCGGCCGCGGTGGCGGCCGACGCCATCGACGGCGCGGGCATCGACATCGCCCGCACGGAGAAGGACACGCCGGCCCACCGCTGACCCCTCCCGCAACATCACGGCCCCGGAGGCGCTGAACCTCCGGGGCCTTTCGCACGCTGGCAACATGGGGGCCAAAGAGGCCGCTGCCGCTCCGGACTAAAGTTTTGGCTATGAGCGGTCCCACCAGCGAGTTGGTCGGCCGGTCGGCGGAGATCCGCCGGCTCACGGGCCTGCTGACCGGTGATTTTCGAGCCCTGGTGGTCGAGGGCGAGGCGGGGGTCGGCAAGACCGCTCTGCTCGATGATCTCGGCCGGCGGGCCCGGGGCGCGGGCTGGTCGGTGGCCCGCTATCAGTGCGTGGAGGCCGAGCAGAACTTCCCGTACTCCGCGCTCGACCAGATTCTGCGACCGCTCGTGGGCTACGTCGACGCGCTGGCCGACCACCAACGCGACGTCGTGGACGTCGCCCTCGGGCGCTCGCTCGGTGACGCTCCCGCCGTGATGGCCCTCGGCACCGCTGTCCTCGACCTGCTCGTGCTGGCCAGCGACGACCGCCCCCGGGCGATCGTGGTCGACGACGCCCACTGGATGGACGCCGCGAGCGGTCAGGTGCTGATGTTCGTGGCCCGCCGGCTCAGTGGGTCCCCGGTGTGCGTCACGCTGGGCGTGCGCACCGGGGAGCCGACCGGCCTCGACGTCGCCGGGGTCGAGCGCCTCGACGTCCGCCCGCTCGACCCCGCGAGCGCGGCCGAGCTCCTCGACGCTCGTCATCCTGGCCTGTCCCCGGAGCTGCGGGCCGAGGCACTGCGGTGGGCCGTGGGCAATCCGCTGGCGCTCACCGAGTTGCCGGCGTCGCTGGCCGCCCGGTCGCCGGCGGCCTCGAGGACGGAACTGCCGCTGCCGCGGCGACTCGAGCAGGTCTACGCCCAGCGGCTCGGCCGGCTGCCCGACGACGAGAGGTTCGCCCTCCTGCTGCTGGCGCTCGACGGGGTCACGGACGCGGACGGGGCGCACGGGATCCCGCACCGTCTCGACACCGCCCGCGCCGCCGGGCTGGTGGACCACGACCGGCCCGACAGCCGGGCTTCCTTCCGCCATCCCCTGGTGCGGTCGGCTGTCGTCGGCTCCGCCCAGCTGGAGCAGGTGCGGGCCGCGCACCTGCTGCTCGCCGAGGTCCGGGCGCACGATCCGCTGAGGCGCGCCCACCACCTCGCGGCGGCCACCGGCGCGCCCGACGAGACCATCGCGCGCGAGGTGCAGCGGGGCGCGGAGCACGCGGTGCACCGCGGCGGCGCCGCCGTCGCGGTGCGGCTGCTCGTCCGCGCGGCGGCGCTGAGCGAGCACGCGGACCGGCGTGAGCGCCGCCTCGCCGACGCCGCCTTCATCGCCACCCGCGCGGGCCTGCTCGACGAGGCCGCCACCTTGGTGGGGCGGCTGGACCGGCTCAACGGCGACCTGGTCACCCCGTCGACGTTGCTCACCGACGCCACCCTGCAGCTCTACCGCCATGGTGCGGTCAGGCCGACGCATCGTGTGGTCCTCGACCTGGTCCGGCGGCGCGGCCACGACCTCGACGACGAGACGCTTTCCCGCCTGGCCGGCCTGCTGCTGCCGCTCTGCATGTACTCGGCCGACCCGGAGCTCTGGGACCGGACCGAGCCGGTGATCGACGAATACGCCGACCGGCTCAGCCCGGTGACCCTGCTGGTGCGCGATGTCGGCGGTGATCTGCTGCGGCACGCGGACGGGGCCCGTGACCGCGTGGCCGAGGCGTTCACCCGGCCCGGCCTCACCACGTACGACGGGACGATCCTGGCGCTCTGCGCCTACTTCGTGGACTCCCTCGGCGAGCATCGCTCCTTCGTGGACAGGATGGTGCGGCGCGAGGCCGAGGCCGGGTCCCTGACCGACGTGATGACCTTGATGCATCTGACGCTCCTCGACGACACCGTGCGGGGACGCTGGGACGACGCCGCGAAGACCTTCGCGCAGGGCCTGGAGCTGAGCGCCCGGCTCGGGAACGAGATGTTCGGTTACCTCTACCGCGCGTTCTACGCGCGTGTCCTGGCGCAGCGCGGTGACATCGCGGGCGCCCGCGAGCTGGGCCTGGCGGTGGACCTCTGGGCGCGCCCCCGCGGGCTGGGCGTGCTGGTCCAGCACGTGGAGGCGGCCGCGCTCGCCGGTGCGCTCGCGATCGGCGCCTACGGCGCGGCGTGGACCCACGCGCTCGGCCTCACCTCGCCCGGCTCCTTCCGGCCCTACGTGCACGAGTCGTTCCGCTGCGTGCTCGACGTCGTCGAGGCCGGGATGGCCGGCGGCCACGTCGAGGAGGCACGCCGGCACGCCGAGGCCGCGGCCGCTCGGCACGTCGGCGCGGTGTCGCCCCGGATGGACATGCTGTGCACGGCCGCCTTGGCGATCACGGACGCCACCGGTGAGGCCGGCCGGCTGTTCGCGGCCGCGACCGGGCACCCGGCCGCGCCCTCCTTCCCGTTCGACCTCGCCCGCGTCAGCCTCGCGCACGGCCGGTGGCTGCGGCACAAGCGCGACCTGCCCGGCGCCCGCGCCGCCCTGCGGCGTGCCGTCGACCTGTTCGGCGATCTCGGCAGCACGCCGTGGGCCGAGCGCGCCTCGCACGAGCTCGCGCTGGCCGGAGCGTCCGGCGACGAGGCCGCCGACCAGCTCACAAGCCTGACGGCGCAGGAGCTGCGGATCGCCGAACTCGCCGCGTCCGGGTTGACCAACCGGCAGATCGGCGCTCAGTTGTACCTGTCCTCACGCACGGTGGCCACCCACCTCTACCGCGCCTTTCCCAAGCTCGGCATCACCTCGCGCGCCGCCCTGCGCGACGCGCTCGCCGGCGGCGACGAGAGCACCTACGTCGACAGGTGAAGTCATCCGACTGACAACGACCCCTCGCCCTGTCACGAGGCTGGTGGTGAAACCCGGGCCGGTGCCGACGTCCCTCGCACCGTCCCGCCACCACCTCGAGGGACTGATTCGAGAAGGAAGATGCCCAAGTTCACGGTAGGCGCCGAGAGCGGCGCACCGGTGGAGCTGTACTACGAAGTTCACGGCAGTGGGGCGCCGGTCGTGCTCATCCACGGATGGCCGTTGAGCGGCCGGTCCTGGGAGAAGCAGGTCACCGCTCTGGTCGAGGCCGGCTACCAGGCCGTCACCTACGACCGCCGCGGGTTCGGTCAGTCCACACCGGCCTGGGACGGTCATGACTACGACACCATCGCGTCCGACCTCCACGCCCTCCTCACGCATCTCGACCTGTCGCGGGTGACGCTGGTCGGCTTCTCCGCCGGTGGCGGCGCGGTCGCACGCTACATCGCCAACCACGGCACGGCCCGGGTCGCCAAGGCGGTCCTGGCGAGCTCGGTCACCCCGTTCCTGCACGTCACCGAGGGCAACCCCGAGGGCGGGCTCGACGACGGCACGATCGCGCATTTCGAGGCCGGCATCCGCGCCGACCGGCCCGGCTTCGCCGACCAGTTCGCCACGCTGCTCTACTCGGCGGCGGGCACCTCCACGGTCAGCGAGGCGCAGCGACTCTTCGGCCGTGACCTGGCCACCCTCGCGTCGGCGCGGGCCACTCTCACCGGGCCCTCGCAGTTCGGGCGCACCGACTTCCGGCCCGACCTGGAGAAGTTCGACGTGCCGACGCTGGTCATCCACGGAGACTCCGACGCGGTCGTGCCCTTCCACGTCAGCGGCCGCCGGTCGGCCGCCGCGATCGCCGGCAGCGAGCTGGTCCTGATCGAGGGCGGCCCGCACGGCGTCAACGTCTCGCACGCCGACGAGTTCAACGCGGCGCTGCTCGGCTTCCTGGCCCGCTGAACACTTTAAGGAAAATCATGTTCTCCCTCTCGAAGAAGAACCGCCGCCTGGTGATCGGGGCGGCCGGCCTCGGCGTGCTGATCGCCCTGACCGGCGTCGCCGGCCCGGCCGTGGCCGACTTCCGGCACCCCGGAAAGGACAAGCCGACCGTCGTCCTCGTGCACGGCGCCTGGGCCGACGGCTCCAGCTGGGACAAGGTGGCGGCCAAGCTCCAGCACGACGGCTACACCGTGGTGACGCCGCCGAACACGCTGACCGGCGTGAGTGACGACGCCGCGAACCTGCGGGCATATCTGGACACGATCAGCGGACCGGTCGTGCTGGTCGGGCACTCGTACGGCGGCATGGTCATCACGAGCGCCGCGCTGGGCGACAAGCAGGTGAAGGCTCTGGTGTACGTCGACGCGTACATCCCCGACAAGACCGACTCCGTGTTCTCGCTGACCTCGGAAGTGCCGGGTTCGGTCTTCGCGGCCGATCCGGCCACTGTCTTCGATCAGGTCGCGATCCCGAAGAACGCGAACGCCGTCGACCTCTACGTGAAGCCGTCGGTCTTCGGCAAGGCGTTCGCCGGCACGGCGATTCCCGCCAAGGACGTGGCCGTGCTCGCCGCCCGGCAGCGCCCGCTGGTGTCGAGCGCGCTGACCGAGGAGGCCGGCACGCCGGCCTGGCGCACGATCCCCTCGTGGTCGGTGGTCGGCAAGCAGGACGCCGTCATCCCGCCGGCCGAGCAGATCGCCATGTCCCAGCGGGCCCGGGCGCACACCATCGTGATCAACGCCCCGCACCTGTCGATGGTCACCGCCCCGGGTGCGGTCACCGGCCAGATCGAGGCGGCGGCCAAGGCCACCGACTGACACTCCAGCCGGCTGTGGCGTCGCGGCGAGCGACGCCGCGGCCGGCTGTCCCGGTCTCCGGGCCCGGTCAGAAGCGGTGGGTCGAGTCGGCCAGGCGGGTCAGTGCGGGCAGGGCCGCCACGATGGCGTCGCGGTCGGGCTGGTCCAGGTCGTCGAAGAGCTTGTCGATGGTGGCCGCGTAGTGGGCATGGGTGCGCTCGACCAGCTCGCGCCCGGGCGTGGTGGTCTCGACCAGGACGCCCCGGCCGTCGGTGGGGTCGGGCACCCGCTTGACCAGGCCGGCCCGCTCCATGCGGCCGACCAGCTGGGTCATGCCGGGCTGGGAGGCGCGCTCCTGGCGGGCCAGGTCGGTCAGGCGGATGGGGCCCTCGCGGCCCAGGCGCCGCAGCACGGACAGCGCCACGGGGCTGGGGTTGTCCGGGCCCTCGAGCTGGCGCAGGAAGCGCACCAGCTGACCGAGCACCGGCAGCAACTGGGATCCGCGGCTGGGGGTTTCCATAACTAGATTATGCACGCCGTGTCCACTCACGGGACGACGGTGACCGGCCAATGGCCACAGCGTACGAGCTTGACCGCGAGCGAGCCCGCTATGCGATGCAGCACCTTAGCCGACTTGCCCACGATCACGGCGTCGGCCCTGACCTCCTTGGCGGCGGCGATCAGCTCGGCGTACGGCTCACCCGTGCGCACCACGAAGCTCGCCTCGACGCCGAGGTCGGGCAGGTGCGAGCGCAGCTCGCGCTCGATCTCGTCCTGGGCCTCGAAGGCGGTGGCCGCGGCGGCGCCGCTGTCGTCGCCGAGCGGGATCATCGTCGGCGGGCCCTTGCGCACGTAGACCGCGATGAGCCGGCTGCGCTGCCGCCGGGCCAGCCCGGCCGCGTAGGCGGCGGCACGCAGGGACGACGTCGACCCGTCGACGCCGACCAGGATCGCGCTCATCTCAGCTCCTGGGAAAAGGAAACACGGCAAGGTTATCCTGACGGAAACCGTTCAGCAATGGACCGGGAGTGACGTGGCCACATCAACTTCGCCGGGGCGGCCCCGCGACCCCGAGGTCGACCGCCGGATCGCCCGGGCCGCGCTCGACGTCTTCGGCGACACCGGCTGGGCCGGCTTCGCCATGGAGACCGTGGCCCGCCGCGCGGGAGTCGGCAAGGCCTCGCTCTACCTGCGGTGGAGCAGCAAGCAGGCGCTGCTCACGGACGCGCTGGGCGAGGGTCTGCCCCGGATCAGCGACGTCGACACCGGCACGCTGCACGGCGACCTGGTCGAGCTGGCCACCCAGATGCTCGGCCTCTACGCCGGGCCGTCGAGCCGGGCCGCGCTGCGCCTGTCGGTCGAGGCCGGCACGATTCCCGGCGTCGCCGAGCACTACGAGGCGCTGCGGCAGGCGCAGATCCGGGCCGCGCGGGCCATCGTGCGGCGGGGCATCGCCCGGGGCGAGCTGCCGGCGACGGCCTCGGTCTCGCTGCTGCTCGAGACACTGCTGGGCGGGGCCATGATGCACGCGCTGACCACACCGCCGGAAAGGCGGGCCGAGCTGGCGAGCGACACGACGGCGCACGCCCGGCGGCTGGTCGACTTCCTGATGCACTCGGTCACCGCGGGCGCCCGCGCATGATCGTCACCGGAACCGCCCAGCATCGGGCGTGGCAGGAGCGCGTCCTTCCGCCGGTCGAGCAGGTGCGCCCCGGCCTGTGGTCGATCCCGGTGCCGATCCCGGACAACCCGTTGCGCTACACGATCAGTTACGCCTTCACCGGCGAGGACGACGGCGTCCTGCTGATCGACCCGGGCTGGGACTCCCCCGCGGGCCGCGCGGCGCTCACGGCGGGGCTGAGCGCCGCGGGCGCCGGCATCGGCGACGTGACCGGCGTCGTGGTGACCCACGTGCATCCCGATCACCACGGGCTCAGCGGCTGGCTGCGCACCCAGGGGGCCTGGATCGGCATGCACCCGGCCGAGGCGGCGACGCTGCCCCGCCGGCTGTGGAGCGACCGGCGCCCCGAGCAGGACCGGGCGTGGCTGCGGCGCAACGGCGTCCCCGCGGCCGAGGTGGCCGGCCTGGCCGTCAGCCCGGAGCGCATGCGCGGCCTGCTGTCGATGGCCGAGCCCGACCGCACGATCGAGGACGGCGACCTGCTGCCGCTGACCCGCCGCTCGGTGCGGGCGGTGTGGACGCCCGGGCACACGCCCGGCCACCTGTGCCTGCACGACGCGGCGGCCGGCGTCCTGCTCACCGGCGACCACCTGCTCCCCCGGATCAGCCCCACGGTCGCCGTCCACCCGTCGAACGAGGGCGACCCCCTGACCTCCTATCTGGAGTCGCTGGAGCAGACTGGCAAGTTCGCGGCCGAGGAGGCCCTGCCCGCTCACGAATACCGTTTCCGCGGCATCGACGCCCGGGCCATGGCGATGATCGATCACCACGGCGACCGCAACCGGGAGATCCTGCGCGCCCTCGGCGAGCAGGGCACGGCCACCGCCTGGGCGATCGCGGCCACCCTGACCTGGTCGCGGGGCTGGGACAGCCTGCGCGGCCTGATGCGCCGCATGGCCCTGGGCGAGACCCTGGCCCACCTGCACCACCTGGCCACCGTGGGGGCCGTCCGCCGCGTCGCGGAGGAACCCACGAGGTGGGCCCGCTAAGGGATCGGGCCGGTGCGGAGCTGCATGGTGACCTCGCTGCCGTAACGGACGGTACGGCCCGGGGACGGGGACTGCTTCCAGACCCAGGCGCCGGCGCCGCTCTGGCCGGTATAGCGGGGCACCAGGCCGGCGGCCACGACGCGCTGGAGGGCGATCGTCTGGCGCAGCTCGCGGACGAACGGGACCGTGGCCGGGGTGAAGGGCAGCAGGATCCGGCGGATCTGCTGGGCGCAGACGGCGCAGAACTCCTGGTCGATCGCGCGCATCCGGCAGTCGAACTGCGGCCGGAAGGCGCCGCAGTGGTAGTAGTGGGCGCCCTCGTACAGGCCGACGGTCGCGGCCGGCAGCGGGTTGGGCTGCGGATCGCACTGCGAGCAGTCGGCGTTGCGGGTGGTCGGCACGGGCGTGGCCGCCGCGACCAGCGAGCGCCACTTCAGGGTGGCCCGGTTGGTGTTGACGGTGACGTTCGGCTCGCCCGGCTCCACCGCGGGGTGCCGGTTGCGGTCGGTGTCCACGCCGCAGCCGCGGTAGTACTCGTACTCGTCGGCCAGGCCGAACGCCCCGTGACCCATCTCGTGCAGGGCGATCTGCTCGGCGCCGGCGGCCAGTGAGTACGCGGCCACCGAGCCGCCCGAACCGCCGTACTCCTGGGAATTGACGATGACCACGACGGCGTGGAACTGCGGCACCTGGGCGGCCGCGACGGAGAGCGCGGTCGCCTGATTCACCGTCAGCAGCCGGCGGATGCCGTTGTTGCAGAACGCCGCGTCGAAGTACGTCCGCGCGGTGGTGCCGGGCCCGCCGCAGGCGGCCGGGTCGTCGGCGCCGCTGTCGGTGGAGGTGACGTCGACGCGGTAGAGGTTGAGGCCGGGCCAGACGCTGTCGAAGGGGCGGGTGCCCTCGAGCCGGGCGCAGAGCCGGCCGGCGTCCTGGTGATATTGGGTGATCTGGTTGGCGCGGTAGCCGTCGCCGAGGATGACCAGGTTCCAGCGCTCGGTGGGCGGGCCGTGATCGATGATGCGGGTGACACCCAGCACCTGGCCGTCGGCGGTGGTCACGACTCGTCCCTCAGCGACACCCGCGCGATCTCACGGACCCGCCGCGTCTCGTCCGGCCCGCCCGGGTCGTCGACCAGGGCCAGGTGATCGGCGCCGGCCAGATCGGGGACGAGCACGGTGAAGACACCCGAGGGCCGGTCGACCGGCGCCCGCTCGACCGTGCGGCCCGGCTCGGGCGAGAACACCTCGACGCCGTCCGGGATCGGTGGCAGGGCGCGGCGTTCGAGCACTCCGCCGTCGGCCGTACGGAGCTCCGCGCGCAGGCCGGCCTCACCCTCCCCGGTGGCGGGGATCGTCATCTCGACCCGCTGTCGGGAGACGACCCGCACGTCGTCACCGTCGTACTCGAACACGAGGCGCAGCGCCGGCTCAGTCATGTCCGGACCGTACGCCCGGCCCACACAAGGCACAGCGTTTCTGTCGCTGATCGTGCCGACGGCGATTTGTGCGTTTGTGCGGCGAGTACTAGACACCGGGGCTAGTCCCTTCCGCCTGCGTGAAGGCGGTGCGACAGTCCGTGATCGGCGATTAATTGCGTATCCGGGATGACCTGGGGAATTGCGTTTCCGGCTGATCAGGAAAGGCTTCCTGGCTAGTCAGGTACGCCTATTGACCCTGCGTGCATGATGTTTGGCGTGGCAACGGAATCGCGTGTGGGGCGACGACGCCGGGCGGCCCCGGTGACCTATGACAGCCGGCCGGTGAATCCGCGCGAGTTCATACCCGTGGCGGCCCGGCCGTCGCATGCGGCGCCGATTTATCCCGGCGATCTGCCCGAGCGCGGCGAGGCCATTCAGGCGCTCACCCGCGAGGTGCTGATCCGGCGCTCGCTCGAGGTGTCGCCGACCGCCTTCATCACGATCATCAGCATCATCCAGGGTGTGGCGCTGGGACTGCTCGCGCAGAACGCGTTCGCCCGCCCCGGGCTGCTCGTCGCCGTGCAGGCGGTGACCATGCTCCTCGTTCTGGTCACGGTTTTCTATTTCTACTTGACGATCAGCATTCTGTTGCGCTGGGCACCCTCCTTTCTCGACTGCCTGCTGCCGTTCGGCATCGCCGGGCTGGAGATACCCGGCGCGTTCTTCCTCGGCAATACGCGCGCCTGGAATCTGTGGCTCGGCGCGTTCTGGTTCGGCACGTTCGTCGGTTTGTGGATCACTAAGAAATGGTCGCCGCCGTCGCACTTCGGCGACGAGATCGACGCCCATCGCACGCTGCACGACATGCTGCACGAGTTGCGGCTGACGGCCGGCACGGGCGCGCTCGCCGTGGGCTGGTGCGGGCTGTTCGCCGTGCTGATGCCGGCCGGTCAACTGTTCTGGGGGCTGCTCGGGGCCGGGGTCGTGCTGGCCACGGTGGTCATGGTGGTCGCGCGCACCGAGCTGCGGTCCTCGCAGATCCACGCCCACTACGGCGTCAATCGGCCACCGTTCAATTGAGACGGAAATCGTGTAATGATCGCGGCATGAGGCGGCGAGGCATAGCCGACGTCATCGGCCGGCGTTACGACGAGTTCTTCCGCGAGCGCACCCCCGTGCCGTTCGAGGTCGTGGACCGCGACGGCACCACACACAGTTTCGGCGTCGGCGGCGACGCTCCCCCGCGCTACACGGTCATCGTGCGCGACGACGACGGCCGCGACGCGCTGACCTCCCTCGATCAGCTCCAGGTCGCGCTGGCGTACCTCCGAGGTCATCTCGACGTCGACGGCGATCTGGCCGCGGCGCTGAGCATGCGCCAGTTCTTCTCCGACATCCATCCGGTCGCCTTCCTCGGGCGCTGGATGCCGTCGCTGTGGCACGGCAAGACGGAGCACGACAACCGGGCCATCTCCCAGCACTACGACGAGGACTCCGACTTCTTCCTGACCTTCCTCGACACCCGGCACCGCTGCTACACGCAGGGCGTGTTCGCCGCCGACGACGAGCCGCTCGAGGAGGCGGTGACCCGCAAGCTCGACATCGCGCTCGACGCCATCCAGGTCAAGCCGGGCGACCGGGTGCTGGAGGTGGGCGGCGGCTGGGGCGCCTTCTCCGAGCACGCGGCCCGGCGGGGCATCGACGTCACGACGGTCACCCTGGCGGCCGAGTCGGAGCGCTTCCTCAAGGACCTCTTCGACCGCGAGCAGCTGCCGGTCACCGTGGTCCGCGAGCACATCCTGCGCTATCAGAACGACCGCCCTTTCGACGCGATCGTGAACATGGGCGTCACCGAACACCTTCCGGACTACCGGGCAACCCTTCAGACGTACGCCCGTCTGCTGCGCCCGGAGGGCCGGGTCTATCTCGACGCTCTGGCCATGAGGCGCAAACACACCGCTTCGACCTTCTTCAAGCAGTACGTCTACCCGGGCCGCTCGGCGCCGCTGCTGCTGCACTCCTATCTCCGTCACGTCGCGCACTCGCCGTTCGAACTGCTCACCGTCGAGGACGACCGGCACAACTACTTCCTGACGTGCCGGGCCTGGGCCCAGCGCCTCGACGCCCGCCGCGAGGAGATCGTGGCGCGCTGGGGCGACGAGCTCTACCGCCGCTTCCGCATCTTCCTGTGGGGTTCGGCGTCGGGCTTCGACACACGCATGGTGCAGGCCTACCGCTGGACGCTACGGCTCACGTAGACGTTCGAGACGGGTCCACCGGGCCCAGCCCCGCTCGCGCATCAGCGCCAGGAGCCGGGTCACCCGGGGATCCGTCTCGACGGCGAGGGCGTCGAGCAGGTCGAACGGCGTGTCGTCGGTGGACCCGCTGTAATCGGCCAGCCCGGCCGGGATCCACTGCGCGATCTCCTCGGGCCAGCGCGCGGCCATGAGGATCCACCCGTCCCGCTCGGCCGCGATCAGCCCCGGCGACGCGCCGAGATGCCGGAGGCGGTCGAGATAGCCGACCACCACGTCCGGCAGCACCAGGCTGTCGCCGGCGGCGAGCTGCGCGATCTGCTTGCGGCTGCCCTCCAGCCGGACGATCTCGTCGCGGAGCCGGTCGTCGATCGCGCCGACCTGGCCGGCGAACGTCGCCGCGTCGGCCTCGAGCATGCCGCGGATGTGCGAGAGCGGCACGCCGGCGTTCGCGAGGGTACGGATCTTGATGAGGGCGACGACGGCCCTGGCACCGTAGCGGCGGTAGCCCGACGCGTCCCGCTCCGGCTCGGGCAGCAGCCCGACCTGGTGGTAGTGCCGCACGGCGCGCACCGTGACACCGGCGTACTCCGCCAGCTGGCCGATCGTCAGCATGCTCTCACCTCTTACGGCGGTGGATCAGGTTCGCGACGGCATAGGCGACCACCAGGATGCCAGCACACCACGCGAGGGCGGTCCAGACGCCGGCGCCGGCCGGCTGCCGGGTGAACAGGTCGCGCAGGGTGTCGACGATGGAGGTGACCGGCTGGTTCTCGGCGAAGGCGCGCACCGGGCCCGGCATGGTGGCGGTGGGCACGAAGGCCGAGCTGACGAACGGCAGGAAGATCAGCGGGTAGGCGAACGCGCTGGCGCCGTCGACGCTCGTGGCGGTGAGGCCGGGAATCACGACCAGCCAGGTCAGGGCCAGGGTGAACAGGACGAGGATGCCGGTGACGGCGAGCCAGGCGCCCAGCCCCGCGCTCGTGCGGAAGCCCATGATCAGGGCGACCCCGACGACCAGCGCGACCGAGATCAGGTTGGCCAGCAGCGAGGTCAGCACGTGCGCCCAGAGCAGCCCCGAGCGGGCGATGGGCATCGACTGGAAGCGCTCGAAGATGCCGCTCCGCAGGTCGGAGAAGAGCCGGAAGGCAGCACTACGGTGTCGTACATCGTCGCTCAGCCCTTCCCTCGGACGACGGCGAGGAAGGCGTCCTCCAGGGTGGGATGCAGTTCCTTGACCTCGGCCGGAGTGCCGTCGACGGCGATGCGGCCCTCGTGCAGGATCGCGATCCGGTCGGCCAGCTGCTCGGCCTCGTCCAGGTACTGGGTGGTCAGCAGGACCGTCGTCCCGCCGGCGGCGAGCTCCTGGACGGCCTGCCACACCTCCAGGCGCGCCTCGGGGTCGAGCCCGGTGGTCGGCTCGTCGAGGAAGATGACCGGCGGGTTCCCGATCAGGCTCATCGCGATGTCCAGGCGGCGGCGCATGCCTCCGGAGTACGTCGCCACACGGCGCCCGCCGGCCTCGGCCAGCGAGAAACGCCTCAGCAGCTCGTCCGCGACCGCGCCGGGACCGGGCACCCGCCGCAGCCGGGCCACCAGCACGAGGTTCTCGCGGCCGGTGAGGATCTCGTCGACCGCCGCGAACTGACCGGTCAGGCTGATCGCCGCGCGGACGGCGGCCGGCCGCTCGGCGACGTCGAAGCCGTTCACGCGGGCGGCGCCACCGTCCGCCTTGGCCAGTGTGGAGAGGATCCGCACCACCGTGGTCTTGCCCGCTCCGTTCGAGCCGAGCAGGGCGTGGATGCTGCCCCGCGCGACGTCGAGGTCCACGCCGCGCAGCACGCGCAACTGCCCGTACGACTTCTCCAAGCCCTGTATCTCTATCGCCATGCTCATGGCAGCAGTGTCGAAGGTTGACGCTGCGTCAGGGTCAAGCTCGATCGAGGTGGGTTCGCAACGCGGCGGCGATCTCGGCCGCGGCGGCGATCTGCGCAGGGGTCAGCGCGTCGACGAACAGCTCGCGGACGGCCTTCAGATGGGGGACGGTGGCCGCGTCGAAGGCCGCCGTGCCGGCGGCGGTCGGCCTCACGAACGCGCCCCGGTTGTCGGTGGCGCAGTCCTCGCGCCGGATCAGCCCGCGGCGCTCCATCCGGCCGAGGTGGTGGGAGAGGCGGCTGCGTTCCCAGCCGATGTGGGCAGCGAGATCCGACGAGCGCATTTCCGACATCTCACTCAAGGCCAGCATGACCGAATAGTCGCCCGGCGACAGCCCGGTCTCGTCGTGCAGCCTCCCGCCCACGCGCGAGCGGAGCGCCTCGGTGGTCTCGATGAAGTCGCGCCACGCGGCGAGTTGGTCCCGGGTGGGCAGCTTGCGGGTGCCGGGCATAAATCGAAACCTCCGGTAGTTGACGTGTCCAGCATAAGCGATTGACACGTCAATTATTCCTGGGAGCAGTCATGATCCTCGGTCTGGACAACTTCGGCGACGTACCCGCCGGCCTGACCCACGCGGCCGCCATCCGGCAGGTCGCCGACGAGGCCGTGATGGCCGACGAGCTGGGCGTGGACGCCATCGCGCTCGGCGAGCACCACCGGCCCGAATATTCCATCTCCACCCCGGAGACGGTCCTCGCGGGCATCGCCGGCCGGACCAGGCGCATCAAGCTCGGCTCGGGCGTGACGGTGCTCAGCTCGGACGACCCGGTGCGGGTGTTCCAGCGCTTCGCCACCGTCGACGCGCTGTCCAACGGCCGGGCCGAGGTCATCCTGGGTCGCGGCTCCTTCACCGAGTCGTTCCCGCTGTTCGGCTACGACCTGAGCGACTACGACGTGCTGTTCGAGGAGAAACTCGACCTGTTCGTGAAGCTGCTCGACGAGAAGCCGGTGACCTGGTCCGGCACGACCCGGGCGCCGCTGGTCGACGCCGACGTCTTCCCCAAGACCGAGTCGGGCCGGCTGGCCACGTGGGTCGGCGTCGGCGGCTCGCCGCAGTCGGTCGTCCGCACGGCCCAGCACGGTCTTCCCCTCATGCTGGCCATCATCGGCGGGCAGCCGGAGCGCTTCGCCCCGTACGTCGACCTCTACAAGCGCGCGACGGAGCAGCTGGGCACCCAGGAACACCCGGTCGGCATGCACTCCCCCGGCTTCATCGCCGACACCGACGAGCTGGCCCGGGAGAAGTTCTACCCGTACTACAAGGAGCAGCGGGACCGGATCGGCGCCCTGCGCGGCTGGCCGCCCCTGCGCCGCTCGGAGTTCGACGCGGAAGTGAACCACGGTTCGCTGTACGTGGGGTCGCCGGATACGGTTGCCCGCAAGATCGCCCACGCGATCACGACGCTGGGCGTGGGGCGTTTCGACCTGATCTACACGGTCGGGGCGCAGCCGGTTAGCGACCGTTCGCGCGCCGTCGAGCTGTTCGGCTCGAAGGTCGCGCCCATGGTCCGCGACATGATTTCGGAGAACTGATGACGACCGTAGGCATCCTCGGCGCCGGCAAGCTCGGCACGGTGCTGGCCCGGCTGGCCGTGTCGCACGGCTACGACGTGCTGGTGGCCGGATCCGGCGACCCCGCGAAGATCGCACTGATCGTCAAGATCATCACGCCGGGCGCGCAGGCCGTGACCGCGGCCGAGGCGGCCGCGCGGGCCGACATCGTGATCCTGGCCCTGCCGCTGGGCAAGTACGGGACGCTGCCGGTCGAGGCGCTGCGCGGCAAGACCGTCATCGACGCGATGAACTACTGGTGGGAGGTGGACGGCATCCGCGACGACCTCACCGACCCGCGCACCTCCTCCAGCGAGATCGTGCAGGCCTTCCTGCCGGACTCGCGTGTCGTGAAGGCGTTCAACCACATGGGCTACCACGACGTGGAGGGCGAGTCCCGCACGGCGGGCACGCCCGGCCGCAAGGCGATCGCGCTCGCCGGGGACAACCCGTCGGCCGTGGCCGAGGTGGCCGGGTTCATCGACACGCTCGGCTTCGACCCCGTCGTCGCCGGGTCGCTGGCGGAGGGCGTACGGATGGAGCCCGGAACCGAGCTCTTCGGGGCCAACACCGGCGCCGGCGAGGTGACAGCCATGCTGGCCCGCTTCGAGGAGTCGGAGAGGGGCCGGGCCGTCACCGCCGCCCGGCGTTGACGGAGGCTTCGCAACGTTGCGATAGTTTTCGAATGAGTGGAGATCAGCGGCGGGCCACCCTGGCGGCGGTGGCCCGCGAGGCCGGCGTCTCGGTGCCGACCGTCTCGAAGGTGGTCAACGGGCGGACCGACGTGGCGCCCGAGACCCGGGCCCGCATCGCGGCCCTGCTGACAAGGCACGGCTACGTGGGGCGGGCCCAGGCGGTGGCGCCGGCCGGTGTCCGCACGGTCGACCTGATCTTCGACGGCATGGAGACGCCGAACAACCTGAAGATCCTCAGAGGGGCCATCAGCGCCGCCGCCGAGGAGGACGTCGATGTCGTGGTGGGGCTCCCGCCGGCGCGCCGGCAGAGCGCGCACCGCGCGGGCATCGTGCTGGTCACCTCGAGCATCACGTCGAAGCAGTGGCAGCACTTCACCGAGCGGGGCATCCCGATCGTCACCATCGACCCGCACGACGTGCCGTCGGCGGAAGTTCCGAGCGTCGGGGCCACCAACTTCCAGGGCGGCATGGAGGCCACGGCCCACCTCACCGGGCTCGGCCACCGGCGGGTCGGCTTCATCGAGGGACCGCCCGAGCGCGGGGTGAGCATCGCCCGGCTGCACGGCTATCAGGCCGCGCTGTCGCAGGCCGGCGTCACCCACGACCCCGAGCTGGTCCGGGCCGGCCCGTTCACCTTCGACGCCGCCTTCACGGCCGGCATCGCGCTGCTGACCTCGGAGAACCGGCCCACGGCGATCTTCGCCTGCAACGACACCCTGGCCCTGGGCGCCATGGAGGCGGCCCGCACGCTGGGCCTGCGCATCCCCGAGGACGTCAGCGTGGTCGGCTTCGACGACATGCCGGTCACGCAGTGGTCGGCGCCGCCGCTGACGACCGTGCGGCAGCCGTTCGCCGAGATGGGCCGGGTGGCCGTGCGGCGCCTGCTGCGCCTGGCCGCCGGGGAGTCGCTGGACTCGCCGCGCGTCGAGCTCGCCACGGAGCTGATCGTCCGGAAGTCGACCTCGAAACTTTCGAGCATTGACTGACAATGTTTCGCAAAGTTACGTTGGGCCGGTCCTCCTTCACGAAAGGCCTGACATGACGCTCCTCCATGTGGCGACGACCGGTTCCGACGACGCCGAGGGCTCGGAGAAGCAGCCCCTGCGCACCATCAACCGGGCCGCCGAGCTCGCCCGCCCCGGCGACACCGTGATCGTGCACGCCGGCGAGTACCGCGAGTGGGTCACGCCGCGCCGCGGCGGCCTCAGCGACGCGCGCCGCATCACCTACACGGCCGCCGAGGGCGAGCACGTGGTGATCAAGGGCTCCGAGCGGATCACGAACTGGGTCGCCGAGAACGACGGCGTCTGGCGCGCCGAGGTTCCCAACTCGCTCTTCGGGCAGTTCAACCCGTACGCCGAGGAGGTCGCCGGCGACTGGATCGTCTACCCGGCCGGCGCGCCCCACAAGCACCTCGGCGACGTCTACCTGAACGGCAAGAGCTTCTACGAGGCCGCCTCCCGGGCCGACCTCGACAACCCGCCGGCCCGCACCACCGTGCTGGACAACTGGACCGCCGTCGACGACCAGGTCCGCGACGTCGAGCAGACCCAGCTCGTCTGGTTCGCCACCGTCGGCGCCGAGACCACCACCATCTGGGCCAACTTCCAGGGCGCCGACCCCAACGCCGAGCTGGCCGAGATCAACGTGCGGCGGTCGGTCTTCTACCCGCTCGTGCCGCACCTGAACTACATCACCGTGCGCGGCTTCGAGCTGGCCCAGGCGGCCACCCCGTGGACCCCGCCCACGGCCGACCAGCCCGGCCTGATCGGCCCGAACTGGGCCAAGGGCTGGATCATCGAGGACAACGTCATCCACGACGCCAAGACCTCGGCCGTCTCGCTCGGCAAGGAGGCATCGACCGGCCACAACTACGCCACCGAGCGCCGCGACAAGCCCGGATATCAGTACCAGCTCGAGTCGGTCTTCTCGGCCCGCCAGATCGGCTGGGACAAGGAGCACATCGGCTCGCACGTCGTGCGCCGCAACACCATCTACGACTGCGGCCAGAACGGCGTCGTCGGCCACCTCGGCTGCGTCTTCTCGACGATCGAGGACAACCACATCTACAACATCGCGCTCAAGCGCGAGTACTACGGCTACGAGATCGGCGGCATCAAGCTGCACGCCGCGATCGACGTGCAGATCCGGCACAACCGCATCCACGACACGTCGCTCGGCATCTGGCTCGACTGGCAGACCCAGGGCACCCGGGTCACCCGCAACGTGTTCTACAACAACAACCGCGACCTGTTCATCGAGGTCAGCCACGGCCCCTTCCTGGTCGACCACAACGTGCTGGCCTCCAAGGCGTCGTACGAGTCGTTCAGCCAGGGCGGCGCGTTCGTCGGCAACCTGTTCGCCGGCACCGTGCGCCTCGAGGCCGTGATGGACCGGGCCACGCCCTATCACCAGCCGCACAGCACCCAGGTCGCCGGCTACGCCTACATCCGGGGCGGCGACGACCGTTACGTCGGCAACGTCTTCCTGGGCGGGGAGCTTTCGCAGGCGTACGGCCAGGGTGGGGACGGCAAGGCGGTTCCGTCGTACGGCCTGACGGGTTACGACGCGCATCCGGCGTCGTTCGCCGAGTACCTCCAGCGGATCGAGGAGCAGCCGCCGGGCGACCACCAGCGCTACCTCGACGTGCTCCAGGCCGTCTACGCCAAGGGCAACGTCTACGCCACGGGCGCCACGCCGTTCGCCGGCGAGACCGACCCGCACGAGATCGGCGACGCCACCTTCCGCGTGACCGAGGAGGGCGACGAGGTCTACCTCGAGACCGACCTGCCGGCCGCGTTCGACCAGGCCGGCTTCGTCACGGTCGGCGGTGGCGACTTCGAGCGCGTCCGGTTCGCCGACGCCGACTTCGAGGAGCCGGACGGCACCCCGGCCGTCATCGACGTCGACCTGAACGGCGCCCGCCGCCCGGCCGGTTCGGCGGCCGCGGCCGGCCCGCTGTCGGCGCTGGCCTCCGGAAACACCCGCACCCGCATCTGGTGATCCGCGCGGCCCGGTAGCTTCGGCTCCCGGGCCGCGTCTCTGGATTGAACCGGGCGCTTTTTCATCCGTTGTCAGGATGTCCGTTGCGCGCCCGCCGTCCAGAAAGAAGTCATGACCCAGCCTCCGATCAGCATTTTGGCCGGCCGTTACAAGCTCCTGAGCCCGCTGGGGCAGGGCGGGATGGGCAAGGTCTGGAAGGCCCACGACGAGCTGCTCGACCGTGACGTGGCGCTCAAGGAGATCGCGCCCGACGGGGTCGGCGCGGACGAGCTGGGCGACCTGCGGGAGCGGGCCATCCGGGAGGCGCGGGCCATCGCCCGGATCGACCATCCGCACGTGGTGCGCATCTTCGACGTGGTCGAGCACCAGGGCTCGCCGTGGATCGTGATGGAGCTGATCCGGGCCCGGTCGCTGTTCGACGTGGTGAACGAGGACGGGCCGCTGGAACCGCGGCGGGCGGCCCAGATCGGTCTCGACGTGCTGGGGGCGTTGCAGGCGGCGCACCGGGCCGGGATCCTGCACCGCGACGTGAAGCCGGCCAACGTGCTGGTCGCCGCCAACGGCCGGGTCGTGCTGACCGACTTCGGCCTGGCCATGACGGCCGGCGACTCGGCCATGACGCGGACCGGGGTGATGCTGGGCTCACCGTCGTACCTGGCCCCGGAGAGGGCACACGACGAGCCGGCGTCGGCCAAGTCCGACCTGTGGTCGCTGGGGGCGACGCTGTTCGCGGCGGTCGAGGGCAGGCCGCCGTATCAGCGCTCCTCCCCCATGACGACGCTGGCCGCCCTGATGGTGGATCCGCCGTCGGCCCCGGAGCGCGCGGGAGCCCTCGAGCCGGTCCTGGAGGCGTTGCTGGAGAAGGATCCGGCCCTGCGGGCCACCGCCGAGGAGACCGAGGATCTGCTGCGGTACGTCCTGTCGCAGTCACCCACGCCATCGCCCACGCCCACACCCACACCCGCACCGTCGTCGCCGCCGTCGCCGTCGTCCGAGGTGCCACCGGTCCCGCCGGCGCCGCCGACCGTGGAGATGCGGGCCGCCGCGCGGCGGCGGCCGAAGGCCGTCGTCGTGGCGCTGCCGGTGATCGCCACCGCTGTCGCGGCGGCGTCGATCATCGCGGTGGCCACGAGTCGGGGCGCCGGCGAGCCGGTCGCTCAGCCGGCGGCGAGCGGGGAGCCGTCGGTTGCGCCGACGATGGCCGCCTCGGCCCCCGTCCGGCCGGTCGCGGTGCCGCCTCCCTCGGTGAAGGCGTCGTCCGCTCCGAGCCGGCGGCCGAGCGCGACCCCGTCGAAGCCGGCCCGGGTGAGCGCGCAAGCGACCCCGGCCAAGACGCCCGTGCCGGCGAAGACCACCACGGCCGCGGCGCCGAAGCCCACCACGGTCCGGGTGAGCTTCGAGGCCGAGTCGTACACCGACAACCACGGCACCGAGGACTCGTTCCCCGACGGGGCCAGCGGGGGCCGGGTGGTCGGCAAGACCGACAACGGCGACTACGTGGGCTACGGGAACCGTTCGGTGGCGGGCATGCGGCGGGTGAGCCTGCGCTACGCCGCCGGCGACGACGCCACCGACGTCGAGCTGCGGGCCGGGTCGGCCACCGGCACCGTGCTGGCCCGGATCACGCTGGCCCGCACCGCCGACTTCTCCACGTTCGCGACCACGACGGCCACATTCACCGCGAGTGGCTCGGGAGCGCCGTATCTGGTCTTCCTCGGCCCGAAGGCGTCCGACATCGACGTGGTGACCCTGTCGTCCTGAGCGACGGGACTGACCGCTAGTGTTCCGGGCCGCTGCTTCGTAGGCGTACACGGGGAAAGAGAAACAACTACATGACATTGCTCGCGGAGGAGATCGCACCCACTCCCCTGCCCGCGGTATCACCGGAACGGCCGCCGGCCCGGCGCCGCCTGCCGTCAGCCGGCTGGATCCCGTTCCTGGCCGTCGTCGTGGCCGTGGCGCTGACGTTGAGCCACTACGGCGTCACGAACGAGGACCTCGCCACGTTCGCCGGCTACACGCTGGTCGCCAACACGCTGCCCGGCCTGCTGATCTGGCGGGCGGTGCGGGGACGGGCCGACTATCTGCCGCTGGACGCGGCCCTGGGCACGGTGGCCGGCTTCGCCGTCGAGTTGCCGCTCTACATGCTTCTGCGGCAGCTCGATGTGCCGTACGCCGTGGGAATCTGGCCCTTGGTGGTCCTGATCCTCTTCCTCGTGGTGCCCCGGCTGCGGCGCCACTGGCGAGGTGTGGGCCGGCGGATGCCGCTCGGTGTCTCGTGGACCGTCGCCGTGAGTCTTTTGTGGATCCTCGCGCTGACCGCCTTCTCCATCTTCCGCGCCAACAGCCTGACCGAGCCGCTCAACGGGACCATGAGCGTGGACTTCCCGTTCCAGTTCGCGCTGGCCGGCGAGTTCAAGCATCCGGTGCCGCTGAGCACGCCGTGGCTGACCGGCACCGGCCTGAACTACCACTGGTACGTCTACGCGCACGGCGCCGCCGCGAGCTGGCTCACCGGCATCGAGCCGCAGACGCTGATCCTGCGCCTGCTGCCGCTTCCCATGGTGGCCGCGTTCCTGGTGGTCGTGGTGGCCGCGGTCCGGCAGATCACCGGCCGCTTCTGGCCGGCCTCGGTGGCCGTGCTGCTGATGCTGGCCGGTGTCGCGGCCAACCCGTTCTCCTGGACCGGCGCCCCGCTGCTCAGCGGCATCATCACCACCAACCTGTGGGTGAGCCCGACGCAGACGTACGCGGCCCTGTTCTTCGCGGCCGTCGTCTTCCAGCTGGCCGTCATCTTCCAGTCGGACCGGAAGGCGTTGCGGCGCCCCATGCCCTGGGTGGTGCTGACCGTGCTGATGGGCGCGCTGGCCGGGGCCAAGGCCACCTTCATCCCGATGGTGCTCTGCGGCCTGCTGCTGGCCGTGGTGCTGCGCGGCCTGTTCGCCCGGACGCTCGGCCCCGAGCTGCCCGCGCTCGCCATCACCCTGCTGTGGTTCGCGTTCGCGCAGTTCGTGCTCTACGGGTCGGGCACGCAGGGCGCCGAGGTCCATCCTTTTCAGACGGTCAAGTGGAGCCCGGTCGGGCAGGCCGTGATGGGTCTTCCCGACGAGGCCGACCAGTGGGCGCCACTGCTGACACTGACCGGATTCGGCATCCTGGGCCCGGCGTTCGGCTGGGCCGGGATGGCCGGCCTGCTGCGCCGCGGGTGGCGGGCCGAGCCGATCGTGCACGTCATGCTCGGCTTCGCGGCGGCCGGCACCGGCGGCATGTGGCTGGTGGCGCATCCGGGCCTGAGCCAGACGTACTTCGCCCAGTCGGCCACGCCCTATCTGGCGATGGCCTCGGCCGTCGGCCTCGCCTCGCTCGTACCGGCCGGGCGCCGGCTGCCGAAGAGGTTCCTCGGGCTGAGTCTGTACGGCGTGACGGCCGCCGTCGCGGGGCTGGTGGTGATCCGGTCGACCGTGGGCGCGGTCGCTCCGGCGACGGCCTTCGGCGGATATCCGCTGGGGAACGTCGTCAGGGCGTACACCTGGCTGGTCGTTCTTGTCGCTCTCGTCGCCGTGACCGTGGTGCTGGTGGCCTGGCCGCTGCGGCTGCCCCGGCGCCTCACCGTGGGGGTGCTGGCCCTGTCCGTCCTGAGCACCGCGGTGACCAGCGGGCTCATCGGCAGCACCGACTACCTGGTCACGTCGGCCACCTCGTCCGTGCCGCCGAAGGTCAGCACCTTCCCGCCGGGCGCGATGGAGGCGGGACGCTGGCTGCGCGACCATTCGGACCCGCGCGACGTCGTGGCCACCAACAGCCACTGCCGGCCGGGCATCTCGGGGTGCGACAGCCGCGACTTCTGGCTGGCCGCGTATTCGGAACGCCAGATCGTGGTCGAGGGCTGGAGTTACACCGAGCCGGCCTTCGCCACGGGCGGTCTGTGGGACGGCACCCTGTCCCGGTCCCCGTTCTGGGACCAGGAGCTGCTGGCCGCGAACGACGCCGTGTTCTCCGCACCGACGGCCGAGAACGTCGCGTCGTTCACCCAGGCCCACCACGTCCGCTGGCTGGTGTCCGTCAGATGGACGCAGGATCCCACCGACATCGGCCGCACCCGTTTCGTCGAAGCCGATCCGGCGCTCGGTGACTTCGCGACCGAGCGCTTCCGGGCCGGCGATGTCGTCGTCTACGAGGTCTCCTGACGCCGGGCCAGCTCCGCGAGCTCGGCCCGCCCGGCCGTGCCGGTCTTGCGGAGCATGTTCGAGACGTGCACGCTGATCGTCTTCTCGCTCAGCACGAGCGCCCGGGCGATCTCGGCGTAGGTGCGGCCCGCCACGACGTGGGCCAAGACCTCACGTTCGCGCGCGGTCAGCCCGGGGATCGCGTCGCCGCCGGCCGGCGCCGGCGCGCGCACGGCCGTCAATGACACGTGGGCGTTGCGGGCGAGCAGATCCAGGTTCGCCAGCAGCGGCACGGCCTCCAGATCGGCCGCCAAGGCGTGCGCGCTCCGCAGCGCGGCCATGCCCCGCTTGCGGTCCGCCCGCCCGCGCAGGGCCGTCCGGGCCTCGCGCCACCGGCAGTACGCCTCGTCCCACGGCAGTGTGGCGGCGCGGCACGCCTCGGCGGCCTCGTGCCAGGCGGCGAGCTCGACGGGGTCACGACGGGCCCGCGCCGTCTCGGCTTCGGCCATGCTCTGCAGGGCGGCGACCAGCCGTGCGTCGAAGTCCGTGACCACACCCCCCTCGATGACCACGACCGGATGCCGCTCCCGCAGATCGCGCAGGCGATCGAGCTCGCCGGACGGATCGGCGCCACGGTCGCGACAGGCCTGGGCCCGGTCGGCCAGCGCCCGCGCGGCCATTGGAAGCAGGGTCTCCGCGTCGAGCGGCGGCGGCGTCAGGCCGAGGCCGTGCAGCGCGTGCGCCAGCGCTCGCTCGGTGTCCCCGGCGGCCACGGCGAGCTCGGCCCGGACCGCGTCGAACGGGAACGGCCGGAACCCGGCCGCGTCGGCGATCAGCTCCTCGGCGCGCTGGGCGTGCGCCTCGGCCTCGGCCGTCCGCCCCTGGCGGCAGGCGAGCAGGGCCGCGGTGTGCCGGCCCCGCGCGTCGGCCAGCGGGCTGGGCCGGGCGCCGAGCACCACCCGCAGCCGCTCGGCGCAACCTCGCCAGTCACCGATGATCAGCAGGTGCTGCGCTTCGAGCGAGCAGACCTCGGACACCTGGGCGTGCGGGGCACCCGCCTCTTCGAGCACCCGGCGGCACTCCCGGAGCACGTCGACTATCGCCCGTACACTCGGCCCGTCGGTGTTGTTGACGATCCAATAGACGGCCTCGACCGCCTTCATGAAATCGCGGTGGCTCATCGCCAGCGCGAAGGCCTCTTGGGCGGCCGCGACCCCGGCCGCCAACTCGGTGCCGACGGCGTGGGCCTGCGACACGGCGACCAGCCCTTCCATGACCGCGTCCGGCCAGCCGCCCGCGCGGGCCAGGCGCAGCGCCTCGGCGGCCGTTCCGGCGCCGTCGTCCATACCGTGCCACAACTGGGCGTAGGCCAGCGCCGCGAGCGCGAGCGCGTGTTCACGGCTGCGCGGTTCCGCCGCCGAGAGACGCGCCGCTTCCCGCGCGTCCGCCGGCGCGACGAAGCCGCGACCGGCGGACGACCATCGCTTGGTCCGCCAGGCCAGCAGTTCCGCCGCCGCCAGCGGCTGTGCCGTCCGGTCGACACGCTGGAGCAGCTCGTCGATCGCCTCCAGCTCATCTGCGGCCAGCCCGGCCGCGTGGGTGGCGCGCCGGATCCGATGCAGCAGTTCCTCCGCCTGCCCACCGGAGCCGGGCCGCTGCAGCCGCAGGGCGCGCCGCAACAGGCGGATCGTCTCGGCCCCTCCCCCGGCCTCGTCGGCGGCGGCCAGGGCCCACTCGTACGCCTGGGCGGTCATCCCGGCCTCGAAATAGTGGTCGGCGCGGGCGATCGGGTCGCCGGCGGCCTCGGCGAACGCGGCGTGCCGGGCCCGGCGCTCCTCCGGCAGCAGGCCCTCGACCAGCACCTCGGCCAGCAGGGGGTGGGCGAACCAGTAGGCGCCGCCGGTGGTGGCGGTCAGCACGCCGGCGTCCACGGCCTCCCGCAGCAGCGGCAACGACGATGGCCCGCCGGCGGGGGTGGGACGGCCGGCGATCGCGATCGCGGTGGTCAGCTCACGGGCCGGGGCGGACAGATCCCGCCACGTGCGGGCGAGCGCGCCCCGCAGTTCGTCCGGCAGGTGCGGGGGCAGGCGGCGCGCGTCCGGGTCGAGGCCCCGGACGAGCAGCCTGGTCAGGTACGGGTTGCCGGCGCCGCGGGCGAACACGTCGTCCACCAGCGATTCGTGCGGCGGGCGGCCCAGCAGGGCGGTCATCTGCTCGTGGGTCTCGGGGCGGTCCAGGCGGCCGAGCGTCCTCTCGCGTACCCCCGGAAGCCGGCGGACGTCGGCCAGCCATCGGTGCAGACGGCCGTCCTCGCCCGTCCGGAGGGTGGCGAAGACGGCCAGGCGCCGGTTCGCGCGCCCGGCGATGACGTAGAGGAGGACGTCGAGGGAACTCTGGTCGGCCCATTGCAGGTCGTCCACGGCCAGCACGACCGGTTCCCGCTCGGTCAGCCGGTCGAGCCAGGTGTCGAACGCGAGGACCGCGTCCGCGGCGTCCAGCGATGGTGGATCGGGGGCCGTGCGCAGCCCCGTACGCAAGGGAAGAAGTGGCACCGCGAGGGAGCTCAGCGGGAGGCAGGGCGCCCAGATGACGCGAACGGCGGTGGCCTCGCAGGCGTCGCGGAGCAGAGTCGTCTTGCCGGCGCCCGCCTCGCCCGAGACCAGCATGGTGCCGGAGTGGCCGCGGGTGGCGCCGTCGATCGCCGCGAGCACGGCGGCGGCGTCGGCCGCCCGGCTCCCCATGGCCCGAGCATCCTCGCCCGGCCCCGTTCCGCCAAGCCCTCTGCGGCAAGCGTCAGGCGCCGTCTCGGTGGACGCGGTTGCGGCCGCCGGCCTTCGCCGCGTACATGGCCGAGTCGGCCCGGCGGAGCTCGCCGTCCGGGTCGGCGCCGGTGGCGGCGGTGATGACGCCGATGCTGGCGCCGATGTAGACCGGGCGGGCCGGGGTGTCGAACGGCTCGGCCAGGGCGTCCAGGATGCGGGCGGCCACCTTGTCGGCCGTCGCGTCGTCGGTCCAGGGCAGGATCACCGCGAACTCGTCGCCGCCCAGGCGGGCCACCACGTCGCCGGCCCGGATCACCCCGTTGATGCGCTCGGCCACGGCCACCAGCACCGCGTCGCCCGCCTCGTGGCCGAACGTGTCGTTGACCGGCTTGAAGCCGTCCAGGTCGATGTAGAGCAGCGCCGTCGGGCCGACCGAGTCGTGCAGCGCCGAACCCCAGCGGTCGTGGAAGCGGCGCCGGTTGGCCAGCCCGGTCAGCTGGTCGGTCGTGGCCTGCTCCTCGACCTGGCGCAGCGCGCCCGACAGGAGCCGCACGAGGCCGTCGAGGCGGGCGATGACCAGCAGGAACAGGACCACGCTGCCGACCACGATCACCGGCACGTCGATCGTGCGGTCGGTCAGCCACTGGATGGCCAGCACCGCCGGAGCGGTCAGGCTGGCCACGGCCAGCCCGATCACGCGCAGCCGGGGCGCCTCGCCCTGGCCCACCGGCGGGCTCTTGCGCGACAGCGCGGCCACCGACGGGTGCAGGGCCGCCGCGCCGCCCAGCGCCTGCATGGCCAGCCAGCCCAGGTCGACGATGCCACCCGGCTCGTAGGTGCCCATCAGACCCAGGACGGTGTACGCCGTGTCCGCCGCCAGCAGCGCCAGGATGCTCCCGACGAACAGGAAGAACGCCGGCGGCCGGTCGCCCCGCCCGGTGACCAGGCGGGCCAGCACGGCCAGCACGAGCAGGTCGGACGCCGGATAGGCGAGCGAGACCGCGCGCTCGAACGCGTTGAGCGTGTCGTCACGCACGTACGGAACGATGAGGAAGACCCAGGCCAGCATGGCCGCGCCGGTCGACAGGACCAGGGCGTCGAGCAGTCCCGGCCGGTCCTTGCCGGGCCGGCGGGCCCGTACGAGGCCGACCACCGCGATGGCCAGCAGGGCCGCGAAGGCCAGGTAGAACCCGTCGGCCGGCCCCGGGAACATGTCGCCGCCGGTGACGAACACCTGGATCCAGTAGACGAGCTCGCCCAGCGCGAAGCACGCCCGTGCGGCCGCCATGAGATACCACGGCCAGCGCACGGCCGGCTTGTTGACGCGGACGCCGACCAGGATCGCGGCCGAGGCCGACAGCCCCAGAACGCTGACCAGGACGCTCTGCACGGCCTCGACCGGCACGAGGTAGTAGACGGCCGCCAGCACCGCGCAGACCGCCAGATAGACCTTCCAGGCCTTCGTCACGTCGGGGACATCGGCCGCCCGGCCGGACCCTTGAGGCGAGTGTCGGTCAGACGTTTTCAGGTTGATCGACGATCACCCGGGTAGGTGCCAGAGTGATCAGAACGCGAAAGGGGTTCACAGTGCCGGCAGTGACTCACGACATCGAGGACCTTCGTCAGAACAGCCGCATGTACGACGCCGTCATCTCCGAGATCGACGGGCGCCGCATCCGGATCGGCCAGGACTGGCTGGTCGACTGGGCGTCCTGCAACTATCTCGGCCTCGACCTCGACGAGGAGGTCATCCAGGCCGTCGAGCCCCAGCTGCGCCGCTGGGGCACCCACCCGAGCTGGTCGCGCATGCTGGGCAGCCCGCAGATCTACCCCGACCTCGAGGAGCGCCTCACCGACCTGCTCGGCGCCGAGGACGTACTCCTGCTCCCGACCATCTCGCAGATCCACCTGGGCGTCATCCCGGCCCTGATCGGCCAGGGCACGGTCATCATGGAGAGCCGCGCGCACCGCACGATCTACGACGGTTGCGTGTTCGCCCGCGGACAGGGCGCGACGATGAAACGTTTCCGCAGCGGCGACGTCGAGGAGCTCACCCGCCTGCTCCAGGAGGCCACGGCGCGGCCGGTCATGGTCTGCATGGACGGCGTCAACAGCATGACCGGCGACATCCCCGACCTGCGCGTCTACGCCAAGCTGTGCCGCGAGTACGGCGCCACGCTCTACGTCGACGACGCACACGGCATGGGCGTGATCGGCGAGCGCGGCCCCGACGAGACCTCCCCGTACGGCATGCGGGGCAACGCGATCGTCAAGCACTTCGGCGAGACGTACGACAACGTCATCCTGGTCGGGGGCTTCTCCAAGGCGTACAGCTCGCTGCTGGCCTTTCTCGCATTGCCGACGGCGGTGAAGAACCAGCTCAAGGTGGCCGCGCCGACCTATCTCTACTCGGGCCCGTCACCGGTGGCGTCGCTGGCGACGGTCTGGGCCGGCCTCGACGTCAACGAGAAGCGCGGCGACGACCTGCGCGGCCACCTCTACAAACTCACCAACCAACTGCTTTCCCATGTACGAGGCCTGGGTGTACACACTCTCAACGTCGACGACACGCCGGTCGTCGAGATCCCCATCTCCCCCGAGCACGACCTGATCGCCGTCTCGGAGCGGCTGTGGGCCGCCGGACAGTACGTGACACTGGCCCCCTACCCCGGCGTCCCGCGCGACGAGATCGGCTTCCGCGTGCAGCTCACGGCCGCGCACACCGCGGAGCAGGTCTCCAGCTTGAATCAGGTCCTCACCGAGCTGGCACAGGACGGCGCTCTCCGACCGGCGATCCCCGGGCAACGCCGCCACGCCTGACAGGGCAAGATGCGGGTCATGCCGGTGATCCAAGACCTCAGTTCCCTGCCGTACGCCGAATATCTGCGCCCCTTGGACGAGGAGCTCGGCCACGACGGCGACCACAGCGAGATCCACCTCGACGCCGTGGAACTGGACGAGGTCGCGGCGGCCGGCTCCCGCTTCTCGGAAAGCGCGATGACGGCGGTCACCTTCACCGGCGGCACCTACGACAAGGTGCGCCTGGACGACGTGTGGTTCTCCCGGTGCCGCTGGATCGGCGGCACCTGGGGAGAGGCCCAGCTGCTGAACGTGACAATCCTGGACAGCGCCATAGCCGGTGTGCAGGCCTACGGCTCGCAGTGGCGCCGCGTGGTCGTGCAGGGCGGCAAAATCGACAGCCTGAACCTGCGCGGCGCCAAGCTGCAGGACGTGGAGTTCCGCGACTGCGACCTGTCCGAGGTCGATTTCGGCGGCGCCACCCTGATCAACGTGACGTTCCCCGGCACGGCCATCCGCCGAGCCCGCTTCGACAAGGTGACGGTGAAGAAGCTCGACTTCCGCGGCGCCCGCGAGCTGGACGTGGCCCAGGGCTGGGACGCCCTCCGGGGAGCCGTCATCTCCTCGGAGCAGCTGGCGGAGGCCGCGCCCGCCCTGGCTCAGGTCCTCGGCATCGTCATCAGGGGTTAGCGGCCGCCTTGGCGTCCTGCTCGATCTCGGCGGTGTCGGCCCTGAGCTGCCGGGACTCGACCTTCGCGGCGTTCTTCAGGGCCCGCTCGACCTTGGCACCCATGTCGGACACGGCGACGACGACAAGCCCGGCCTGCCCGTCGTCGAGGTGTTCGCCCAGCTCCTTGAGGTCGGACCGGCTCAGCCCGGCCGCGGCGTGCCCGGCCAGCGCACCGAGCACAGCCCCACCACCGGTCGTGGCAGCGAGGAGCCCACCACCGAGCGCGGCGAACGGGAAGAGCGCCACGACAAGCCCGGTAGCAAGCCCGACCCCACCACCGAGCACCCCACCGACCCGGGTCGGAGTCTCGTGCCGCTTCACAATCTTCGACTTGCCATCGGCCCGCCGCTCGATGACGGCAGCGTCATAGGCGTCGATCAGATCCGCTTTCCGGTGCAGCTCCTTGACCACGTCATAGTCCGCCTCGGCCTGCGCCACCGAGGGGTAGACACCGACGTACACCATGAACGTATCGATGGCCATCGCCTTCTCCTTCCGGACTGGTCCCGCCCTCGACGGTGGCGGAACCGCTCCGGCGACACCTCATCCCTGAGGAATGACCACTCAACGACCGGGACGCCGCAGCCGGATCATCTCGACCCGCTCCACCCCGCCACCCACGACGGGCACCTCGGGCCTCGAGTCGCCGTCGTCGTGTGCATGCAGGGGCTCCATCAGATCGAGCAGCTCCGGAATATCGATCCCCCACTCCCCGGAAATCGCTCGCATCACCAGTCCCACCGATCCGAAGTTGCCGGTGCCGTACCACCACACGCGGGCATCCCACCCGGATCCGGTCAGTCGCGCGTCCGCGAACCTCTCGTCCTTCGGCGACGGAAGAATCTCCTCCGGATAGAGCCACTCAGGGTAGAGGTCCAGGACGAGGCAGTCGTCGCCGAAACTCAATTCCCGGTGGGTACGCGACATGAACCACGGCTGGCCGTTCTCCCGATAGTGCACAAAAAAGGCACCCGAGACCAGGAAGATCACATCACGGTCGGCAACCCACCGGCGCATGGCCGGAAGGTCCAGCCCGCCGGAGGTGGTCAGGGCGCAGGGAAGCCCTTCGGCCGTCGCGCCGAGGGCTCTTGCCACGCCACCGAGGACGCGTGCCACTTCGGTGTCCATGTCTTCGAGCAAGGCAGCCTGGGACTCGACCCAGGCAATCATCAGGGCGATACCGACGTCAGGAAACGCGTTCAGACGATCCGCGGTCAGAGGGAGCCCGGAGAAGACTCCCATCGACTCCTTCAGCGTCGCGGCTCGAAGCCCTCCGACATAGATGTGTGACTCGATATTCATGTAGAGACCGAGGTCCTCGGTACCCTCCCAGATAGAGGTGATCATCGCGCGTCCCGCGACTCGACCGGCTTCATCCCGTAAAGCCTGAGCACGTTGCAGGAATCGTTTGCAGTACACATCAAGCGCGACCCGTAGCCTGTAACTGTCGTCCGGGCGGCGGTACACGCGGTCGAAGAGCTCGGTCTCGGAGATCGACATCCAGTCGTCGGCGGAGATCACCCGCTTGGGCCAGCCGTCCTCCGGACCCTGTACGTCGATGTTGACCCTGGCCAAAGCACATAGCGGACGCACCAGAGCGTGCAGATGTTCGGTGTGGCTGAGTTGACGGCTGCGATTCCGGAACAGCCCGTTCACCGATCGGGGGTCCTCACGAAGCCGAATGGTGACGACCGTTCCGGCGGTGCGGAGGCGCTCGTCCGGCTCGGCCGTCCGTAGTAGTGGACGAGCCGCCAGGCCGTCGGTGAACTCGAGCAGGTGGGTGTCCCTGGGCGCCTCGTCGAGGGCGAGGCTGCGCACCCTGACCTCGTCCGCGACCATGAAGACCGCGAAAAACCCGATGCCGAACCGTCCGGCCGGCTCGAAGCCGGCCAGATCGGGGTGCTCGACCAGCAGGTCCGTGGACCGCCACCGCGAGTTCCCGAAGTCGGTCAGGGACGACACCATCGCCTCGCGCCGCATCCCGATGCCCGCGTCGGCGACGGTGAGCCACCACGATCCGTCGCCGTGGAAGAGCCGGATGGTCACGATGCCCGGCTCGGTCTTGTCTCGCAGCGCTCGCGCGAGCGTCGCGTCGGAGGCGTTCGCCACCAGTTCACGAAGGGCTATTTCGGGGCGCTTCCCATAGAGTTTGTCGCCACCCAGATTGCCTACCACCTCGCTGACTTCCGTGACCCGGATGTGCGCGTCGATCGGATGCCAACGGTCGGTGCGCAGATATCTGGCGAGCCGGTCGGGACTGTCGGCGCCCGCCACGGAACGCACCTGAAATCTCGGGCGGCCCAGATCCGCGAGAAGAGCGTCCACCCGCCGCAGCTCGCGGTCGATCATCTTGATCATCTCGTAGGCGAGCCACCACGACGGCGCCTCGCTACCCGTGAACCTCCGGGTCGACGTGTAGGCCAGGCGGTCCTGCTGCACGTCGGGACGCATCAGACGTTCCTGAAACTCCCAGTGCTGCGCCGCGACTCCGGCCGGGCGACGAAACGCGTGCAGAAGACACGGCGCACGCCTGCTGTCGATGTGAGCGACGTCGGCGAGACGGAGGATACACGCGATCTTGAGCTTGTCGACCGCCCACTCGCGGGGATGGTCCGGACGGCAGCTCCGTGGCACATCGAACTCGTGCAGCCTGTCGACGTCCCACCAGTGGCTCGCCGCGATCTCACCGATCATGTCGCCATAGTCGAGCCGAAGACCCAGATCGGGCAGGAGGTAGAACGCAGTCCCGTCGGAGGCGGTGAACTGCGTTCGCAGCAGCTCCTGCGCACGCTCGGCGTGACGGCGGCGGAGCAGCTCGGTGATCGCTTCCGATCGGGCACGCTCGGCGATCACCTCCGAGTCGCTCGACGGCTCCAGCTGCTCGATGCGATCGGTCGCGGCGGCGAGGAGACCCGCGTAGGACGGATCGGCTGTCACCTCGTCGACGCCGCCCGGATAGGCGCAGAGACCCATTCCAAGATCGTGCATGAGAAACGCTCCGCCGAGGACGAACGCCTCGGCCGGATTCACCTCGAAGGCATCGCCACAAATGATCGAGGCCGTGTCCCACAACGCATCGATATGGGCAATGGAATGATCGGTGAACATCGGCATCGACAGCGCGATCTCGCTCGCCAACGGCGCCACGGTCTCCCGAAACTGCTGGCACGCGTTCCGGAGCTTCTCGCGTTGACTGTGCCAGGGGTCATTCGGAGTTTCGCCCAAGGTCCGGCGCCACAGCGGGGTGGCCTCGTAGAAACCTTGCGCGAAGCCGCCGGACAATGCCACTCCTCGTTGGAGCCCAAGGCCTTGATGCCGATCGGCAACTCGCGGAGCTCGGCCACGTCTCGCACGGCGCCGTTGATGATGACGCCGGACCAGCCGTTGGCGACGGCCAGGCCGGCGATGACGTCGCCCATGAGGGCTCGGTGCAGTGATCCGCCCCCGTCGACCACCAGGACCCGGTCGTGGCCGGGCTCGGACAGCACGGACTTCAGCAACACGTTGTCCTCGAAGCAGCGGACGGTCACCGCCGCGCCCTGGAACGCGGCCCGCGCCCCGTACTGGCGGAATTGGGTGTCGCACGAGCCGATGGTGTCGCCGTGCTCGTCGATCAGGTCGGCGCGTTCGCCCTCGCGTCGTAGGTGACCCGGAAATCACCCACGGTCGCTCGCGGGAAGTGCGGTCATGGGGATTCCTTCAGGAAGGTTTCGATCAGCGGGTGAAGGTCGGCCGCGAACTCGTCGAAGAAACCGTGGCGGCCGCCCTCGCTCAGGAACAGAGTGGCGTTGGGGATACGGCCGGCCAGCAGTGGGGCGTTGGCCGCCGGGACCATCAGGTCGTCGGTGCCGTGCAGGATCAGGGTCGGTGCCTCGATCTGCGGGAGCACCTCCCACGCGTCGTGGCGGTTGCTTGCCCTCAGGTGGGCCCGGGCCTCGGCCGGTGTCATCGTCGGGTCGCCGAACAGGTGGCTGTGGCCCGACCACGACGGGGTGTAGAACAGCTCGCGCAGCGTGTCGCGGCGGGCCGTGGCCAGGCGGCGGCGGATCTCGTTCGAACGCTCGACGGCGTGCGCTCCGCCGGGTGACGTGCACGCCAGCACCAGGCGTGAGACCAGCGCCGGGTGGCGGGCCGCCAGGAGCTGGGCCACCCGGCCGCCCATCGACGTGCCGTAGACGGAGGCGCGGCGGCCGGCCAGCACGCGGGCCGCGTCCTCCGCGAACAGGGCCGTGGACCATTCCCCGACCGGGCCGCGGCTGTCGCCCGTACCCCGGTAATCGAACGTGATGACGCGGAAGCGGGACTCGAACCGCGAGCGGATGCCCGTCCACCAGTCGTGCGAGTTCGCCTGCCCGGACAACAGGAGCAGGGGCGGGCCCTGGCCGCTCTCCTGAACGGCCAGGGGGAACTCGGTCAGGGCTTGCGGCCCACGGCGGTCCAGACGTTGATGTCGGAACGCTCGGGGATCTCAGCGCCCGGCGCGGGGCGCCACTCGCTGGCGGGGACCACGCCCGGCTCGACCAGTTCGAGGCCGTCGAACAGGGCCGCGAACTCGTCTTTCGGGCGGGTCCAGACGTCGGACTTGCCGGACTCCACCAGCTGACGATAGAGCGCCTGCTGCTCGGGCGTGCCGAAATCGGAGGTCGCGTGGGTGGCCACCAGATAGCTGCCCGGCGGCAGGGCGTCCAGCAGGTGGCTGACGATGGGCTTGGCGGCGCCGTCGCCGTGGATGAAATGCAGGACGGCGATCAGCATCAGGCCGACCGGCTGCTTCAGGTCGAGGGTCTCCTCGATGGCCGGGTCGGCCAGGATCCGGGCCGGATCGTTCAGATCGGCCTCGATGTACGCCGTACGGCCCTCCGGGCTGCTGTTCAGCAACGCGCGGGCGTGCACCATGACGAGCGGGTCGTTGTCGACGTAGACGATCTTCGCGTCGGGGGCGTAGCGCTGGGCCACCTCGTGGGTGTTGTCGGCGGTGGGCAGGCCGGTGCCGATGTCGAGGAACTGCCGGACGCCGGCCTCCTCGGCCAGGAAGCGCGTAGCGCGCTGGAGCATCGCGCGGTTGGCCACGGCGCCGAGACGTACCTTGGGGAACAGGCGTTCGAGCTCGTCGCCCGAAGCGCGGTCGGCGGCGAAGTTGTCCTTGCCACCGAGCCAGTAGTTGTAGCGCCGGGCGGGGTGGGCGACGTTGGGGTCGATGCCGGAGGCGACGGGATCCACAGGGGAACAATAGGTCAGCAGGATTCGTAGTGATACCCCGCCTCGCCCCATGGGACGACATCGCGATCGCGCAGGACGACTGATATGCGCGCCCCGTGATCCCGGCACGCCTGACGGTAGGCGTCGATGCCGTTGTCGGTGTATTCGACCTCGTACACCTGGTCGCCGTAACGCTCGAGATACTCCCCGCATTCGTCGTAGACCGCGCATTCCTCGGTCACCGCGAAGTCGAACCCGATGCTCCGGCCGTCGAAGCCGGCGGCGTTCTTCTGCCCGACGGCCAGACCGCTTTCATGGGCTTTCGCCACCAGGATTTCGGCGTACGCCACGGCGTGCTCCTCGGAGAGCAGACCCCCGGACCGGCTGTACGAGTCGAGGTTGTCCGGCTCGACCGCACGGAACCCGCTCTGCGCGCACCCGTCGAACCAGCCACCGACGATCTCGCCGAGCGCCGCCCGCTTGGCCGGCGTGGAGATGTCGAGGAGATATTCGCCCGGCCAGTCCGGGTCCTCCTTCTTCAGGACGAGGCCGGGATGCTCCGCCCGCCACCAGTCGTTCTCGCCCGGCTGGGTCTGGAAGGCGTTCACGTAACAGATGCCGTAGACGCCGGGCACGGCCGCCGCGGTCCGGTCCCGGTCGACGATCCGCACCGCGTCGGCGGGCGGATAGGCGCCACCAAGCTGGTAGTCGAAGAGCCCGTTGGCCGGCGGAGCCACCCACGATTCCGCCGGTGAAGGTTCGGAGCCGCCGCATCCGGCCGTGGCCAGAATGACGGCGACCACCGCCGCCGAGATCTGTCGCATTTTCTCTACGGTAGGCGGTCACGATGTGCGCGGGACCGGACAAGGGCAGAGACGTGAGAGCAGGAACCGAACACGAGGAACGTTTCCGCCGCGTCTACGACAGCACCTTCGAGTTGCTGCTCGCCTACGCTCTGCGGCGCGTCGAGCAACCCGCGGACGCGGCCGACGTGGTGGCCGAGACGTTCCTCATCGCGTGGCGGCGGGACCGTGAGCTGCCCGGCGGGGACGCGGCCAAACTCTGGCTCTACGGCGTGGCCCGCAAGGTGCTGGCCAACCACCACCGCGGTGGCGTGCGCCGCCAGCAGCTCGGCGAACGCCTGCGGCAACGCGTGCGGGAGGCGCTCGCTCCGGACCCTGGTCACGAGGTGCCCGAGCGCCTGACCGTCCGGGCCGCGCTCGCCCAGCTCCCCGAGATCGACCGTGAGGTCCTGATGCTGACCTTCTGGGAGGGCCTGGAGCCGCGCGAGGCGGCCGAGGTCCTCGGCGTCAGCGCCACCGTCGCGCGGGCCCGCCTGTCCCGGGCCCGCGCCCGATTCCGTGACCTGATGCCGCCGGCCGCGCCGGTCCTCGACCTGAAGGAGGGGAAATGACGGGCGAGCACTACGACCAGATGCTGCGCGATGCCAACCCGCACCGGCCCGCCGCCGTCGACCTCGACGGCGCCGACCAGATGCTCCTGGCGCAGATCGTCGCCGAGCCGGTCCACCGGAGGCGCCCGTTCGCGCTGGCCGCCGTGGGCGCCGCGGCGGCGGTCGCGGTCGTGGTCGCCGTGGTCGCCTTGCCGGCCACGTCGAACAACCGGCCCGAGCCGCCGGCGGTGCCGGCGAGCCCGTCCGCCTCCGCCTCGCCGGCGCCGGTGCCTGATGTCGTTTCCAAGGCGGCGAAGGAGAGCCCGCGCCTGCTGGCCGGTCCGGGATGGACGGTCGTTCATGTGATGCCGATCGGCACGGCGCGGGGCGAGATGGCGTACGAGAAGGGTGAACGCAGTGTGATGCTCACCTGGCATCCCGCCGCCGACTACAGCGGCTATCGCAAGGACCGCCACCAGGGCCGGGAGGAGGTCACGGTGGCCGGGCTCACCGGCTATCAGGTGGCGTACGGCGAGACCGACTTCGACGTGGTGACCGAGCCCCACGACGGGGTCTTCGCCGAGTTGCGCACCGACGACGGCTGGACGCGCGAGGAGTTCCGCACCTTCCTGGCCGGTGTCCGGCGGGTCGATGTGCCCACCTGGATCGCCGCGGTCATCCCGCCCACCAGCGTGCCCGTGATCGAGGCGCTCGAGGGAGTGCCGCTGACGCCGTCCTGGAAGGGCGGCGGACTCGACGCCACACAAAGCGACACCGCTGTGGTCCGGCGGGTCGTCTGCGCGTGGCTGACCGAATGGCAGCGCGCGACCTTCGAGGACGACGGCGCCGCCGCCCAGAAGGCGGTCGGCGCCCTGCTCAGCAGCCCCGATTGGCCGGTGGTGCGGCGGATGGAGCCGAGCAGTGCGTTGCCGCGCACCATCAAAGTGGTCGCCGGCCGGATCGCCGGCGGCCAGGCCGATGAGCGCGAGGTGGACGGCTATCGCCGCACCTTCTGCGGCCAGAACTAGCCGAAGAGGGAGCCGCTGCGCTTGCCGCCGAAGCAGTGCCGCGCGTGATGGGCCATGCGCGCGGCATGCTCCGGATGGTCGCCGAGCGACGAGATGCCCTGGGCGAAGTCGAGCTCGATCACCCCGGTCAGGTGGGCCAGGTAGACGTCGAAGCCCGGGTACCACAGGCCGTACTCGGGGACGTCGCGGGCCAGGTCGGCGTAGTAGAAGACCGGCCACTCCCCCTCGGCGTCGGGTTTGCCCGCCACCAGCACGTGGTGCAGGCCGACGTCCGCGTTGGGGCTGGGCAGCGGGAACACCCGGTCGAAGCGGGCCAGTGACCGCAACGACGTGTCGCTGAAGATGTCGTTCCAGGAGGCGTCGTCCTCGTCCGGCTCGTCGAGGTCGGTGCCCTCGTAGCCGCGGATCTCGATGCTCTGGACGTACGCGATCAGGGTCGTCGGCTCACCGGGGAACCGGCCGTCGAAGGCCAGCCACCGCCGCACGCTCGGCGGCACGTCCAGCTCCGCGATCCGGGCGGCCGGCATCGGCGAGGGCGGACCGTCGAGCAGCGGCCGCAGCCGTGCCGGGTCGGCGGTGACGGCCTCGATGACGCGCTCGATCATCTGCACGCCGCGCAGAGTAGCGGAGCTCCCGCCGCGAGGTGGTCAGCGGCTCGCGACCAGATCCCGTACGGCGGTCGCGGAAAGCTCGATCTTGGAAAGGAACCCGATCGCGGGGCTGGCCGCGATCAGGTCGGCGTAGTCGTCGCCCGAGTGCGTGGAGATCATGATGACAGGGGTCGGCGCCAGCCGGGCGGCCAGGTCGAAGCCACTCTCGCCGCCCAGGTTGATGTCGACCAGCGCCACGTCCGGGTGCAGCTCGGCCGCCCGGCCGAGCGCTCCCGCGCTGTCCTCCGCGGTCGCCACGACGGTCAGGCCCTCGCGTTCCAGCAGGTCACGGGCGGCGAGGAGGAAATGCCGATTGTCGTCGACCAGGAGGCAGCGCAATGTCACCCGGAAAGGGTGACAGGCGCGGGTCCCCGGCGCATTCCTGCCAGCCGGAAGTCACACCGGCACGCGGCAGGTGATGGTCGTGCCGCCGCCGGGCGGGCTGGCCACCTCGATGGCGCCGCCGAGCGCCTCGATCCGGTCGGTCAGGCCGACCAGGCCCGAGCCGCGCGACGGGTCGGCTCCGCCCACCCCGTCGTCGCGCACACACAGCTCCAGCACGCCGTCGGTCACCGAGGCCTCGACGAGGACGACCGTGGCGCCGGCGTGCTTCACCGCGTTCGTGAGCACCTCCGAGACCACGTAGTAGGCGCCGATCTCGACCGCCTCCGGCAGGCGCGCGTCGAGACGTACGTCAATCTCCACCGGAAGCGGCGAACGGCGCGCGAGCGCACGCAGAGCCGGCCGCAGGCCGGAATCGGACAGGACGGCCGGGTGGATGCCGCGGGAGAGCTCACGCAGCTCGTCGATGACCGTCATGAGCTCGGCCGCGACCTCGGCCGCGCCGTCGGCGTCGGTCACCGAGCGCAACCGCAGGGCCAGCGCGACGAGCCGCTGCTGAGCGCCGTCGTGCAGGTCCCGTTCGATGCGGCGGCGGGCCTCGTCGGCCGCGGCGACCAGGCGGGCGCGGGAGCTGACCAGCTCGGCCCGGCTCTGCGCGTTGGCCACCGCGATGGCGCAGAGCTCGGTGAAGGCGGCCATCCGGGCCTCGGTGTCGTCGGGCAGCCGGCCCTCGGTCGAGCCGACGGCGATCATGCCCCAGAGGCGGCCGTTGGCGTGGATCGGCATGCCGACGGCCGAGATCAGGCCCTCGTCGGCGTATTTCTGCCCGCCCGGCAGCTCGCGGAAGTCGTTGATCCGGCCGATCTTGCCGGTCTGCTGGACGCTGGCGGTGAGCCCGGTCGGCGGATAGCCCACCCAGCGCTCGCCCACGCGCACGTGCGGGCCGGTCGTGCCCTCGTTGGCCAGCAGCGTGACCGTGCCGTCCAGCTCGTAGCGGAAGAGCCGGGCCGTGCTGCCGCCGAAGTGCCGCCAGATCTCCTTGCAGACGGCCGTGAAGACCTCCTCGGGCGGCACACCCTGGGCGACCAGCAGCGCGAGCCGGCGCAACTGCACCAGCGTCTCGGCGTCGTCCATGTTCCCGTGCACCTGTCGAGGCTGCCATCTCGCGGCCGGAACCCACAAGATCGGCCGTTTGTCGTACCGTGCCTGCGATGGAGAGCCGACGGGTGGTGAGCGACGACGAGGTGACCCGCGCCGGGTGCCGTTTCTTCCTGGCGCACGGGACCGTCGAGATGGGCCGGCTGGCCGAGGACATGTGTGTCAGCAGGGCAACCCTCTACCGGATCACGCACAGCCGGGACCGCTTGCTGGGCGACGTGCTGTGGCGGCTGGCCGAGCGGATGCTGTCCGACGCGCGCCGCGAGTGCACCGCGACCGGCGCCGAGGGCGTGCTGGAAGTCACCCGCCGGTTCACCGAGCGGTTGCTTGCGGCCGAACCGTTCCGCCGGTTCCTGACCGCCGAGCCCGAGGTCGCCGCCCGCGTCCTGATGACCGGGGCCGGCCGCGTCACCGAGCGCGTGGTCGCCGCCCAGCACGAGATCTTCCGCGAGGCCGGGCTGCCCGAGGCCACCGACGACCTGGCCTATCTGTACGTCCGGATCATCGAATCGGCCCTGTACGGCGAGCTGGTCGACGGCCGCAACGCCGATCTGGCCCTGGCCGAGCGGGTCCTGAAGGAGATCTTGAGACAGCTGTCGCACGATCCTCGGTGACCATGGTGTTACAGATCGACTAACGCTTATGGTTCGGCGTGCCCAAGCCCCGAGCCCTGTGGCTGCTGGCCGTGCCGACGGCCGCGCCCTTGATGACCCCCTTCGTGAACAGGCTCGAGCCCGCGTTCCTGGGCGTGCCGTTCTTCTACTGGTACCAGTTCGCCTGCGCCTTCCTGGCCATCGGCGTGCTCACCACGGTCTATCTCATGACGGCGGAGAAGAAATGACCGACGTCAGCGTCTTCGTTGTCCTGATGGTCGTGGTGCTGTCGCTCGGCTTCGTCATGGCCCACCGCCGCCAGGCCCGCCACCGCGAGACCCTCGAGGAGTGGGGCGTCGCCGGCCGCGCCTTCGGCAACTGGACGACGTGGTTCCTGCTCGGCGGCAGCATGTACAGCGCCTACACCTTCATCGCGGTGCCCGCCCTGACGTACGGCGTCGGTGCGATCGGCTTCTTCGCCGTCCCGTTCGCCATCGTCACCGCCCCGCTCACGTTCGTGCTCACCACGAAGATCTGGTCGGTGGCCCAGCGGCACGGTTTCCTGACCCACGGCGAGTTCGCCGGTGCCCGCTTCGGATCGCGCCCGCTGAGCGCCCTGATCGCCGTGACCGGCATCGTGGCCACGATGCCGTACATCGCCGTCCAGCTCATCTCGTTGCAGGCCATCCTGCGCACGGTCGGCCTCGGCGGCGAGCTCCCCCTGCTGGCCGCGGTCGGCGTGGTGTCGATCTGCACGTTCCGCTCCGGTCTGCGCGCGCCGGCCCTGCTCTCCATCGTCAAGGACATCCTGCTGGCCTGGATGCTGCTGACGGCGGTGCTGATGGTCGCCATGTTCGGCGGCTGGGACACCACGTTCCACCAGGCCGGTCAGCGCCTGCCGGCCGGCCTGCTGCTGCCCGACAACGGCCAGCTCGGCTTCCTCACCCTGGTGATCGGCTCGGCGCTGGCCATCTTCGCCTATCCGCACGCCCTGACCGGCATGCTGGCCGCGAAGGACCGGGCGACGGTACGAAGGAACGCGGCCGCGCTGCCGATCTACTGCGTGGCCCTGGCCCTGATGGCCCTGCTCGGGTTCTTCGCCCTGGCCCGCGGCGTGACCCCGCTGGACGGCGACCTCAACACGGTCATCCCCCGCATGATCCACGAGTACTTCCCACCGTGGTCGGCCGGCGTGGCGTACGCGGCGCTGAGCATCGCCGCCCTCATCCCCGCGGCGGTCATGTCGATCGCGGCCGCGAACTGCTTCACCCGCAGCATCTACCGGCCGTATCTGCGCCCGGAGTCGTCCCCCGCCGAGGAGGCGCGGGTCAGCCGCTGGACGTCGCTGGCCGTGAAATTCGGGGCGGTCGCCTTCATCCTGCTGCTCGACCCGGCGTATTCGGTCGAGCTCCAGCTGATCGGCGGCGTCATCATCCTGCAGACGGTGCCGGCCGCGGTGCTGGGCCTGCTGACGAACTGGTTCCACCGCAAGGCCCTGATCCTGGGCCTGATGACCGGCCTGGTGACCGGCGTGGTGATGCTCTACAACATTTCCCGCGTGGACGCGACGGGCCGCGTGGTCGAGGCCCATTTCGGCGGTTCGAGCTGGTCTCTGGGCGACGGCCGCACCGTCTACGTGGGAATCGTGGCCCTGGCGGTCAACCTCTTGGTCACTGTCGCTTTCACAGCCCTGCTACGGATGGCCGGCGTCCCGGCCGGGCCCGACGCCACGCGCCCGGAGGACTACGACGCTGACGCCGACGACCCGCGCCTGCGCCGCATCGACGCCCTGCTGGACGGCCTGCCCCGGCACGACCAGGCACCCGCGAACGGTTCAGCATCGCGGCCATAACGTCAGTCACCCGGTGCGAATACGCACATCAGCAATCCTTTTCCGCGACGGTGAAGCTGCTCACCACGTCGGCCGCCGGTGGGCCGAGGTCCGTCATGTGAGCATCGACGGACCAGCGACATTCGCTCGAGTGGGAGGAGCGCCGAATGAGGTCGGCCAGAATTGCACGGGCAGCCGCCGCTATCGCGACGGCCGGAGCCGCGGTCGTCGGTTTCTTTCCGCAATCCGCCTCCGCGGCCTACGCCAACGGTCCCTATTACTGGAACGGCGTCGGAGGACAGTTCGACAACAATCCGGGAAACGGTGCGCAGAGCTGGGCCTGGGTGAACAACACCAACAGCTGGGGTTCGGGTTACATCCGGGTCAAGTTCTACGACGGATCGACCACGACTCTGGGCGCCGACAACCACAACTCGAACACCGGGAACTACAACCAGGACATCTGGCAGATCCAGATGTGCGTCTATCAGACGTGCTCGAAGTACTACCCCTGATCGAGCCCTCCCGGCAAACCGGACATAACCGCTCATATAATACCGGCATGCGCAGAACCCTGATGCTGGCCGTGACCGCCCCTCTCCTGGCCACGGCCAGCCCCTCACCGGCGCCGGCGGCCGCCCCCGCGCCGCCCTGCCCGGCGACGGTGACCGCGCCGGCGTCGACGGCCGACCACCTCGCCTCGACCGGGGCGGGACTGCACAAGCAGACGGTCACCGTCGACGTGCCGCCGGGCTGGCGCATGACCCTCGACGGCCGGGACCCGTCCTACATCGAGACGGTCCTCGTCGCCGACGGCTTCTACACGCAGGACTCCCCGCGCAGCGTCACCTACACCCCGAAGCTCCGCTTCATCGGCACGGCCGATCCGGTGACGATCCGCCTGACCGCGCCCGGCGGCCGGTCCCGCACCCTCACCTACGCGGCCACGGTCACCTGCCCACCGCCCCCGTCGGCCCCGCACCACACCACGGTCGGATCCAGCCGCGCCTTCCAGTCGGTGACCTTCGCGATCCCGCCGGGCGGCTCGATCGGCCTCGCCGACGGCCAGCCCCTCGAACTCCCCCAGGGCGAACTGGGCCTGGCCATGATCTCGTCGATCGCCACCATGCCCGGCCAGCCCCACGACGACACCCTCATCGGCGCCGCCGGCACCCTCGTCTTCACCCCGGCCCGCGGCGCCTCCGGCCCCATCCCCCCGGTCCGTTACACGGTCACCGACTCGTACGGCCAGACCGCGGAAGGCCTGTACCAGCCCTCCATCCAGGGATACGGCAACCGCTGAGCGCGAAAAGCCCCGACCTCGGCCGGGATCATGCGCCGGCTTCTGTCCCCCAGCGGGCGAAACGGGCGCGGGCCTGGCGTTCGCCGCGGGCGAGAAGCAGCCGGCGTCCGCCGGGAAGACGACCCAGGGCCTGACTCATGAGCAGGTTGGCGGCGACCCTCCACAGGCCGTACCACGGCGGGCGGTACGGCAGGGCCAGATCGTGCATGGCCCGGCGGCCCAGGAGCCAGGAACTGAGCGAAAGTGCGCGTTCGCGCTCGAAACGACGGCGGGGGCGGCCGGTGAACTCATGGTCGGTCATGGCGATGAGCGCTTGGGCGAGCGCCCGGCTGTTGTCGTCGGGCGGTGGGTCGTACGACAAGAAGTGGTAGAGAAGGCGGCGGCCCCGCTTCTCGGTGTGTGGGAGCCACTGGTCGTTCACGCCCATCAACCAGCCTATGTACGACCAGAGGTGCATGACCGCGTGTGAATCCCGGCGCGAGACGCGCACGCCGAGCAGGCGCAGGTGGAGCAGGAAGCTCGTGCTGAAGACGCCGAGGGTGCTGGCCTGGTCGTACTGGTTGATGGGCGTTCCGCGCAGCGCGGTGTCCCAGGTGGGGTCGTCGGCGAGCCGGGCGTTGACCAGGGCGTGCATGACGCGGACGTGCAGGGTGAGGCGGAAGCCCTCGGCGCCGGGAGTCAGGCCGCCGGGGGCGGTGACGGCGCGCCACCAGATCGAGGTCTCCTTGATGCGGCGCAGGGTCTCGCCGCCGGCCAGGCGGCCGGTGCGGACCAGCGGTTCCAGGGCGGCGGCGGTGCGGTAGCCGCCCAGCAGGGAGCCGTAGGCCAGGACGAGGCCGGCGTCTAGGCCGAAGGCGCGGCAGGCTTGCGCGCCGCGATCGAGCAAACGGTCGTCGACCCAGGCCGGCCGGTCCAGCACGGCGTCGAAGAAGGCGCGAACGGCCGGTGAGACGGGCCCGCTCGCACTCGCCGCCGCGGAGGGGACGGCCCCGAGCGGGCCCGCTGCCATCGCGCGATGCAGTTCGCGGGCGGGCACGGCCCGTACCAGAGCCGCCGCGAACTCGTCCCGCTCGGACAGCGCGGCGCGGAGGGCCGTCAGCTCCCCGGCCGTCGGGTGAGCGCCCCGGCCGGCGAGGCGGCGCAGCGGGGCGGCGGCGCGTTCACCCCAGGCACGGTCCTGGCCGAAACGCGCGGGAGTCGTCATTCGAAGAGCTTGCGGATCTGTTCGTTGAAGGTGAGCACGGACAGGAAGCCGAACAGCAGGAACGACCACACGAGCGCGGCGACGCGGCCGATGCCGGGACGGATCTCGGGTGGCAGCAGGCGGCGGTTGATCAGGAGCAGCAGGGCCGAGTAGACGAACATCATCAGGCCGCCGGTCACGGCCGAGATGACCAGCAGCACCAGCGGCTGCGTCACGCCGGACAGCAGCACCACGATGCCGACCAGGACCAGGCCCCAGACCAGGACGAAGTAGATCTTGCTCTCGTTGAGGGACTTCAGATACGAGGTCTTGAGTACGTCGGCGGCCAGCCGGCTGGTGTAGTCGACGATGCCGAGCGCGGCGGCGAAGAGCGAGAAGGCGCCGATGATCCAGAAGAAGGTGCCGAACCAGCCGCCGACCGCGTCGTTGAGGGCCTCGCCCTCGGCCTTGAGGAAGGAGATGTTGTTCGTCAGACCCTCGTCGCCGAAGACCGTGGCGTAGGCCAGCATCGAGGTGAAGAAGATGGTGAGGAACGTGATGAGCACGAACGTCGTGAGTTGTTCGATGTTCGCGAACTTCCACCAGCGGCGCCAGCGGCTCATGTTCTCGTCGGTGGTCTCGAACATGAAACCGGTCGACGGGGCCGCCTCGAGCTGACCGGTGACCGGGCTGACGATGCGGGGGACGTACGCACCCATCCCGAAGCCCTTGTCCCGGATCCAGTTGCTCTGGCACAGGTTCTGGCCGCCACCGGCGCCCGCGAAGGCGAGAGCACCCATCAGGAGCGCGAAGCCGAGCTCCTCGTACGGAAGTCCGGCCTTGGTGATGATCTGCGGAGCGTCGGCCCAGGCCGAGGCGCCGATCGCGGCGACCGACCCGACCACGAACAGCAGCAGGACGGCGGCCACCTTCACCATCTGGATCTTCTCGAGCGCCTGGTAGACCACGGGCGCGAGGGTGAGGATGACACCGATCAGCAGCAGGAAGCCGATGGCGACCGCGGTGACGTTGCCGCCGACCAGATAGGTCGTGAGGGTGGCCGAGCTCGTGGCCCAGCCCGGCCAGATGTTGGCGAAATAGGCCAGGATCGCGAAGAACAGGCCCCAGTGGCGCCAGTAGCGGCTGAAGCCGGTCAGCGCGGTCTCCCCGGTGGCCAGCGTGTACCGCTCGATCTCCATGTTCAGGAAGTACTGCGTGGCCAGGCCCACGAACGCGGCCCAGACGAAGACCAGGCCGACCTGCGAGGCGATGTACGGGAACAGGATGAACTCGCCGCTGGCCAGCCCGACTCCGGCGGCGATGATGCCCGGCCCGATGACGCGGCGGAAGTTGGCCGGTGGCTCCGGTAGCTCGCGGATTTCATGGGCGGGAAGGTGCTTGGTCGAAGACACCATGGACATCAATCTATTCCTACTCGTAGATCAGGTCCATGCCGTCCGTGCGTCCCGACCAGGAAAGAGTCAGATGCCAGCACCCCGGCCGGGGCAGATCGACCAGAGACGGCCCGGGCCCACCGGCCACCTTCTGCTCCGCGCGCACGTCCGTGCCGTCCAGCGCCGCCGAGATGACCAGATCGCCACCCGGCTCGGCGGCCTGCCGCGGCACCCAGAGGATCTTGTTGGCGCGCCCCTCGGCGGGCGGGCTCTTCAGCGGCGCCCCGAACACGATGGCGAGGATCTCCCCGCTCTCCCCGAAGACGTGCGGCATCCCGGCGCCGTCCCAGCTGAAGCCGGCCCGCGCCCACGACGGCAGAGCATCCGTCCGGACCGCGGAACCACATTCGCGCGCCGGGGCGGGCCCGGGACCCGAGCAGCCCGCCAGCAGAAGCAGCAATACTGCGAACGCCTTCATATTTCGACGACACCACCGAGCCCGCCGAGGTTCCCGGCCTGACATGCTCTTCAGGCATGACGACCGCGCGCCGGCCCGAGCTCGACGCCATTCGGCTCGCCGTGGTGCTCGGGCTGGTGTTCTTCCACGCCTCGCTGGTGTTCGACACGCGTGACGACTTCTACGTGAAGAACGCGCAGACCACCGAGGCGGTCACCTGGGTCGCCGGGCTGGGGGTCGTGTGGGCCATGCCGGCGCTGTTCCTCATCGCCGGGCTCGGGTCGTGGCACTCGCTCAAGCGGCGGGGCACCGGCGGGTTCGTGCGGGAGCGGCTGCTGCGGCTCGGGGTGCCGCTGGTCTTCGCGTCGCTCACCATCATCCCGGTTCCACAGTGGATCCGGGACGGGGCCGCCGAGCCATATCCGGAGTTCCTGCGGAGTTATTTCGACGTTCACCTGGAGCTGTCGGACTTCCCGTTCGTCGTCGAGGGCGAGCATTTCGAGACGGGCCACCTGTGGTTCGTCGTCCTGCTGCTGACCTTCTCCCTGATCCTCGCCCTCGTGGCCGGCCGGCTGCCGCTGATCGGCGGGCCGATGCGGCATCGCGGCGTGGTGTTCCTCCCGGCTCTGCCGGTGGCACTGATCGGGGCGCTGCTGGGCATGGAGGAGGCTTTCGCCGGGTGGAGCCGCTGGGCTTATCTGCTTTTCTTCCTATACGGGTTCCTGCTCGCGGCCGACGAACGTTTCCGGGCCGCCATGCGGCGTGACGCCCGGTGGGCCGCGGTGATCGGGTTCCTGCTGTTCGGGGCCTCGGGCGCGGCGCTGAGCACGGCCGGCGACGATCCGTTCACGTCCATGACCTCGCACGCGATCGTGGCCCGGGTGCTGTTCGGGCTGGCCGGATGGTTCTGGCTCGTGGCCATCCTCGGGCTGCTCGACCGGGGATCACCGCCGCCCCGCAGCCCGGTCATCGGATATCTCGCGGTGGCCGCGCTGCCGCTCTACATCCTGCACCAGCCGATCCTGGTGGTCGTCGCGTACTTCGTGGTGCGGTGGGACTTGCCGGTGATCGGCAAGTACCTTGCCATCGTCGCGATCACGTTCGTGGTCATGTTCGCTGTCTACGATGTGCTGGTGCGGCGTACGAAGGTGACGCGGTTCCTGTTCGGGATGCGGCCGTGAGCATCGTCCTGACCGGGGCCACCACGGGGATCGGCCGGGCCACCGCCCGCCTGCTGGCCGGCTCGGGCGAGCATCTCATCCTGCACGGGCTCGAGCCCACCATCTCCGACTTCTCCCCCGACGACCGGATAACGTACTTCCCGGCCGACTTCGGCGATCTCAACGAGGTCGAGCGGCTCGCGGCGCGGATCCGGGCCGCGACCGACAAGGTCGACGTCCTGATCAACAATGCCGCCCGGCCGGGGCCACCGGCCCGTACGGTCAACGCCGCCGGTCTCGAAGTCACCTTTCAGACCAACTATCTGGCGCCCGTCCTGCTCACGACGCGGCTGCTCGACCTGACCCGCCGGGTGGTGAACGTCGCCTCGGCCACGCATCTGTCGGCGACCCTGGGCGACGCCGGGCGGCCCTATTCGGCGGCCGGCGCCTACGCGTACTCCAAACTGGCCCTTGTCGCCTATTCCTGCTGGCTGTCGCGGCGCCGGACCGAGGTCGTCAGCATGCATCCGGGCATCATCGCCACGCCGCTGCTGCACGCCATGTTCGCCGTCGACGGCGACCGGCCCGAGCACGCCGCCGCCAACGTCCGCTACGTGGCCTCGCAGCAGCGCGACAACGGCACGTACTACGACGAGCGCGAGCCGGCCCGGCCCAACCCGGAGGCGCTCGACCACGACGCGCAGGACCGGCTGATCGAGCTCACCGAGCGCGACCTCGACCTCGAGCTGTGGTGAGCAGCGCGGCGATCGCCTGATCGCCCGGCCCGGCCGTGGCCTCGTCCCACTCCCAGCCCAGGTCGCGCGCGGTCGCCGAGGCGGGTCGCCGCGGTCCGCCACGCGTGATGGGATGTGGTCCATGACCTTTCCCATGCTGATGCACACGGCGCTGGACGCCACGGACGTCCGAGGACTGGCCGAGTTCTACCGGGAGTTGCTGGGCGTGCGCTACCGCCCCGGCGACGAGACCCCGCAGGAAGGCGAGGACTGGCTCGTGCTGGTCGACGCGGACGGCAAGCGGGTGCTGGCCTTCCAGTGGGTGCCCCAGCTGGCCCGCCCCGACTGGCCGGCCCACGAGGTGCCGAAGCAGATGCACCTCGACTTCCACGTGCCGACCCGGGACGGCCTGGAGGAGCACCGGCGCCGGGCCGAGGAACTGGGCGCCACCGTGCTCCTCGACCGCACCGGCGACGACGAGGAGCCGCTGTACGTCCTGGCCGACCCGGCCGGGCACCCGTTCTGCCTCCTCGTCGGCACGCCCTAACGGGTCAGCCACACCCTCCACAGCGCCGCCGGATCGGTGAGCGGGTCGCCGTGCACGAGGCTGAAATGGGCCGGGCCGCCGACCGTCAGGCGGCCCGCCTCCGGGATGCCGAGAAGGTCGCCGCCGCGCCAGGTCACCGCGGCCAGGGCCGTACGAGGGGCGATGCCCGCGGCGACGAGGGACTGCACCTCCCAGGCGAGCTGGTTGGCGCGCAGGGAACCGCCGCCGGCGTCCGATCCGGCGGCGAGGGTGACACCGGCTGCGTCGGCCAGGCGGACGCTGGCCCGCATGGTCTCCCGGAGCTCGGCGGCGCCGGGGCGGCCGAAAGTAAGCCACGATTCGGGGACGGCGAGGGTGGAGACGAGGGTGACGCCGTTGGCCGCCATGAGCGCGGCCGTGCCGGCGTCGATCTGGTTGCCGTGCTCCAGGCTGTCCACGCCGGCCTCGGCGCCGAGGCGGGTCCCGGCGAGGGCGGTGGCGTGGGCGGCGACCTTGGCGCCGCGCTCGTGGGCCACGGCGACGGCGGCGGCCACCTCGGCCACGCTGAACGGGGCGGCGTCGGCGTCGGGGCCGTCGAGGTAGAGCTTCACCAGGTCGGCGCCGTCGTCGAGCTGACCGCGAACGGCCGTTGACAAGTCCGCGGCGTGCTCGATCTCGACGGTCAGGCCGGGCGGCATGGAACCGCGGCGGCTGATCCAGGTGCCGGCCGCCCGCAGGTAAGGCCGGTCGGGGTGGCCGTGCTCGACGTGGCCGTGGCGTGGGCCGGCGCGCCGGCCGTGCCAGCGATCGCGCAGGGTCAGGCTCGTGGCGCGGCCGTCCCGCCGGGGCGAACCGACGTCACGGGCCCAGCGGATGCCGGCTCGGGTCATCATCTCGCCGTTCTCCTCACCGACGGCCAGCAGCTCGTCGAGCGGGTCGAAGCCGTGCTCCACCCACCTCGCCCCGCCCGGCAGGGACACGTGAGCATGCGAGTCGACCAGACCTGGCACCAGCGTCGCCCCGGAACCGTCGATCACCGTGGCGCCGTCGACGGGCGGCGGGTCCTCGCCGATCCACATCCGGGTGATCACACCGCCTTCGGCCAGCAGCGAGACGTCCGGCGTCACGGCGTCGGCGGTGCCGTCGGCGAGGGCGGCGTGCGTGACGAGCACACGATCGTCGGTCAGGCGAGTCATGCCCTGATCGACGATGATTCGTACCCGGAATTCAGTGTTGTGACCGGAGAGGCATCTCATTGGCGGCAACGGACGAACACGTCGACCCGCGCGGGTTCTTCCGGATCGGCAGCGTCACCAAAGTGTTCACGGCGACGGTGGTCCTGCAGTTGGTCAGTGAGGGACGGTTCGCACTCGACGAGCCGGTGGACGGGTACGCGCCGATCACTGTCCGGCAGCTGCTCAACCACACGAGTGGTCTGCACAACTACACGGACGACCTGACCACCGAGGGCATCCTGCGCGACCGGCTCCGGAGATGGACGCCACGGGAGATCGTCGAGCGGGCCACCCGAAGTGAACGGTCGTTCGCACCAGGTGCGTCGCGGGCGTACAACAACACGGGCTACGTGCTGCTGGGCATGCTGATCGAGCGCGCGACCGGTCGTTCGTACGGGGAAGAGATCGAAAGCCGGATCCTGCGGCCGCTGGAACTGCGGGAGACGCTGGTGCGCGACGACAGCGCGGTGATGCCGTCGCCGCATGCGCGCGCCTGTCTGACCGTGGACGGCGAACCGGTCGACATCACCGACTACAACCCGTCCACGGCCGGGCCGGCCGGCGGGCTCATCTCCACCGCGGCGGACGTGAACACGTTCTTCCGGGCGCTGCTGACCGGCCGACTGCTCGGCCCTCGCGAACGCCGGGAGATGCTGACAACGCTGCCGACCGGCACGCCCGGTGTCGAGGGTGGGCTCGGCATCACGCGCTACGCCCTTCCCAACGGCGAAACGGTGTGGGGCAAGGAAGGCGGCTTCTTCGGGTATCGCACCTGGTCGTTCCATCGCCCGGACTGCGAATGGCAATTAACCGTTTCGGCCACGGCCGGGCGCGGCGGCATGCCGACCACCGCCGAGGTGATCGGGAACCTCTTCACACGGTCGCAGGCTCCCTGAGCAGGGCGGCGAGGTCGGCCCGGGCGCGGTCGGTCCACGGGGACGGGCGCTTCGTCATGGGGTCGAACTTGATGGAGACGCGGTGGCCGTGCGCGTACTGCACGGCGCCGTCCTCGGAGAGGAGCCGGAAACCGAGGACCATGCTGGTGGTGCCGGCCTTCTCGGCCCAGATGTGCATGAGCAGCGTGCCGAAGTCGGTGACCGGGCGGTCGAACGAGATGGACACCTCGCGCAGCAGCTGGTAGCCGTCCTCGTCGAGCTGGCGCCCGGCCAGGCGGTAGCCGCGCGAGAGCCAGTGGGCGGTCACGGCCCGGTCGAGCAGCGCGACGAAGCGCGGGTGGTACAGCGTGCCGAGGAAGTCGAGGTCGTCCCAGTAGACCTCCACCGGGACAAGGACGCCGTACGGAACGGTGAAGTCGTCGGTCATGTCCCGTACGACGTGACAGCCCGCCCGGGTCTCACCGATGTGACCCACCGCGCACCAGTTTCTCCACGGCCTCGGCGAAGATCCCCGGCTCCTCGATGTGCCCGAAAATGCCCGCTGAACTGCTGCTCGGCGTAAACGCTGCCCGAGATCCCGTCGGCGAGGGCGCGTGACCACGACGGCTCGCAGATCCAGTCGTACCGTCCGCAGATCGCCAGCGTAGGTGTGGTCATCTGCCCGAGTCGCTCGCGGACGTCGAACACCTCGCCGTCCTGCGACACATGCCAGCAGCGGACGGCGTCACGCAGCGCCTCGTACTCGTCCTCGCGCGCCCCGTAGTCGGCGAAGTACAGCGGCAGGATCGCCTTGAGGTTCGCGGTGGCCCCGGCGTCGGTCTCCGGCCAGGTGGCTTCCAGATCGCGCAGGACGGGAGCCAGGCGGGGCAGCCGGGCGGCCTGCCGCCGGGCGTTGCGGGCCGCGACGGCGTCCAGGTCAGGGCCGTTGCACGGCGCCGTGGCGTAGAGAACCATTCCGGCCAGGCGGCCCGGATGGGTCAGCGCGTACTCCTGCGCCACCAGCCCGCCGTGCGAGTGCCCGAGCAGGTAGTCGGCGCCGACGTGCTCGACCACCGCGTGCACGAACGGCACATAGGCCTCGACGGTGTAGCCGCGCGGGTGGGTGGGCAGCCGGCCGGACTCCCCCGTGCCCACGGGTTCCAGGTAGACCGCGGTCACGAACTCCTCGACCAGCGGCATCCGCAGGTAGGACCAGTCGACGCCGGGCCCGCCCGAATGCATCACGCAGACCGGCCCCCGGCCGGCCACGTGGAAGCGCTGGGCGACCCCGCCCACGGTGATCTCGTGTGTGGTGAGTGCTTGCGTCACCCCTCCATCGACGCGCCAGGCGGCGAGATGTTCACCACCGCAGACACGAAACGGTCCACCTCCCGGTGGTTGCGCAAGCGGACGATCGGCAGGCCGGGGCGTCTCGCCGCCGCTTCGGTGACCGTCGTCTCCGTGCGGGAGTGGGTCTTGAACGCCCAGCGGATGATGTGGTCCGGGTCGGTGAAGAACGATCGGAGCGGTGGCTCCCGGTTGCCGTTCCACAGCTCCTCCCCGCGCCGGGCCCGCCGCACGGTCCGGATGACGACCTGGCGCATGACCTGCCGGCGGGGCAGGTCGAGCCAGAGCATCAGGTCGGCGCGGTCGACGAGGTGGTCGCGGACGTCCTGGTACTGCCACTCCATCACCCACGCCGGGCCGGCGGTGAACCGATGGACGTCCTGCACGAACGTGGGCCTCGGCTGCCAGCCGGGGCCGTGCTGGAGAGAGTCGATCTCGACGTACGGCACGGCGAGCACCCCGGCGATGCGCCGCGCCGCCGTGCTCTTGCCGGAGCCGGAAGTGCCGGCGACGAGAATCCGGGACGGGCGGTACGGCAATGGATCGCCGGACGAGAGCAGCGGCACGCCGACAATTTAGAACGGAACGCCGGGCGAACCTCGGGCGCACCGCCTACTCTGATCGATAGACATAGACGTCTATCGAAGGGTCGGGCCAGGATGCGGAAGAAGTTAGCCACCGTTCTCACTGCCGCGCTGCTGGGTGGGGCGCTCTGGGCCACGCCGGGTGCGGCGCACGCGACCGGGACTGAACTGTCGGCCCGGCCCAGCCCGACCGAGGTGCAGCGGGCCCTGACGAAGATCGCACGGGCCAGCGACGGGCGGGTGCGGCTCGGAGTGATCGGGCGCAGCAACGAGGGGCGGGCGCTCCGATCGGCCACCGTCGGCCACGGGCCGGTGCGGCTGCTCTTCGTCACGCAGCAGCACGGTGACGAGCCGCTGGGCACACCGGCCGCGATCCGGGCCCTGTGGACGCTGGGTGTGCCGGACACGCCGTGGCAGCGGGCGCTGCTCAAGCGGGTCACGCTCGACGTGGTCGTGCAGGCGAACCCGGACGGCGCGGTGCGCGACCAGCGGTACAACCACGACCCGAGCGCGTCGGGCGACTATGCGGCGCCGGGTGTCGGCTACGACATCAACCGGTTCCACAACCCGCTGACGCCGATCGAGGAGAACCCGGTGCCGGAGTCGCGGGCGATTCTGCGGCTGTGGCACGCGACCCACCCGAAGGTCGTGGTCGACTACCACATGCAGGGACGCTATCTGCAGCCCGACGGGCGCGAGACGACCGCCTCCATCCTGTGGCCGACGAGCCCGCTCGCGGGCGACGTCACGAAGTCCCGGCAGGTCGCGGTCCGCAACTACGACGCGATGACCAAGCTGGCCCGGGCCAACGTCACCCGCTATCCCGGCGGCGACTACGAGGGGATCGCGCGCAACGCCTACGGCATCCTGGGCAGCGCGTCGCTGCTGGTGGAGCTCTCCAACCTGCCCGACGACCAGACGGAGTTCCAGATTCGCAGCGCATATACGTCGATGCTCGCCACCGTCCAGGGCGCGGCCGACGGCTCCCTCTGGCGCGCCGACCCCGCCCGCGCCGACACGATCCCGGCCCGCGGCCCCTCACTGCCCGGCGTGACCGCCCGCACCTTCGACGCCGCCGCCTGACCGGCGGCGCCCCGGAGCGCCGTCGCGGTGGTCGGCACTGCGAGTTGATCACGGGCGGCGCAGAATGGGGACATGCGGATTGATCTTTCGGGGAAGACGGCGCTGGTCACCGGGTCCACCCAGGGCATCGGGCTGGCCATCGCGGCGGGACTGGCCGCCGCGGGCGCCCGGGTCGGTGTCAACGGACGGTCGGAGGAGTCGGTGGCGCGGGCCATCGGGGAGCTCGGCGACGGCGAATTCGTCGCGGTGCCGGCCGATGTGGCCACCGAGGACGGGGCTGCGGCGGCGGCCGCGGCCCTGCCCGAGGCCGACATCCTGGTCAACAACCTGGGGATCTTCGGGGCGCAGCCGGCTCTGGAGATCAGCGATGACGACTGGCGGCGCTACTTCGAGGTCAACGTCCTGGCGGCCGTACGGCTGACCCGGACCTATCTGCCCGGAATGCGGGACCGCGGGTGGGGGCGCATCCAGTACATCGCCAGCGACTCCGCCGTCGTCACCCCGGCCGAGATGATCCACTACGGCATGTCGAAGACGGCGCTGCTCGCGGTGTCGCGCGGCTTCGCCAAGGAGGCCGCCGGCTCCGGCGTCACCGTGAACAGCGTCATCGCGGGGCCCACGCACACCGGTGGGGTCGAGGATTTCGTACGGCAAATGGTCGGCGACGATCTGCCGTGGGACGAGGCACAGCACAAGTTCATGCTGGAGCACCGGCCGCAATCGTTGCTGCAACGCCTGATCGAGCCCGAGGAGATCGCCAACATGGTGGTCTACCTCTCGTCGCCGTTCGCCTCGGCCACCACCGGTGGCGCGCTGCGCGTCGACGGCGGCTACGTCGACGCGATCCTGCCTTAGGACGAGCCGTCGGCCAGGCGGTTGAGCCACTCGAGCAGCAGGGTCCGCTCCCCCTCACTCAGCGGCGCCGCCTGGCCGTCCAGAGCCGCCCGCAGGGCCATCGCACTGGCCGCCGCGCCGCTCGACGGCTGCCCGCCCGAGTCGGTCGTGATGGTCGCGATGACCATCTCACGCGCGACCTCGGCCGCCGCGAGGTCGCGGCGGTCGGACGGCTCGCTGATCAGCGTGAGGATCGTGCCCACGCCGGCGCCGTGCATGACCTCGGCCGCCCGCTCGACGCTCATCCGGAGCCGCCCGGCGGCGGCCACCCGCGTGATCATGTGCCTGAGCCCCTCGGCGGCCCGCTGCCCGGCCGGCGGCAGATAGCCGAACCGCACCCGGCCGTAGACCAGCGTGTAGTACGCGGGATGGGCCAGCCCGAACTCGACGTGCATGTCCCAGGACTCGCGGAGCGCGGCGACCGGGTCCTCCTGGGTGAGCAGTGTGGCTTTCTGCTCCAGGTAGCGCGCGAAGCCGTACTCGCCGACCGCCTCCAGAAGCCTCTCCTTGTCGCCGAAGACCCGGAAGATCGTCGGCGGCGGCACCCCCGCACCGGACGCGACGGCCCGGGTGGAAACCGCCTCCAGACCCTCGGCCTCCAGCAACGCGGCCGCCGCCAGAACGATCCGTTCCCGCAGGTCAGTACCTGTCTGCGCAACCATGGATCAACGGTATCACGACAGGCGAACCATTGGTTGGATCAGTGGTAGCTTTGATCCGGACCACTGATCCAGACACGCGGAGGAGCGTGGAACATGAACGAGTACGACGTGATCCTGGTCGGCGGCGGTTCAGCCGGCTGCGTGCTCGCGAACCGCCTGACCGAGAACCCGGACCTGCGCGTCCTGCTGCTGGAGGCCGGCACCGGAACGGCGGGGCTTCCGGAGGCGGTGGCGGTGCCCCCGGCCTGGCCCACACTCGGTTTCACGCCGGCCAACTGGGGCGAGACCACGACGTCGGGCGTGATGCTGCCGCGCGGCCGTGGCATCGGAGGCTCCTCGGCCATCAACGCCATGGTGTTCGCTCGCGGCTACCGCACCAGCTACGACCGCTGGAACGCCTTCGGGGCCAAGGGCTGGACGTTCGACGACCTCCTGCCGTACTTCCAGCGCAGCGAGACGGCCGTGAGCGCCGCGCCGGGCCGGGGAACCGCCGGCCCGCTGACCGTCGGGCCGATGAACCCGCCGAACGAGGCGCTGCTGGCCTGCCTCGACGGCGCCGTGGAGACCGGTCAGCGGCGAGCACACGACATCAGCGGGGGCCTCGAGGAGGGCTTCGCGCCGGTCGACCTGAACATCGTCGACGGCCGCCGGCAGAGCGCCGCCGACGCGTACCTCACCCCGGTCCTGGACCGCCCGAACCTGACCGTCGTCACCGACGCGACCGCCCACCGGCTGCTCTTCGAGGAGCGGCGTTGCGTCGGCGTCGAATACGGAGTGGGCGGGACCGTCCACAAAGCTCACGCCTCGCACGAGGTCGTCCTCACCGCCGGCACCATGGGCTCGGCGCAACTGCTGATGTGCTCGGGAATCGGCCCGGCGGCCGGACTGCGCGCGGCCGGCGTCGAGGTCTTCCACGAACTGCCCGGCGTGGGAAGCAACCTGCACGACCACCCGATGGTCCTGCTGGTGCACCGCACGAGCCGTCCGGTCCCGCCGTCGCGCGGCCCGCACGGCGAGATCCAGGGCCTGATCCGCGGCTCGGCCGGGCTGGACGGACCCGACCTGCAGATCCTGTTCATCGACGTCCCGTTCCCGAACCCGGTGCTCCCACTGGAGAACGGCTTCACCATCGGCGTGGCCCCGATGACCCCGTTCAGCCGCGGCACGCTGCGCATCACCTCCGGCGACCCGTACGCCCACCCCGTGCTCGACCCGGCCTATTTCACCGACGAACGCGACATGCGTACGACGCTCTCCGGCATCGCGACCGCCCGCGAGATCGGCCGTTCCGCCGCCGTCAGGGCTTGGGGCGCCGAGGAAGTCGCTCCCGGACCGGCGGTCGACGACGCGACGTCCCTGGCCGCCTATTCCCGGGCGAACCTCATCTCGTACTGCCACCCGGTCGGCACCTGCGCCATGGGCGAGGACGACCGGTCAGTCGTCGACTCCACCTTGAGCGTCCACGGCCTGGAGGCGCTGCGGATCGCCGACGGATCGGTCATCCCGGCGATTCCTTCCAACAACACCAATGCGACGGTGTACGCCATCGCCGAGCGCGCCGCCGACCTGATCCGCGAGGCCCGATGAGTTAACCGCTGGCGCGCGGAGGCCGTCCGCAGCACCATGGCGCCATGTCTCCTCAGGTGCGCAGGGTCCGGTCCGGCGAGTGGCGGCTCTATCGCGAGTTGCGGCTCGCGGCGTTGCGGGACGCCCCGGCGGCCTTCGAGGAGCGGTACGCGGATCTGCTGGCCTGGCCGGACGACGCGTGGAGGGAGCGAGTCGAGGACGGCGCCTCGGGCGACGAGGAGAGCATGTTCGTGGCGGTGCTCGACGGCCGGTTCGCCGCCAAGGCCACGTGCTTCACCGAGTCGACCGGGGCGTCCGCTCAGGTCGTCGGCGTCTATGTCGTGCCACACCTTCGCGGCAGCGGGGTCGCCGGCGACCTGATGGCCGCTGTCATCCGGTGGGCCCGCGAGGAGGCCGGCGTGGATCGGCTCCGGCTCTTCGTCATGCGGGCCAACGAACGCGCCGCCGCCTTCTACCGGCGCACCGGCTTCGCGGCGACCGGGCTGACAGTCAAAGACGAGGACGAGATGGCGTACGACCTCAGGGAAGCGCCCGCCGCACTCCCTTGAGCCCGCCCCGCGCCCACTCCTCGAGGAAGGGGACGGTGGCCTCCGGGAACAGGTCGTGTTGGGCGACGACCGCCCAGCGCAGGTGCAGGAAATAGGCGATGCCGTAGGTGACCGGGTCGACATGGTGGAACGCGTCGATGCCCGCCTCGTCCAGGAAGCCGACCAGGTCGACGCCGGCCGGGGCGATGGCCGGCAGCTGCCAATCGATGACGCGGTAGCCGTCGGCGGTGGGGAAAACGTGGGCGGGCTTCAGGTCGCGGTGGACCAGACGCGAGCGGGCTTCCACCTCGTCGAGGACCACGGGTGAGACGATCCAGCGCTCGATGTCGTCAACGCCCGGTGTGAAGGATTTCGGGAACCGGCCGTCGGAGGCCAGGCGACGGAGTTTGGCCAGGGTCACGGCCGCCTCGGCCGTCCATTTCGCCGGCGTTCCGACGTCGAGGTGGACGGGCAGGCCCGGCTCCAACTTGCCGATCTGGTCGACGACCGCGGTCGCGTGCGCCAGCAGATCCTCCTCGCCCAGCTTCAGGTCGGCCAGCGAGGGCGAGTGGATCCAGTCGACCAGCAGGGCGTCGTCGAGCAGCCTGTGGCCGGGAAGCAGGCGGGCTGTTCCGGCGGCCGCGTAGAACTCCCGCTCGATCACGGGTGGCGACGTCACCTTGTAGGCGTAGGTCCGGCCACTGGCCAGCACGATTTTGCGGGTGTGCGACAGCGGCCATGCGGCGATGGTCCGACTCTCCACGACGGTGTCGCCGAGGAGCGAGTCCAGGGATGGCATCGGCGGATGCTAACCAGGGCGCGGCGGCGAGGGACAGTCAATTTCCGGGCAGGGGTGGGATGAGGGCCGCTATCGCCTTCTGGCCGGCCGCGTTGGGGTGGTCGCCGTCGGAGGCGAGCAAGCCCGTCGGGTCCTGGGAGCCGTCGGCGCCGTGGAAGGCGGCGTCGGTGGAGACGTACGTGGCGCCGGTCTTCGTGGCGGCGGTCTGCAAGGCCCTGTTGATGACCGCGGTGGCCGATTCGGAGTCGGAGACCTCGTCGGCGCCGTACTTCGAAGCGGCCACCCTGCCGTCCAGGACCACGTTCCAATAGCCGAGGACGACCACCCGGGTGTGGTGGACGGCCTCGATGGCCTCGATCGTGGCCTCGACGTCGTCCCGCACGCCGGTGGCGACGGCGGGATACTTCGACGGGTCCTCGAAGTCGCCGGCCATGTCGTTGGCGCCGATCATGATGACCACCTGGGTGGCCGATTCGAGGACCGACTTCTCGGTGGGCACTTCGGCTCGTACGTCGGCGGCCGTCGCTCCCGACCTCGCCAGGTTGACGTTCGACGCGTGCTGCGACGAGGCGTACAGGGCCGGAAATGGCTGGCAGCCACAGGAAGCGCCCGCCGCGACCGAGTCGCCCAGGGTGACCACGACGGGCGTGGCCGCCGGGTCGCAGGCGGCCACCAGGAGCAGAAGCAGGACGGCGACACGCCTCACGGCAGCGGCCCGGCCAGGTGGGCGGAGAGCCAGTCGAAGGCGGGGGCCTCCATCTGGCGCCAGACGGCGCTGCTGTGCCCGCCGTGCGCGACCACCGCGGTAGTCACCGCGAGCGGGCCGTGGGCCGACGCGGCCAGCAGGCGCGAGTCGTGGGAGCACTGCTTGTCGTCGGCGGCCCAGCCGAGCCACAGCGCGGACGCGGGCTGCGGCAGGTGTTTGAGGCGCCAGTACGGGTTGTTGGTGGTGTGCTCGGAGCCGTCGCCGATGGTGATGCCGGCCGAGGCGTACCCGGAAAGGCTGGCCCCGGCCGCGAACTGGGTGGGGTGCTTCAGGGTGAGGTTAATGGCGCAGAAGGCACCGGCCGAATATCCGGTGAGGCCCCATCCGGCGCGGTCGGTGCGGATCCGGTAGTGCGCCTTGGCGAAGGCGGGCACGTCGACCGTCAGGAACGTCTCGGCCTGCGGGCCGTTCTTCAGGTTGGTGCACTCGGTGTCGAGGGTCGGATTGGTGGTCTGCTGCGGGAAGAGCACGACCGTGGGCGCCATCCGGCCCGCCGCGATCTCGGCGTCCAGTGTGGATTTGACGTTGAGCTTGTGCACCCAGTACTGCGGTGTGCCGGGCACGCCGTGGAACGCCTCGATGACGGGATATCGGGTGGTGCCTTCGTGGTAGCCGGCGGGCAGGTACACGTACATCGGGAGGGTGAGTTTGCTGGCCGGGCCGTGCACGCTGACGGCGAACAACTGGCTCGAACCGGTGCTGGACGCGACCGGCACGGCGTCGGTCGCGGTCGGGAACGCCTCGGTGAGGGCGTTGAGCTGTACGCCGACGGCGGCCCCGACGCTCACCACGGAGCCCAGGGCCAGCAGGCTGCGCCAGGCCCAGTGCAGCCGGTTCCAGAACGCGGCGAGCGCCACCGCGAACACGAGCACGGCGGCGAGCGCCACCCAGAGGAGGGTGTTCACGCGGGCACCCCCTTTGCGAGAGCCGGCAACGTCTTGGGCGCCTTCAGCGCCGGTGGCAACGCGCCGGCGGGCTGGTTGAGAACGGCCGACCCGGCCGGCGCCGACTTGACGAAGGCCGCGGCCAGGGGCACGGTTCCGCGCACGTCCCAGCCGATCGCGGTCACCCGCAGATCGCGGCCGAGCTGAGCGGGCAGCGTCAGCAGCGCGGTGGCGGTGGTGGCCGCGGTGGGTTCGATGGTCACGGTCACTGCTCCGGGGGTACGCCGGGGCTCGCCACCGAAGGCGAGCACGACCGGGAACGTCACGTCGGGCCGGTCCTCGTAGTCGGCCGGAACGGTGAGGCGCGGGGCGCGGGCGAGATGCCACGCGTCCCAGCCCGGCGGCCGCCACTCGAGCGTGCCGTTCAGGGCGCTCCGGTCGAGCAGCCCGGCGCGGACCTCGCCGGTGACCGCGACCGTGCCGGTGTCGCCGCGCAGCGCCTGCCACGACGGGTAGAACTGCTCACGCCGGTTGTATTCGAGGCCCGCGGTGAGCACGAGAAGCACTTCGAGGAGCAGGATTCCGGTCGTACGGGTGAGGGGGCGCAGCCTTCCGCCGCGCGGCCAGAAGAAGACCGTCGCCACGCCCACGACGACCGTGAGGGTGGCCGTCAGCAGGAGCAGGGGCCGGCCGGTCAGGCTCATGCGGACACCTCGGCCCGCTCGGTGGCCGGCCGGCGCAGCTTCGGCAGGCGCGGCTCGGGCAGGAAGGCTTCGGCCCGCATGGCCGCGACCGCGATGCGCGGCAGGTCACGGGCCGTCGGGAAGCACAGGTAGCGCGGCACCCAGGACGGCAGATATTTGGCGTTGGACCGGTAGAGCGACTCGATCTGCCACAGCTTCGAGGCCGCGCGCAGCAGCCGGGCCCACAGGCGCAGCACCGGGCCGGCGCCGAGCTCCTCGGCCCGCGCGAAAACCGAGCGCAGGACCGCGAAGTTCAGCGACACCCGGCGTACACCCAGCGCATTCGACTCTTCCAGCACCGAGGCGACCATGAACTCGGTCAGGCCGTTCTCGGCGGTCCGGTCGCCGCGCATCAGGTCGAGCGACAGGCCGTCGGCGCCCCACGGAACGAACTGCAAGAGCCCCCGCAACTTGCTGTTCTCGTCGTGGCAGAGGACCAGAAGGTTGTCGCCGTCGCCCGGATCGCCGAGGCGGGACAACGCCATCGAGAAGCCGCGCTCGACCGGGCCGTCGCGGAAGGCGTCGGCGGCGCGGATCGCGTCGGCGAGCTCGGTGTCGGAGAGGTCGCGCTGGCGCACGACGCGGCACGTGTATCCGGCGCGCTGAACCCGGTTGACCGCCTGCCGCACGCCGCGCATCGGACGGCCGTTCAGCGAGAACGTAGTCGTGTCCACAATGGCCTCGTCGCCGAGCTCGACGACATCGAGACCCGCTTTCTTGTACGCCTTGCCGGCCGCGTTTCCGCATCCGAGGACGGCCGGGGTCCAGCCGTGCTGCTGGGCGTCGGCCAGCCAGGCGCTGATCGCCTCGGGCCAGGCCGACTCGGGGCCGATCGGGTCGCCGGCGGCCAGGCTGACGCCGTTGACGACCCGATAGGCGATGACGGCGGCCTGGTTCTCCGACCACATCAGGGACTTGTCGTCGCGGGTCGCGAAGTAGCTGAGTGAGTCGGCCTTGCCGTACCGCTGAAGAAGCTCGCGCAGGCGCACCTCGCCCTCGTCCGTCCGTTCGGGCCGGCGCGAGCCGGGCCGCAGCAGCAGCACCAGCGCCACACCGACGGCCAGCAGGCCGCAGGCGCCGGTCGTGTAGGCGACGATGTCGCCGCCGAAACGGTGGCGGAACTCGAGCGGGCCGTGGACGCCGACGAGGCCGAGCGCGGCCTGCTCGGCCCACTGCGAGACGCCCGGGGTGCCGACGAGGTGGTTGGCCCGGACCGCGATCTCGATGAAACCGAGAACGAAGCCGGCGGCGGCGAACCCGATGAGGGCGTGCAGGGCGCGCCAGCGGTTGGGCCGGTCGGCGAGGGCGGTGAACCGGTCCTGCGTGGCCAGCAGCATCACGAAGAGGATGGCGCTGACCCCGGCCGCGTAGTAGTCGAGGCCCTTCAGCAAGTGCAGGGCGATGGCGAACCCGGACAGGCCGACCGCGACCTGCCACGCGCGGCGCTTGCCGCGGCGCAGGCCCGCGCCGAGGTAGATGAGGAGCAGACCGACGACCACGGTGGCCGCGCGGGCGGAGAAGACGCCGAAGGCGGGAACGAACTCCATGAGCACCGACATGTGGCCACGCCGGTGCGGAGCGATGGTGGACAGGACATCGAGGAGGCCGGCCACTTGGACCAGCCGGGCGATCGTCCGCCTGGAGAGCGGTGGACTCGCCAACCGGGTCTGCTTCATAGGGCCATCTTCTGTGCGGAGGCTGTGTAATGCCCGTGAAGTGGGCTGTGTGCTGCCTCAAGCGTGGCGACCAGCACAAACTCGTTTTGCGAAGTCACTGACCGCACGGGCAGCGGTAACCGCCCGTACGGGCAACGGCAAACCCTCCGGGCGCCGATCCGGTGTGATCTACGACGCGGGGAAATCGGTGGAGCGGCTGACGTGCGCCCACTTCTCGGCCTCGGCGGTGCGTGCCGCGCCGGCCTCGATGGCGGAGGCCACGGCGGCGGAGCCGAGGGGCAGGCGGCGTGGCGGCTCCTCCTCGTCGACGATGCGGACGATCGCGGCACCGGCCCGGTCGGGGTCGCCGGGCTGCTTGCCGTCGGACTGCTCGCGCAGCTCGTGGAAGCGGCCCACGGAGGCCTCGTAGTCGGGGCCGACCTCGTGCCGGACCATGGAGGCGCCCTGCCAGTCGGTGCGGAAGGCGCCCGGCTCGACGATGACCACCTTGACGCCGAACGGGGCGGTCTCGGCCGCCAGCACCTCGGAGAAGCCCTCGACGGCGTACTTGGCGGTCTGGTAGGCGCCCATACCGGGCGTGCCGCCGACCCGGCCACCGATCGAGGAGACCTGCACGAAGGTGCCGCTCCGCTGAGCCCGCATGACCGGCAGCGCGGCGCGGGTGACGTTGACGACGCCGAACAGGTTCGCCTCGATCTGGTCGCGGAAATCGGCCGGGTCCATCTCCTCGATGGGGGCGCTGTTGGCGTACCCGGCGTTGTTCACCACGACGTCGAGTCGGCCGAACGCCTCCACGGTGGCCGCGACCGCGGCCTCGGCGGCGGCCGGGTCGGTGACGTCGAGCGCCACGGCCCGTACGGAATCAGGAAATTTGGCCACCAGATCGTCGAGCTGCTCGGGGCGGCGGGCGGTGGCCACCACCGAGGCGCCGTCGGCGGCGGCCGCCTCCGCGATCGACCGCCCCAGACCGCGCGAACTACCGGTGACCAGCCAGACCTTGGGCTCAGACATGTCCCTCACCTCTCGTGTTGTTTCACCAACAATTGCTGCCGAAAGGTGCGAGCGCGCCCGTATCTCCTACCGGTCATGCACCCCGGTGAGCGCGGTCACGCCGTGACGGTGAATCCCGTGGGCCGCCGGGCGTGGTTCAGGGATGTGGCTCACCTCGTCGATTCGCTGCTGGCCGTGGTTCTGTTCGCGCTTCTGGTGCCTCTGCTGGCCCTTCCGTGGATCCATCGGCAGTACCAGCGCTACGGCCGGCTCACGGGGTGGTCGGCCGTCCTGGCGGCGTCCGAGGTGCTCTATCTCTGCGGGCTGCTGGCCTTCACCCTGTTTCCGCTGCCGGACGAGACGGCCGCCTACTGCGCGAGCCGGACCACGGCCGACTTCCTCAACCTGAACCCGCTCAACGATCTGGTGGCGACCCGGGCCGGAGTCGCGCAGCTATTGCTCAACGTGGCGCTGTTCGTGCCGTTCGGGTTCCTGGCCCGCTACCGTTTCCGGCGGTCGCTGCTCGTGGCCGGGCTCGCCGGCCTGGCGACCTCGCTGCTCATCGAGACGACGCAGGGCACGGCCGCGTTCGGGTTGTTCGCGTGCCCCTACCGGGTGGCCGACACCGGTGACCTCATCACCAACACCACCGGGGCGGTGCTGGGGTGGCTGATCGCGGCCCTCGCCGGACGGCTCCTGCCCGATCCGCACCCGGCGCCCTCGCCCGACGTCGCGCAACCGGGACTGCTGCGGCGAGGGCTGGCCGTCGGGGCCGACCTGCTGATCGGGTTCCTCACGACCACCACCGTGCTCGCCGTTCTCACGCTGACCGGCGCGGCCGATCCCGGGCCGGCGTGGGTGACGACGGTGGCGCTGATCTCGTACGTCGTCACGACCCTCCTGGTGCCGCTGCGGCGCCGGGACCACGCCACGCTGGGCCAGGCCACGCTCTTCCTGGCCCCGGACGCGGGGCGTGCGGTGTGGCCACGCTTCCTGGTGTGGTGGCTGCCGGTGGCGCTCCTGCAGGCCGGCGGCCGGTTCCCGGTGGTCCTGTGGGCGATGCTCGTCATCGGTGTGCTCGCCCGGCTCCGCCACGATCGCCGCAGCGTCCTGGAACTGGTGTCCCGGAGCACGACCTCGACCCGCAAGGTCAGGCGGTGACGGGCGACCGGAGAGCTTAATCCCAGGTTGCACATCAGCAGCCCGGAACGCCGTGCTCTGGCACCATGACCGCCATGGAGGCCTCAGCGCAGATGACGGTCGACAACATCGTGCGGCGAACGCCGATGCGCGAGTCGCGGCTCTGGGCGGGCGAGTCGTACCCACCACGGCAATCGTCGTCCAAACCCTCGACAGCGGCTGGTTGATCGAGATCGAGGTGATCGCAGCAGCGTGACAGCGGGGCTCACAGCGCGCCGTCTGAGGCGCTCAAGTCGCTCCTCAAGGCCGGTCGTGACGGGCGACACGCGGGGGCAGGCCAGGGGGTTTCCCTGGGTCGCCCGGCGCCGGGGCGCGCCAGTCTCGGGAGCATGACCTCTGCACAGCTTCTCGAGAACAAAGTCGCGCTCATCACGGGGGCCGGACGCGGCATCGGGGCGGCCGCCGGACGGCTGTTCGCGCGGGAGGGGGCGCGCGTCGTGCTGGCCGCCCGCAGCGAACACGAGATCGCCACCGTCGCGCACAGCATCCGCGACGACGGGGGCGTCGCCGACTGGGTCGTCCTCGATCTGGCGGACGCGGACAGCGTGCGTACGGCCGTGAACCGCGTTGTTGAACTGCATGGGCGCCTGGATGTGGCCTTCAACAACGGCGCGGTGCCGGGACCGCACGGCTTCGTCGACCAGGTGCCGGACGAGGAGCTGGACCAGATCTACGCCGTGAACTTCAAGGGACAGTGGGTCGCCATGGCGGCCGAGGCCGAGGCCATCCGGTCCACCGCCGGGCAGGGGGCGATCGTCAACACGTCCAGCCTGGGCAGCCGCCGGGCCAACCTCGACCACCCGGCGTACGGCGCGCTGAAGCGTGCCCTCAACAGCCTCACCGACTCGGCCGCGGTCACCTGGGGACCCGAGAACATCCGGGTCAACGCGATCGCGCCCGGCCCCACCCGCACCGAGATGATCGACGGCTACGTGACCAGCACGCCGGGCGCGCTCGAGCAGATGCAGGGCCAGGTCGCGCTCGGGCGCCTGGCCGCGCCGAGCGAGATCGCCGAGGCGGCGGCCTGGCTGCTGAGCGACCGCGCCTCGTACGTCACCGGCGCCCTGCTCGCGGTGGACGGCGGGGCCGGCGCCCAGTAGGGCATCATCGGCTGATGACCGTGACGGGGCGGGTGGCCGATCGGATCCTCGCGCTCGCGCCGGGCCATCCGGTGCGGGTGGGGATCGACGGTCATTCGGCCGCCGGTAAGACGACCTTCGCCGACGAGCTGGCCGCTGTCCTGCGCGGAAGGACGGCGCGGCCCGTGCTCCGGGTCATGCTCGACCGTTTCAAGAGACACGTCGATTTCCGTACGGGATATCCGGCCGGCTCGCCGGAGAGCTACTACCACGAGATGTTCGACGTGGACGCCATCCGGGATCTCCTGCTGGCGCCGCTCGGGCCGGGCGGGGGCCGGCGCTTCCGGACGGAGATCATGGACTTCCGGGGCCGTACGCCGGTCGACTCCGGCGTGTGGGTGGCCCGGGAGGACGCGATCCTGGTGGCGGATGGCGCCTTCCTGATGAAACCGGCGCTGGCGCCGCACTGGGACCTTCGCGTCTACCTGCACGTCGAGGTGACCGACGTGATGCGCCGGGGGCCGGCCCGGGACGTGGCGTGGATGGACTCGATGGAGGCGGCGGTCGAGCGCTACCGTACCTATTACGTGCCGGGTGAGCAGCTCTATCTGGACGAGGTGCGGCCGGCCGAGCGGGCGGACATCGTCATCGACAACCGGGATTTCGCGGCGCGCTCGGTTCTCCGGGAGTCGCCCGCAGCGCCCGGAGGTAGCGACGACGATAGACCCGCTGGGCCACCAACAGGGCCGGGAACGCCCTCCCCCACCAACCGTCCGCGGGGCGGGTCAGCGATCGGAGAGTGAGCCACACCCGGCCGTCCGGCGTGCGGTGGGCGATGAACGCCTCCTCGCCGCGGACGGGATGGCCCTGCTGGGTGCCGTAGGCGAAGCCGCACCGGTCGGGGCGCTCGACGACGGCGACCACCCGCACCGGTTCCCGCACGCGCAACGGGCCCACGCGGGCCAGCAGCTCGTAGTCGGCGCCGGGCCGGGCCCGGACGTCGCCGCCGGCCGGGGTGACGGTGAAACCGCTGCGGCGCTTGACCTGCCACGTCATCACGGCCTCGGACACTTCGTGCCAGCGGTCGGCGCCGCCGCCGAGGCAGACGGTCCGCTCGTAGGCGCGCCATCCGGGCGGGTGGGACGGCCAGTCGTCCGCGGTGGGACGGGTGCCACCGACGACGTCGTAGTTGAGCTGCGGCACCAGGTCATTCTGGCAGCCCTACTGCTGCATGGTGGCCTCGGTCGGTGATACGGAAGGGCCGGGCTTGAGGGCGTACGCCGTGACGCCCGTCAGCAGGAGCAGGGTGGCCGTGACGGCGGCGGTGCGGTCGGACGGTGACTGGATCAGCCAGAAGAGCGCCCGGTGCCAGGCGGGGCCGTCGGGGGCGCCGAACAGGAGTTGCACGGCGGTCCAGCCGATCGGGGGCGCCCAGGCCAGCCGGGTGCCCAGCAGGGCCACCGACAGGCCGGTGAGGCCGGTCAGGCCGGCGCTGTCCCGGGCCAGCTGGGCGAAGGGGCCGAACGAGGTGCCGGTCGCCCCGAACAGGGCCAGTGCGGCCGTGACGAGGATGCCGCAGGCCAGCAGGTGTACGGCTCGGCGGGGTGGCCAGGGCAGGGCGGCCGTGGACTCCAGGCTGTCGTCGTGGCCGGCCAGGGTCGGGATCACCGGGGCGAGAGCCAGGGCGACCGTGAGGACGGTCAGGCCACGGTCGATCTCGTGGTCGTGGGAGAAGGCCGACCAGGCGGCCCAGGTGACCACCACCGCGCCCAGCGACGCGGCCAGGGCCGCCGGCAGGCGCCGCGCGCGGAGGTGGAGGGGCAGCCAGCCGGTCATCCACGGTCCTTTCCGGTCAGCAGCGGCAGCAGGCCGGGGCGGCACGCGGCGGCCGCGTCGCGCAGGGCGGTGACCCGCTGGGTCTGCTCCGGTGCGGGGAGAGCGTTCAGCTGCCGTACGGTCTCGCGAACCTGGTCGTGGAAGGCGGCGTCCTCCCAGGAGTGACCCCGGACGTCGGCGGCGCTCAGCAGCCAGGCCCCGGCGGCGGCCTCGGCGACGCTGTCGGCCTCGTCGCCGGCCGGGCAGCCGCGGTTGGCCGTGCCGGCGCCCCGCACGATGCTCTCGACCAGGCTGGTTTCGGGGTCGAGGGTGAAGACCACGGCGCCGGCGGGGGCGGGAACCCCGGCCGGCTCCGGTTCGCCCGGCTCGTAGACGGTGGCGGCGCGCCACTCGACGGCCTGTGTGGGCGCGCCGGGCAGCTTGGCCAGCAGGGTCAGGGCCTGGCGCACCTGCGGAGTCACGCCGGCCAGGTCGTGGGAATGGACGTTGGTGACGCAGACGCGGGGTGTGCCGTCGGCGCAGACGAGGCGCTGGGCGTCGTGGTCGATGGTGTAGCGGCCGGCCAGGCCGGTGCGCGGAATGAACGCGGCGGCGACGATCGCGACGGCGAGGATTCCCACGGCGGCGGCCCGCAGCGCCCACGAGCGAGCGGCGGCGAGCAGGAAGCCGGCCGCGGCCAGCCCCACGCCGAGGGCGAGGTGGCCGAGGAGGGCCCGGTCGTTGACGATCTCCCAGTCGTACGTGGGTGGTTGCACCGCCAGCTCGAGGTTGTTGACGTGGCCGGCCTCGCCGGCCGGCGTGATGAGGGAGAGGCCGAGCAGTGCGATGAGGCCGCCCGCGGCCAGCGCCGGCGGGAGCATGGGCGAGGCCCAGGCGCGACCGGCGGCGTAGCCGAGCCAGGCGCCGCCGGCCAGGATCGCCGCGTCGGTCAGCGGGACCAGGACCGTGGACAGGAGGGGATAGCCGCCGTTGACGGCCACCAGCGCGCCGCCCGCGGCGAAGACGAGCAGGTGGCCGGCGGCCAGGGCGACCGCGACCGCCGCGACCGGCGGGACGACGCGCTGCCACCTCGGCCGCGGGGTGCTGGCGAGGACCTCGTCGGCACGGGTCCGGCGCTCGCGGCGGCCCAGCATCGCGCCGGTGGCGAGGGTGACCGGCAACAGGATGAACAGGCCGACGGCCTGGTCGTTGGCGAGCCGGGTCCACTGGCTGTCCCACGTGCTCAGGTCGGTGGCCAGCGCGGCCACGGTGATCGCGACGATCAGGGCGGCCCCGGCGAAGGCGCCGCCGCGCCGCAGTTCGACGCCGACCATGCGCAGCATCATGAGGCGCTCCGGTGGCGGTTCAGGAGGGTGGTGTAACCGCGCTCGGCCGGGCTGTCGCCGACGCCGCCGGCCTCGTCGCCGAGACGGGTCAGGTCGGCCGGCAGGCCCTGGAAGACCAGGCGGCCCTTGTCGATGAGCACGAGGTCGGTGCAGGCCGCGACGACGTCCTCGACCAGGTGGGTGGAGACGACGACGCAGCTGTCGGCGCCGAGGTCGCGCAGCAGGGTGCGGAACTCGACACGCTGCTCAGGGTCGAGGCCGACGGTCGGCTCGTCGAGCAGCAGCAGGTCCGGGTCGTTGACGATGGCCTGGGCGATGCCGGCCCGGCGCAGCATGCCGCCGGAGAGCGACTTGAGCTTGGAGCCGGCCCGGTCGGCCAGCCCCACCCGCTCGATGGCGCGCTGCACCGAAGCGGCGACCGCCGACGACGGCATCTCGCGCAGCCAGGCCATGTACTCGACGTATTCGCGCACGGTGAACTTCGGGTAGAAGCCGAAATGCTGGGGCAGATAGCCCAGGCGGCGGCGCAGGGCCCGCAGGCCGCGCCCGTCGGCGGCGTCGGCGCCGAGCAGCGTGAGCTTGCCCGCGGACGGCTTGACGACCGTCGACAGGGACCGCATCAGGGTGGTCTTGCCGGCGCCGTTCGGGCCGAGCAGGCCATGGACGCCGGCGCCGAGGCGCAGATCGAGGCCGTCGACGGCCAGATGCCGGCCGGCCTTGAGCCGCAGCCCCTCGCTCTCGACGTCGAAGGCGTGCATGCGGGGCGCCATCTCGGCGCCGGTCACCGCTCGAATCATCGGTTCTTCCCTCAGTTCCAGTTGTCGGCGCGGCGGTGGTCACCGGCGCGCAGAGCGGCGAGAGCGGACAGGATCACCGCGGCCAGGGCCCAGGCCGGCCAGGCGGCCGGCTCGATCAGGACGGGCGGCCGGGCCGTGACGACGGCGGGCGCGGCCACCACGGCCAGCCAGGCCGAGGCGAGCAGGGCGGCGGCCCGGGGAATGCCGATCCGCCCGCCCAGCAACAGGTTGGCGGCGGTGAAGGTCAGGCACGGCAGCAGCCACAGGGCCGGCGACTCCCGCAGGAACCATCCGGTGACGGCCAGCGCGGGGATGACGGCGGCGAGGACCGCGATCGTACGGCGCAGGAGCAGCTCCGGCCCGCCCCGTGGCGTTCCGGCGATCAGCTCCCAGGCCGGGTCCGTACGGCGCGACCACGCCACCGCCAGCCCGCTCAGCGGGGTCACCGGGGCCAGCAGCAGCACCAGCGACGGCCGGTCCGGGAAGGTCCGGTCGAGCAGGAAGGCCGCGACGACCGCGGTGAGGGTCAGCACGGCCCACGGCACGAGGCCCCAGGCCGCCCATCGCTGGGCCCGGCGCCGCCACGAGCTGACGGGTACCGGCTGTGGGCCGTGCCGTGTCTCGGGGGCGAGCTGGAGGCGTACCCCGTCGAGCATCTGAGTGACGGAGAGCGGGACGGCACCGGCGAGGCTCTCCCGGCAGTCGGCGCAGCTCTCCAGATGGGCCTCGATCGCCCACACGGTGGCGTCGTCGAGCCCCGGATCGCCGGCGGCGTACGCCGTCAGGGACGCCCGCGTTGCATGAGTGGTCACGACAATGCCTCCCGCATCGCGCTGCGGGCGCGCCGCGCCCGGCTCTTGACCGTGCCTTCGGGCAGCCCTAGCAGCACAGAGGTCTCACGGACGGTGAGCCCGTCGAGAACCATGGCCCGCAACACGTCGCGCAGCTCGGGGGCGAGTTGCGAGAGGGCGGCGCCGACCTCGTCGCCGACCGTGGCGGCCAGGGCCTCGTCCTCGGCCGCGGGCGCGCTGCGGACGGGAAGCTCCTCGGAAGGCTCTTCGAGGTTGCGGGCGCGGCTGCGGAAGGCGTCGACGAGGCGGCGGGCGGCGATCGTCCAGATCCAGCCGGCCGCGCTCCCCTCGGCCGTCCCGCCTCCGGCGAAGGACCCGGCCGCGCGCCACACCGCCACGTAGGTGTCCTGGAGCACCTCGGCCACGAGGTTGTCGTCGGCGCAGCGGCGGCGGAGACGAACGGCAAGCCATGGCGACGTACGCCGGTAGAGCTCCTCGAAGGCGGCCCGGTCGGCACGCGCGACGCGGCGCAGCAACTGCTCCTCGTCCAGCCTGGTCACTTTCACACCCAGTCAGACGAGGAGCAGCCGCGCCGCGGATCACGAGCGAGAGTGGCGCTCGTCACATGTTGCTGGCAAGGAAGGCCGCGATCTCGTCGACGGCCGGGGTGACGTACTCGGGCTTGTCGTAGAGGTCGACGTGGCTGGCGCCCTCGACCCAGAAGATGCGCTTGGGGCCGGTGTGGCGCTGGAAGGCCTCGATGCCCATCCAGGCGGTGACGGCGCGGCGGCCGATGACCGACAGCAGCGGGCGGTTGCCGATCAGCGGGACGGCGGCCCAGGCGTCGAACAGGGCCAGGTGGTCGATGCTCTCCCACGGCAGGGCCTTGGTCGAGCGGGGGTGCTGGCCGCGCGGGGTGCAGTAGTACTCCACGCCCTCGAAGCCGTGCTCGCCGCCGAGCTCGCGGCCCTGCTCGGGGGTCGGCGGGAAGAGCGGGAAGGTCTGCGTGCCCTCGCCGCGGGCCACAGCGGTGCGGGCGGCCGCGGCGGCGTCCAGCATGCCCTGGAAGACGGCGGGATCCTGGTCGCCGTCGGCGCCGAAGCGGAACTGGCGGGCGACGTCGACGCCGCTGACCGTGGCGATGGCCTTGATGCGGTGGTCGCTCGCGGCGGCGTTGAGGACGTAGCCGCCGGAGGCGCAGATGCCGACCACGCCGATGCGGTCGGCGTCGACCTCGGCGCGGGTGGTCAGGTAGCTCACGGCCGCCTTGTGGTCCTCGATGCGGTGCGCCGGGTCCTCCAGGCCGCGCGGCAGACCCTCGGACTCGCCCTGATAGGCGGCGTCGAAGGCGAGGGCGACGTAGCCGCGCTCGGCCAGCTCGCGGGCGTAGAGGCCGGAGGCCTGCTCCTTGACGCCGGTGCCCGGGTGGCCGACGACGACTGCGGGAAGGTTGGCGCCCTCCGGAATGTAGAGGTGGCCGGCGATCTGGAGGCCCTGGCTGTCGAACTTCACGTCGATTTTCTGCATGGTTCAGCGTCCTTTGTAGACAGTGGTGCTACGGGTGGAAGGGAGTGGAAGGGAAAGCGGGGATTACGCGGGGACGGAGGTCCAGGAGGCGAGGATCCGCAGGGCGTCGTGGGACGGCGTGCCGGGCTCGGCGGTCACGATCATCAGCTCCTGACCGCTGCCGTCCGGGCTGGCCCAGACATCGCAGTCGAGGGTCAGATCGCCGACGACCGGATGGCGGTAGTGCTTGGTGCCGTAGCTGGCGCCGTTGACGCGGTGCTCGGCCCACCACGTACGGAAATCGGGGTCCCGGACGGCGAGGTCGCCGACCAGCCGGGCCAGCTCCGGGTCGTCGGGGTCGGCCGCGGCCCGGGTGCGCAACGCGGCGACGGCATCCCGGGCGTCGTGCGGCCAGTCCGCGTGCAGGGCCCGCATGCCCGGATCGGTGAAGAGCAGGCGGACATAGTTACGGTTCTTCTCGGGCACGGCGGCGAAGTCGGTGAACAGGGCCGCGGCGGCGCTGTTCCAGGCGAGGACGTCCATCCGCTTGCCCAGGACGATCGCCGGCGACTCGGACAGCTGGTCGAGCAGCCGCCGCATGGCCGGCCGCAGCCGCTGCGGGGAACGCCGCCGCCGGGGCCGGGCGTCGGTCTTGCCGGCGATCTCGTAGAGGTATGCCTCCTGGTCGTCGTCGAGGCGCAGCGCCCGGGCCAGCGTGGCCAGCACGGCGGCCGAGGCCGCGACCCGGCCCTGCTCCAGCCGGGTGTAGTAGTCGACGCTGATCGCGGCCAGGCCGGCCACCTCCTCGCGCCGCAACCCCCGCACCCGGCGGCGGTCGCCAAACTCCGGCAGGCCAACGGCCCGGGGAGTCAGCTCGGCGCGCCGCGCTTTGAGGAAGTCGCTCAGTTCCGAAGAGGTCATGTGGCAATAGTGCGCGCCCGCCGAAGGCCGTGGCAGGGCAAGTTCCTTCCCCCTCTCCGGTCCGGGCTCAGAGACGGCTCCCGCGATGGGCTCCGGGTCCTGCCAGACCTCAGCTCCGGCGGAACGTGGTGGGCGTCGATCACGCGGCCTCCCCGGTGAACAGCCGCTTCGCCGTTCTGATGTTTTCGTCCTCGGCGTCCGCGTACGCCCGGCCGGCGGCCCGGAGCCGCTCGGCCACGCCGTCGAGCACCTTGGGCAGCTCGCCGACCACCTTGAGCAGGCTCGCGCGCGGCTCGGCGAAGACCGCGCCGAAGCCCTGCCCGAGCGGGTCGTCGCCCCACGGTGTTCCGTCCGGGTGCGCCACGGCGGCGATCCGCGCCGCCGCCTCGGCTGCCTCACTGGACGGCGCGGCGGCTCGGGCGGCCGCCTTGTTCAGGTCGTCCGTGCTCACGAGCAGGGAGTCCGTGAGGTCCGGCGCGTCCCCGTCCGGAAGCACCGGGATCGACGAGTCGTATCCGGGCGCCGAGACGGGGACATTGCGGTATCCACCGGCCGGAGCTGGAACATCCGAAGTGGGCATCCGTCGAGCCCATCAGGACATACGTGATCTTGGAACGGCGTTAACGGCTTCGGTACGGGTGACGGCCCGCTCTTGACGGGCCGTTCACGCCGCTCAGTTCCACTTCTGGTTGTCGGTGCCGGCGCAGTCCCAGATCTGCGCGGGCACACCGTTGCCCGGGTTGCCGTCGGGCACGTCCACGCACTTGTCGACCTTCAGGCTGACCAGGTCGTTGCGTACGTTCAGGTCGAACTTCTGGGCGGACGAGCCGTCGCAGCCGGCCAAGACGAGACGTGCTCCGTTACCGCTGCCGTCGAGCCGCACACACCAACCGCGTACGCGCATCGTGCCGTCCGACCGGAAATCGAAACGCTGCGCATCGCTGGAGTCGCAGGCCCAGAGCTGCACGGCGGAACCGCGGCCGTCGAGACAGGTGTGGGTCTCGTGGTTCCAGACCTCGATGCCCGGCGCGGTCGTGTGGGTCGCCGGCGCCTGGGTGGCCACCGGCGCCTTGATGGCCGCCGGTTTGGTGGTGGCCGCGGGAGCCGCCGCCGGGGCCGTCGTGGTCGTACCGCCATCGGCGGCCGGGGCGGCCGTTCCCGCGGGCGCTGCGGCACCCTGGGTGCCCGCCGGGGCGGCCGGAACACCGGCCGCCGGTGCCGAACCGGCGCGGGTGGCGACCGGCACGCCGGACAGCGACGGCGCCGGACCCGCGGACGACGACGTCGCGGGCGGTGCGGCGGGACCGCCGGCGGCGGCCGGGATCGACGCTTCCACCGAAGGCAGCTCGATGGAGGACGCGGCGGCCGTGTCGTCTCCGCGTGCCTGGGCAATGAGCGGCCAGGCGGTTCCGCCCACCACGACGACGAAGGCGGCCGCGGTGGCCCACCAGCGCCGCCGCGTCCGGCGCCGCGCCGGCGCGGGCGAGAGCGTGGCCGTGGTGGCGGCCGCGACTGCCACTTCCACGACCTTCGCCGGCTTGTCGTCGGCGGCCGCCGGCTCCGCCTCGGCATCGGCCTCGGTGGCGGCCGCAGCCGCTTTGCCGGCGGTCGCGCCCGGCTTGGCGGTCGCTGCTTTGGCAGCGGTCACGGCTTTAGCGGGGCTCGGGGCGATCGGGGCCGCGGGGGTTGCGACGGTCGGGCTCTCCGCGGGAATCTCGGCCGGCTTGGCCGTAGGCGCGGCCTCGGCGGGGGTCGCGGAGGGTGGGGCAGCGGTCGGCCCGCTCGCGGAGGAGACCGTCGGCGCGCCCTTGGAGCCGGGCGATTCGATGGTTGGCGGGTCGGCCGGGGAGCCGACTGGCTCAGCGGCCGCATCCGCGGGGGCGGTGGCCGGCACTCCGGCCGACGAGGCGACGGGCGGCGCCGAGACGGCCGGCGCCACAGCGGCGGGGGCCTCGCTGGCGGCCGCGCGCAGCAGGCGCTCGGCCTCGTCCGCGTCGGCGCGCTCGGCCGGGTCCTTGCGCAGCAGCGCGTCCAGAACCGGGCCGAGGGCGCCGGCCTGCTTCGGCGGCGCCGGCGCCTCCACCATGAGGGCGGCCAGCGTGGCCATCGGCGACGACTTCTCGAACGGCGGCCGGCCCTCGACCGCCGCGTACAGGGTCGCCCCGAGGGACCACAGGTCGGCCGCCGGGCCCGGCTCCTCGTCGAGCGCGCGCTCCGGAGCCAGGTAGGACGGCGAGCCCAACACCACTCCCGTACGAGTCATGGCCGAGTCGCCGGTCATGGCCGCGAGCCCGAAGTCGGTGAGCACGACCCTGCCGTCGAGGCCGAGCAGCACGTTGGCCGGCTTCACGTCGCGGTGCAGGATGCCGGCCGCGTGAACCGCCCGAAGACCGGCCAGGACGGCCAGGCCGACCTCGGCCGCCTGCTCGGGCGCCATCGGGCCGTCCTCGTTGATCACGTCGTGGAGGGCGCGAGACCGTACGATCTCCATCACGATCCACGGGGCGTCGTCCTCGTGCACGACGTCGAAGATCTTCACCACGTTGGCGTCGTCGACGCGGGCGATCGCGCGGGCCTCACGGATCGCGCGCTCGCGCAGGTCACCGAGCTCCTCGGCGGTCAGGCCGCCGGGCGTCAGCTCCTTGACGGCCACGTCGCGGTCGAGCAGTTCGTCGCGTGCCTCCCACACGACGCCCATGCCACCCGTGCCGATGGGCTGAATGAGGCGATAGCGGCCGGCGAGAACGGAGGTGGCCATCAGTGCAGGTTGATTTCGATCGGGCCCATGCGCTGCTCGGCGAGCCGCCGCGCACTGTCGCCGGCCGCGTGGACCGCCTCCGTGATCGCCGTGGCCAGACGGTCGGCGTCGCGGTGGTCGAAGACCGTGGGGTCGACCCGTACCGTCTTGAGCTCGCCGAGCCCACCGGCGATCACGGTCACCGTGCCGTCGGCCGAGCGGCCGGTCACGATCGACTGTTGCAGGGAGGCCTGGGCCTCGCGCATGCGCTGCTCGAAAGCCCGCGCGTCGGCGAGGAACTTCTCCACCTCGGGTTCCATGGTTTTCCTTTCAGCCGACCGCGGCCAGGCCACCGGCCGGCCGGGCCGGATCGGACGCGGCCACCGGCGCGCGCAGATCGGCGAGAGCGAGGGTGCGGGACGCGGCCATGCGGCTCAGCGCGGCGGCCAGTTCGTGGGCGGCATGCACCGTAGGGCGGGTGAGGTTGGCGGCCAGGCCGACGACGGCCGCGCGCACGTCGGCCGGGACCTCGTGCCCCCGCCGTACGAGCTGGCGCACCACGATCTCGGCGAGCTCCTCAGTCGCGTAGGCCGGCATCTCCCAGCGCCGGCCGAAGACCTCGGCGACGGCCGGGACCGACCGGGTCAGCGCGGCTACGTCCGCAGGCTCGCCGACGAGCACGACCACGGGCTCGGCGAGCTTGCCGCGCATCTGCTCGACGAGCGCCTCGACCGCCTCGACGGTGTTCTCACCGGGAACGAGCTCGACGACGAGCACTCCGCCCTCGGCGTCGTCGAGCGCGGCCCGCGCCAGGCTCGGAGCCTGACCCGGCCACTGCGGCGCCAGCTCGACACCGGTCGAGACCCGCACCAGCTGGCCGACCGGCACGAGGTCGAGCTCGGTGAGCGCCGCCGTGTAGAGCCGGGCGATCTCCCGCCGTCCGCTCCCGACGGTACCGCTGAGCACGACGTTCGCGTTCTTTCCGTACGCCCTCCGGCGGTTGCGCAGATCGCAGAGCTCGAGCAGACCCGCGCCGAGCGCCTCCCGGGCGTTCGCGGCGCCGACCAGTCCGGAAACCCGGCGCCAGCTGCGGGTGGCCCGGATGGCGCCGTTCGGGTCGGTCGCGCTGTCGGGCGCGCTCGTCTGCTCGACTGGCAGATCGTCGAGCAGGGCCAGTTCGGGCGCGACGTCGGGCGCGGTGAGCCGGTTGAGCTCGGTGTCCTTGCTCGGCGGGTTCACCGCGAGCCGGGACGCCTGATTGTTGATCATTGCCTCGAAGAGCTTGCGGGCCACGCGGCCGTTGCCGAACGTCGCATTCTTCGGGATGCGCTCGAAGTACGTGGTGAGCGCGTCGACCGCGTCGTCGGTCAGCTCGTAGTAGTGCTTGGTGCTCAGGTTCGAGGTGATGGTGACCAGCTCGGCCACCGAGTAGTTGGGGAACTCGACGGTCCGCGTGAACCGGGACGCGAGACCCGGGTTGGACTCGAGGAACTTCTCCATCAGCTCGGAGTAGCCGGCGACGATGACGACGAGCTCGTCGCGGTGGTCCTCCATCATCTTCATGAGCGCGTCGATGGCTTCCTGGCCGAAGTCCGGCCCGGAGCCGCCGCTGCCGGCCGACAGGGTGTACGCCTCGTCGATGAAGAGGACGCCGCCGAGCGCCTTGGTCACCAGCTCGGTCGTCTTGATGGCGGTCGAGCCGATGTATTGCCCGACCAGATCGGCCCGAGCCGCCTCGACCATGTGGCCCTTCGACAGCACGCCGAGTTCGGCCAGCACCGAGCCGTAGAGGCGGGCCACCGTCGTCTTACCCGTGCCGGGCGGGCCGGCGAAGATCAGGTGCCGGCTCATCGGCGGCATCGGCAGACCCATCTGCTGCCGGACCTGGGCCATCTTGATGAGGTTGATGAGGCCGGTGACCTCCTGCTTGACGCTGCGCAGGCCGATCAGCTCGTTGAGCTCACCGAGCGGGCCGGCGAGCTCGCTCGCGGGCTCGTCGTTCGCGGCCGGCGCCGCCTCGGCCGACGGAGCCGGTGCCGGGGACGTGGCGCCACCGGTGGACATCGCCTCGATGCCGAGCTGCGCCCCGGATTCCTCGCGGACGTCCTCGGCGTTGCCTCGCAACGCGCAGCGGGTCACCGTGAACGGCTTGGTCTCCCGGGCGTGGATGCCGGCCGCGCCGCTGCCCAGGATCTCGCAGTCGGTGAGGGAACCGGCGGCCCCGTCCTGAAGGACCACACCGTCGCGCCGGGCGTCCCGCACGCGGAGCTGGGTCGCTGTCACCTGCCCGCCGCTGACACGCAGGCCGTCGCCGGGAGCGCCGCCGATCTCGCCGTCGCGCAGTTCGAGCCGGGATCCGGACACCGTGACGCCCGATCCGGCGACGACCACCGAGGTGAGGGTCAGCGTCGAGCCTTCCTCGGCCGTTACCGTGCTCTCGCCGCCGCCGTCGAAACGAGCCTCTCGTACGGTGGCCCGGGCGCCGGTGAGCCGCAGCGCCGGCGCGCCTGAGACGGCGAGGTCCTCACCGTCCAGACTGGTGTCGTCACGCACCACGAGACCGGCGCCGCGGTCGAGCTCGGCCCGCAACCGGCGCATCGTCACCTTGCCGCCGCCGCCCAGCACGGCCAGGTGTTCGCCGGTGTCCCGCACGGTCAAGCCGGAGAAGGTGGGCGAAGCCCCGGCCTCGGTGGCGACGGCGACCGGCGAGCCGGTGACGGTGCAGTCGGTCAGGGTCGGCCGCCCTCCCCCGGCGACGTGGATCGCGGTGTGGCCGGCGCCGGTGAACGTGCAGCCGGTGAAGCGGGCACTCGATCCGTCGGTGATGTGCGCCCCCTGCAGCGCCGCGCCGGTGAATGACGAGTCGGCGATCGTCACGTCGGCCTCCCCCCGTAGGAAGACGTCCACGTTGGCGCTGTCGCGCACGGTCAGGCGGCTGATCCGGGCCTGTGCCCTCTTCTCCACGACGAGGGCCGGCTTCTGCGAACCGGAGATCTCGCACTGCTCGATGACCAGCCGGCTCTCGCCGTTGGCGCAGATGCTGTTGGCGGGGGCGTCACGCACCACGCAGCGGCGCAACGTGAGCGCGCCGGTCTCGCCGACCACGATGCCCGACGTGGCGACCGGGGCGACCACGGTGTCCTCGACCGTTCCGGTGCCCTTGGACATCAGCACGATCCCGGCCCCGGCGGTGCTGGATACCGCGCACTTGCGCATCGCCAGCGACCCCTGAAGCCGGGCCAGCACGGTGACCCACGAGGCGCCGCTGATCCGGCAGTCGTCCAGGGCGACCTCGCCCGAGTAGACGTCGACGGCCGCCAGCTTCGGATCGCCACTCGAGAGCGTGAGCCCGCGCAACTGCGCGCCCTCGCCGTGGACGACGAGCACGCTGCCCTCGTCGACGTGCACCTCGACCGGGCCGCCGGGCTCGGCGCTGATCGTGATCCGGTTGCCGACGACGAGCTTCTCGTCGTACCGCCCCGGATGCACGGTGATCGTCGAACCGGCCTCGGCGCGGGCCAGGGCCGCACCGATGGTCGGGAAGGCACCCGCCTGCCGCGCGCCCACCACCAGGACCTGCCGGCTCATCGACCGGCCTCCTTCCTGCGCTCCAGGCCGGGCAGCACGTCGAAACGCGCCCGCGCGGCCTCGCCGATCCGTCGCTTCTCCGTGCCACCGGCCCAACGGTCCAGGCTGCGGGTCAGCGCGGTGACAGCCAGCTCGTCGAGCGACACCCGGTTGGTGTCGACCCGGCCGGTGCCGTCGATCTCGTTGCCGCCGATCTCCCGCATCAGGATCGCGCCGCGTTTGCCGGGCTCCGGCCGGCGCAGCTCCAGCACCTTGAAACTGGTGCCGGGCAGGTAGACCACCCGGTCGTCGATGCGCTCGCCGCCCTCGGGCTCCAGCAGCGCCGTCCGGCGAGCGGTCATCGACCAGATCAGCACGTCGGTGTCACCCTCCTGGGACACACAGGGCTGGGTCAACGCGGTGACGAAACCCCAGTCGGTGACCAGCTTGCGGTCCTCGTACAGGGCCCATTCCTCGGCTATCGGCGACCGGCGGAACACGGTGGTGCCCCGGAACGACGGCAGCCGCGACAGGCCGGAGACAGCGGCCCGGGCCAGCGGGACATGCGGTCCGTTGCGCCCGCCCCGCAGACCGGCGTCGACCCCTTCGCCGCGCGGCGACAGGACCAGGCGTACGGCGACCGAGTCGGCCAGCAGGTCGTCCTTGGTCAGCGAGCCGCTCTGCATGCCCGGGTGCTCGGACAGGATGCGCGCCACCGAGCTCGCCATGGCGTCGAACTCGCGGCTCATCGTGCGGTGCAGCCAGCCGCGCTCCTCGTCGAGCGCGCGGTTGGGCAGAAGCGCGCTGGCCGAGGCTCCGGGCACCGGCTGCAGCCGAGCCGGAGCCGCCGGCGCGGGCGGCTTGTCGGTAAGCGCCTTCTTGGGCGGTTCGGCCGGGCCCACCGGGCTGGCTGGTCCTACCGGACTGGTCAGGCCCACCGGACTGGTCGCTCCTACTGGGCTGGTCGGGTCGGCGGGTGCAACCGCGGGCACCTCAACGGCGGCGATCGACACCTCGGCCACCGTGGAGAACACCGCCTCGACCGGCGGCGCCACCAGATCCGGGCTGGCCACCGGCGGCGCGGGCGGGACGGCCGCGGGCGGGGCGGTCGGGGCCGGCGAGGCGGTCGTCTCGGCCGTGGGCTCGACGGGGGCGGGCGGGGCGGGTGCCTCCATTGCCGGGGCAGGTGCCTCCGCCGCCGGGACGAACGCCTCGGCGGCAGGGAACGGCGCGGGCGCTTCGACGGACGAGGACGGGACCGGTGCCCCGGCCGCGACCGGCGGCGCCGGCTCCACGGCCGACGCGGGCTCCGCGAGCCCGGCGACATCGGCTGCGGCGGCCTCGTGCACCGGACCCATGGAGACGCGACCCAGCGAGTACGTGACAGCCGGGGCGGTGGCCTCCTCCGTCTCTGTCGGAACGGATGCCGAAGCGACGACCGAGCCCGGCCGCACGGCGGCGGTCGGCTCGGCCTGCGCTGAGCGGCGCGACTTCTTCCCGGCCGATGCTCCCACCGCGGACGGCAGGCGGAGGGCGACGGTGTTGGCCGCGGAGAGACGCGGCACGGAAGCCGAGGTCGGCGCGGGCACCTCATTCGGAGCGGGCATCGCGGTCTGCGCGGGCACCGCCGTCGGGGCGGGCACGGCCGTCGGGGCGGGCACGGCCGCCGGGGCGGGCACGGCCGCCGGGGCGGGCACGGCCGCCGGGGCGGGCACGGCAGCGGCGGTCGGGGCCGGGACGACGGCCTGGGCTGAGACCCGGACCGGGGCGCTCGAGACGATCGGGTTCACGTCGGCGGCGGCGCGGGCCGCTCCGGCCCGCTTCATGGCCGGGGCGACCGCCGACGATGCGACCAGGGCGCTGCCCACGGCGGCCGGCTCGTCGAGGCGAGCGGCGAGGTCGGCTGCCAGTTCGCGCATGCGGGCCGCCTTGTCGGCCGCGGTGTCGTCGAAGATGAGCAGGCCGCCCTCGGGGTCGAGGGCGGTGCCGCGTACGCGTTCGGCGTTGGCCGGCTCGTCGGCGCCACGCACCCACAGGCCGGCCTCGACGACCTCGACCACGGCGTCCGGCGCGTACCAGAACACGCGGTCGTCCTGCTCGTCGGTGCCGTCGAGGGGCGAACGATGGCTGATCACTTCGGCCCGGCGCGGGCGGGACTGCGTGTGGACGCGCGGCTGATAGGCGAGTTCCTGGGCGAACGGTGACCAGCCGAGCGAGCCGTCGGCGCGGACCGTACGCAGCTCGAACTTGGCCGGGCTGCCGACCGGCACACCGGTGTAGCAGACGACGCTCGTGCCGAGCAGGTCGGCCAGCGCCTGCCCGAGCGGCTCGCCCTCCGGGATCCGTACCTCTCCGTATTGAACGAACCGGGCCCGCGAACGGGCGTCCTCGTCGAGCTCCCGCCAGAAGCGGACCACGTCGTCGAGCGAGAGTGACGGGGTTCCGGGACAGCCGAGCAGGACCGTCATCCGGTCGGGCTGACACGGCACGCCCGCGATGAGGCGCTGGCGGTGCGCCGCCACGGTGTGCTCGTCCCGTACGTCATGGATCCAGACGCCGCCCGGCAGCGGCTCGATCTCGCCGACCGAGCTGGAGGGCCGGCGGTCGGTGACCGCCCGGTCCCAGGCCGGGGCCGGATAGCGCTTGGCCTCCCAGGCGGGCGGCCTGCCGGGCCGGAACCGGACCCAGCCGCTGCCCGGCATCGCGTCGACGAAGAGGTTCCCGGCGGCGCCCCGGATCAGGTCGCCGTCGGGGGCGATGACGGTGCGGTTGAGGCGTTCGGAGAGCCACTGCCCGGCCATCGCGGCCGCGTTGCGCTGGCGGCCGCAGGCGACCAGCCGAATGCCGCGGCGGCGCCGGGGCAGCACGCCGGCCATGGCCTCCCACGAGTTGATGGGCATGCCCTCGCCGAGGTCGAGGACCACGATGTCGTTCTCGGCGTCGGCGACCACGGCGAGCGCCAGCGACTGGGCCTCGGCGCTGATCTTGTCGTCGCCGCCGTGCAGCACGACCGCGTTGCCGACGGTGTGCTGCGCGACGCCGCCGGGCTCGTCGCCCTTGCCGCGCAGCAGGTTACGGATTCCGTTCGCCATCTTGTCTCACCCTCTCGCGAGGCCGATCAGGGCCTTCTGGCTCAGCTGGGGGCCCTTCGGCATCAGTGCCAGCAGGGCCGCCGGTACCGGCACGACCACGGCGAGGTTGAGCGCGCGCTGCGTGTCCTGATCGGCGATCGGGTAGGCCAGGCCGGACTCCGCGATGAACGTGACCGGCTTCAGCGTCTTCGGGTGGGGAACGGGTACGACCGCCATGCCGGTGCTCGGCGCGGCGACGACCCGGGTGGTGCCGTCCGCGTTGACGGCCGAGCGGTCCGGGGACGCGTACCCGACCAGGGTCTGGAACGTGTCGTTGGGGCCGGGCGCCTGCCGCTGGCAGAGGACACCGCCGGCCGGATCCTGAGGGCTCGCGCCGGTCAGGTCGGGCAGCCGGTCGACCAGCGTACGGTCGATGGACTGCTTGGCCGCGACGACCTGGGCCGCCGTCAGCTCCACGCCAGCTGCGTCGGGACGGGCTGCGGCCAGCAGGAACTCGGTCGCGCTGATCGGCGCGAGGCCGTCGGTGCGCAGGACGAAGAATTGTTCCTGGCCGGAGGCGGGCCGGAGACGGAAGAGCGTGCCGATGCGCCGGCTCTTCCCGGCGACCACCGGGCCGGCGTTGCCCGCGCCGGGGATGAGGGCGGCGCCGAGCCACGGGCCGTCGGGCAGCCAAGCGAGCCAGGTCGCTGGGGCCAGCGGCGCGGACGTGCTGCCGGCGCCGAGCGCCACGAGCGCGGACTTGTCCCGTACGAGATGCTTGTGGCCCTGGAAGATGACGTATCTGCGACCGGCCGCGTCGCGGACGACGGTGAATCGACCGGGCGCGATCGGCTCCACGGCGGCCGTCGGGTCGAGGTTGATGCCGAGCGCCTTCGGGCTCGGGTTGTCGACGCGGGAGCCGGGCAGGCAGACGAGCCACGGCCCGGCCACCGGGGTCTGCGAGACGACCGATTGCGGCCAGCGGTAGTCGCCGAGCTCGCCCCCTCGGGGCACGTCCTTGAGCGACGAGCGCGAGATGAGCTTCACCGTCATGCCGCTGCCGAGCAGCAGCGACGCCGTGGTCACGTTGGCCACCGGGCGCAGCGAGCCACCGAGGTAGATGTAGCGGTTGCCGGTCTCCTTCTCGACCAGCAGCTGACCCGCTTTCTTGTACGCGGTGCTGCCGCCCGGCACGATCCAGCCGTACACGGCGAATCCGGCGATGACGAGCACCGCGGCCAAAATCCCGAACAGCAGGCCGGTGAGGGCGCGCTGGCCCGGGATCTCGGCGCTGGTCGGGTCGCCCTTGACCAGGGCCGAGCTGAGCCGGCCCATCATGAACTGGTGGGCGTGGACGTGGTCCCGCTGAGTTTGCACGGTCGCCTACCCGAACAGTCCGCGGGCCCAGCCGTACAGGCCGAGAACCTGGGCGACCACGGGCAGGACGGCCACGCCGGTGGCCACGTCGAGGAAGGTGGCCGCGTACTCCCAGAACGGAAGCATGCGCTGCGGCCAGGGGCGCAGGGCCGCCATCACGAGCGGGATCAGCAGCACCAGCAGGACGCCGACCATCGCGTACCGCGCACCGACGGGCAGCGAATCGGCGAAGCGCAGGATCACCGTGCCGTAGCCGGCGACACCCGCGGCGACCAGGGCGAGGCGCTGGATCAGACCGTAGAACGTGCGCGCACGCAGCAGGATCGCGCTCGAGATCAGCAGCACCAGCGTCCAACCGGCCCAGCCCGGGGCGTCGCCGACGTAGTGGAACAGCACCGGCAGCAGGACCGCGGCGACCGCGATGGCCACGGTCAGGTAGGTCTCGGCATCGCTCGTACGGTCACGCACCATATCGGACTCGGCGGGCTCGATGTCGTACGCCATGTCCTCGCCGGTCTTGGGCAGCTGCGGGCCGCGCAGGCGGGACAGCTTGACCGCGACCCGGGGGGCCAGCACGACGACACCGAAGAGCACGACAATGGCGCCGGCACAGGTGTGCCGCACGTTCGCGCCGGCCGCCGCACCCAACAGGACCATGAGCACCACGGCGAGGGCGGTCACCCCGACGAAGAGCATCGGCCCGAACGGGAGGTACGGAGTGACGGTGCGCTGAGTGATCAGGAGCAGCCCGCTGACGACGACGATCGCCACGGCACCGGCCAGCACCGACCCGTCGGCCGCGATCGCGGCGGCCAGCGCGGCGAACCCGGCCGATCCCGCGCCGAACAGGAACGCGAACCGGCCGTCGTCCAGCTTGCGCGCACTGACCAGGGCAGCTGCCAGCAGGGCCCCGGCGAGGGCACCACCGGCGACGACCTGCGGCAGCACCGGGCCCTGGGCGACGATCGCCCACCCGACGAGCACCATCAGGATCGCCGACAGCACGAGGAACAGCGGACGGCGGTACTCGGCCTGCCAGCGGTCGGCGCGGCGGTTGACCACCGTGGCGACCCCTTCGGCGAGGTCGTCGAAGGCGAGCTCGGGCAGCGGATCCTCGGCGCGGCGCAGGTGCAGCCGTTCGCCCTCGACCCAGTCGAGGGTCCGCGGCGTGCCGGCGAGCTCGAAGGGGTTCTCCCCCAGGCGTTGCAGCACCCACGGACCATCGGGCAGGTCGCGGTCGAAGCCGCCGCCGGCGCTCGTGTGCTGCAGCAGCATCGGCAACAGGTCGGCGACGGGCGTGCCCACCGGCACGGCCAGGTCGACCTGCCGCTCCGGCCCGACGACCGTGACGCGGCAGAGCTCAGCGCTCGTTGGCGCGCTCATGGATGTACCTCTCTCATCGGCTCGCGCCGACGGCGACGTGGCCGGTCTGCACGAGCCGCAGACCGCGCCGGGTGACCAACTGGGCGCGGCCCGCCGGAAGACGCCGCGGGGCCGCCTCGCCGAGGAACTTGCCCTCTTCCTTCGGATACGAGAACAGCGTCGCGGGGCTCCCCAGCTCCCACATCCGGCGCAGGACGGGGTCCATCATGGCCCGCATCGCGCCGGAGGTGCTGCGCGCGACGATGAGGTGCAGGCCGATGGCCGCGCCCTGAGCGAGGAAGGGAAGCACCGGGTCGAGCACGGAGCCGACACCCTGCGACCTGGTCATCAGGTCGTAGTCGTCGACGACGACGAACAGCTCGGGCCCCTCCCACCAGTCGCGGCGGCGCATCCGCTCGGAGGAGATGTCGGCGCCGGGCAACCGCCGGTTCATCGACACCGACGTCTGGCCGGCCAGCTCGTAGAGCTGGTCGCCGGTGAACGCCGAGCCGACCTGGTAGGCGGCGTCGATCGCGGTGTCCAGGTCACGCCGGGAGTCGCCCAGCACCACCTTGGCCTGCTCCGGGCTGTACCGCTGCTGGACGGCCTGGAGCACCAGGCGCAACATGTTCGTCTTGCCGGTCTCGGTGTCGCCGAAGACCAGAAGGTGCGGCGTCGTCAGAAAGTCGTGCCAGACCGGAGCGAGACGCTGCTCGTCGCGGCCGAGGCAGACCCGGAACTCGGGCTCCGGTGTGGGCAGGTGCTCGGCGGCCAGGCTGGCCGGCAGCATCCGCACCGGCGGCGCCGGCGGTCCCGTCCAGAACGTGCTCATCTCCTCGGTGACGGACTTGGTCGCCTCGGCCAGGTCGCCGGTGGCCGAGCTGCCGTCGATACGCGGCAGCACACCCAGGAAGTGCATCCCGGCCGACGTGAGGCCACGTCCTGGTTGCTGCGGGACGGTGGCCGCCTTGCGGGAGCCGACGTCGGAGTCCATCGAGTCGGCCAGGCGCAGCTCGAGCTTGGTGCCCAGCATGTCGCGCAGCCAGGTGCGCATGTCGGACCAGCGGTTCGAGGTGACGATGACGTGGATGCCGAACGCCAGGCCGCGGGTCGTGATCTCCTGGAACTTGCCGTCCAGGTCGGAGAAGTCCTGCTTCATCGTGTACCAGCCGTCCACGATCAGGAACACGTGGCCGAACTGGTCCTCGATCTCGCCGCGGGCGCGGGCCGCCATGTACGACGTCATCGAGTCGAGGCCGCGCTTGGTGAACTCCTCCTCGCGACGCTCCATGACCTGCAGTACCTCTTCGATGGTGCGGACCACGCGATCGCGCTCCAGCCGGGTGGCGATCGAGCCCATGTGCGGCAGGCCGGCGACCGAGGCGAGACCACCACCACCGAAGTCGAGCCCGTAGAACTGCACCTCGCGTGGTGTATTGGCCAGCGCGAGACCGAGCATCAGGCTCCGCAGCAGCGTCGACTTGCCGCTCTGGGCGGCACCGGCGATGCCGACGTGACCGTCGGCGCCGCTCAGGTCGGCCATCAGCAGCTCGCGGATCTGCTCCGCGGGCTTGTCCACGATGCCGATCGGCACCCGGAGCCGGCCGTGCATGGCGGGGTCGTCGACCGTCATACCGCGTACGGGGTCGGGCACCACGCTGGGCAGCAGCGAGTCGAGGCTGGGCGCGGCGGCCAGCGGCGGCAACCACACCTGACGGGCCGGCGGCCCCGAACCGGCCAGCCGGTCGAGCAGCACCTCGACCAGACTCGGCCCGGACGGCTGCGAGGTGTCCACCTCGGCGACGACCTCGTCGGGAGCGGGCTCACGGGCCGGGTCGTACCGTCCGGCGGTCCCGTCGGCGGTGAACTCGACGATCTCACCACCGGCCGTTCCGGTGCCCACGGCCGCCGTCGAGCCGCCGGCCGGGGCGTACGGACCCGAGACATACGCCGATTTGAAGCGCACCAGAGTCGTCGTGTCGATCTTGAGATAGCCGTTGCCCGGCTCGGACGGCAGCTCGTAGGCGGCACCCACACCGATCACCGACCGCGATTCCATCGACGAGAAGGTGCGCAGGGCCAGCCGGTACGACAGGTGCCCCTCGACCCGGCTGATGCGGCCCTCGTCGAGACGCTGCGAGGCGAGCAACAGATGCACGCCGAGGCTGCGGCCGAGACGGCCGACCGAGACGAACAGCTCCATGAACTCGCTCTTGGCCGCGAGCAGCTCGCTGAACTCGTCCACGATGATCAGCAGCACCGGGAACGGCACCAGCGAGGCGCCACCCGCGCGGGCCTTCTCGTAGTCGAACAACGACGAGAAGCCGCTGGCCCGCAGCAGCTCCTGCCGCCGGGTCATCTCGCCGTTCAGCGCGTCCTGCATGCGGTCGACCAGGGGCAGCTCGTCGGCCAGGTTGGTGATCACCGCCGAGGTGTGCGGCAGCTTCTCCATGCCCATGAAGGTCGCGCCACCCTTGAAGTCGACGAGCACCAGATTGAGGATGTCCGACGAGTGGGTGGCGGCCAGTGCGCAGACGAGCGTACGCAGCAGCTCGCTCTTGCCCGATCCGGTGGCGCCGATGAGCAGCCCGTGCGGGCCCATGCCGCCCTGGGCCGACTCCTTCAGATCGAGCTCGATGATCTCGCCGTCCTCGGTGACGCCGATCGGCACCTGGAGGCGGTTGCGCTGCGGCTGCCGGGTGCGGAAGAGCCCTTCGACGTCGTAGGTATGGGCGTCGCGGATGCCGAGCAGGGCGGTGAGGTCAAAGTCGGAGTTCAGCGGCTCCTCGACCACTTCGACCACACCGCTGGTGCGTTTGGGAGCCATGCCGCGCGCCAGGGCGAGCGCCTCGGTGGTGCTCATCCGGTCGCGTGCCGCTTCGCCGACGGTGTCGCCGGCCGGGAACGTGACCTGATCCCCGGCCATGGTCAAGCGCAGCACCTTCGGACCGCCCGGCATCGTCCCGGTCAGGTCGAGCAGCACGACGTTGCGGATGCCGGCGCCGAGCAGGCGAGAGCCCTCCGGCAGGTCGGCCAGGTGTGCGACGACCACGACGAAGGGCTCGGTGCTCGACGGCCGACCTGACGGGTCGTGGTCGCCGCGGTCCGTGACCTCGGGGCCGAGCAGGTCCATCAACTCGTCGTGGCTGCCGGCGAACAGACGGACCGGACCGGCCGCGTCGATCGCGGTCGGGTGCGCGTTGTGCGGCAACCACTTGACCCAGTCCCAGGGCTCGCGATGCGCCCCGGGGGCGAGGATCGCCACCTGGGCCTCGTCCGGCGCGTGGAAGGTGACGAGCTGAGCGAGCATCGCCCGGGCCAGGTCGAGCGCCGCGTCGGCGTCGCCCTCGAACTCGATGCTGGTGAAGCTGCGCAACCCCACCGAGATGGGGATGCCGCCGACCGAACGGTACCCCTCTGAGAAGCGGCGCAGCGAGATCGACGACAGGGGTTCCAGGTCTTCGATCGGCTTGGTGGCCGGCGGCAGGAACCGCAGGAGGGCGGCCTGCCGGCCGAGTCCGATGCGGACCCGGCCGAAGTCGTCGTGGCTGGGCCGGCGCTCCCACAGCCGGCTGCCCGCCGCGAGTGACCACAACCAGTCGGGTTGCGGGTTGTTCCAGAGAACGAACTCGCGTTGCTGGGCCGCGGCCGTGCGCGCCTGCTTGCGGAGCTGGGCGATGTAGCGCAGGAAGTCCCGCCGCTCGCCGCGCATCTTGCGCTTGCGCTCGGAGGCCGACTTGCCGATCTGCATGACACCCATGAGCAGCATGCCACCGGCCATGGCGCCACCCATCACGTACATGATGGGCGCCCGGCTGTAGAGCCCGAACATGGCCATCATGCCGCCCATGCCCAGGCCCATCGGCACGATCATGGCGAACGACCGGAAGTCGAGCGGCGCCTCCTCCGCCATCAGCGGCGGCTCCTGCAGCTCGATCTCACCCTCGGGGCCCTCCGGGCCGGTCTGGCGCGGCGGGCGCTTGACGGTGACCGTGCTCATCCGAGCGCCCCGGTCCCGGAGTTCGCGCCGCCCCAGACGTCGTCGCTCTGCCGGAGCAGCTTCACGGCGTACCGGTCGTTGCGGAACCGCTCCAACATGCGCTGCTCGTCCTCGTCGTCGGTGTTCTTGCGCTCGGCCGGGGCCGCGGCCTCGGCCTCGGCCTGCTCCCGCTCACGGGCCTCGTCCCTCTCCTGTTTGAGGGCACGCATGAGCTCGAAACGCTCGTCCACGGTGATCGGGCCGCCGCAGCGCAACTCGCGCACCGGCTCGACCGGGGAGGCCGCGGACTCACGCCGGGGCCGCCAGACCTTCAAGGGCGCGGAGAACGGCTCAGACATCGGCCGGCCTCTCGGTGTCGCTACGGTCGGCGTCGGCCGGCTCGTCACCGAGCCACCACGAGCCGTCGGTGTCGTCCCAGTCGGCGGTGCCCGCTCCGTCCTCGTCGGGCCGCACGACCGGAACGCGGTCCTCCTCGGGCGGGGTCCGGTCGTCCTCGCCGGAGTGGTCCTCGCCCCACCGGTCCGCGTCCTCGGCCAGCAACTCGGCTGCCTCGGGGCGGTCGGGCGCCGCCCGGTCCTCCGGGTCGTCGGCGGGCCGGGTCAGCGGCGGCACCGGCTCGATGCCGCCGGGCTCCACCGGAAGCGGCGGGGCCTCCTCGGCCACCTCGGGCTCGTCCTCTTCGGGCTCGGACTCCTTCTCCTCCTCGGCGGTGTTGCCATTCCGGCCGAAGAGGAACGGGGCGGCCAGCAGGGCGGCGTCCCGGTCGCGCCGGTGGTCGGTCTTCTCCGGCGACACCGGTGACGCCACCGACATCGACGAGACCGGCGTCATCGGCTGCTCGGGGGCCTCACTCGGACCGGCCGGAACCGGTGTGGCCAGACCGGTACCGCCTGGCTGGGCACCACCGGGCGCGGACGGCCCGTCCACTGTGGCATCCGTGGGCTCCCACTCCTCGGCGTCACCGTCGAGCAGACCACCGGCGTCCGGTCGCTCCGGGAGAGCCGCGTTTCCACCGCCGGCCCCGGCAGGCGTACCGCCCGGCATTCCGCCGGGCGGGAAAGGCGCGCTGAGCCCGGTGCCGCCCGGCTGGGCGCCACCGGGCGCCGACGGGCCGTCCACGGTGGAGTCGGCCGGCTGCCAGTGCTCGGCGTCGCCGTCGAGCAGACCGCCGGCGTCGGGCCGGTCGGGCAGAGCCGTGTTGCCGCCGGCGCCGCCACCAGCACCGGGCGAGCCACCTGGTGGGAAGGCACCCGGCATCCCGCCGGCCGGGCTCGCCGTCGAATCCCCGAGGCCGGCACCGCCCGGGTGGGCGCCGCCGGGCGCGTCCGGAGCGCCGACGCTGGGCACGTCGCTTTCCCAATCCCCCGCGTCGCCGTTCAGCAGGCCGCCTGCGTCGGGCTTGTCCGGCAGGTTCGCGCCGCCACCACCGCCGGCGCCGCCACCGCCGCCGCCCGGCATGCCGCCGGGGAACCCGGCACCGGCGCCGCCACCCGAGCCGCCGACCGCGCCGGGCGCGCCGGGCGCGGTGTAGCCGGGGATGTCGACGCCGTCCCCGATACCGTCGCCGATGCCACTGCCGATGTCGTCGCCGGTCGGTGCGCCCGGTGCGGTGGGAGGCTTGATGCCGGTCCCGCCACCCGAGCCGACACCGGCCGGGGGCTTGACGCCGCCGACGGTCCCGCCGCCGGTCGAGCTCGAGGGCGGCTTCGGGATCGAAGGGGGAACGATCCCCGGGATCGAGCCGTTGTTCGAACCGCCCGAGATCGGCGCGCTTCCAGGGATCGAGGGCGGGGTGGCACCGCCACCGCCACCGATGCCGCCACCGGCCGGCGGGTTGATGCCGGGAATCGAGGGTGGAGGGACGCTACCGGCTCCACTGCCACCGCCGCCGGTCGGCGCGTCGATGCCGGGGATCGTGGGCGGGTTGCCGCCACCGATGCCGCCGCCCCCGGCGCCGTTGGGCGGGTCGACGCTGGGCACATCCGGCGTTTCCAGGTCCTGGGTGCCCATCTCGGGCGGGTTCGCGCCTCCGCCGCCAGGCGTGTCCAAGTTCGGGGTGGAGACGTTCGGGGCGCCTCCACCACCGCCACCGCCGCCGGGCGCGCTGATGTCCGGCATGTTCGGGGTGGTGACGCTGTTCGGGTTCGGCGACGTCAGGCTGTTCGAGTTGTCCTTGTCGGGAGCGATGACACTGTCGTACGTCAGCTGGTACTGGGTGGCGACGACGTCGACCACCTGCGCCATCTGGGCGGCCATCTGCTTCTCGTACGGCGTGCCGGTGATCGAGACCTGACCGGTCTTGCTGGACGAACTGGTGCCCATGGCCGCCGCGTAGGTGGCCCAGGCCCCGTCGAGGTAGCGCATCGCACCTTGCGCCCACGCGAGCAGGTTGGCGCCCTTCATCAGCTGGCCGGGGACGGAGTACTCGCCGCCCGTGCCGTCGCCGCCGGAGATGCGCTCGGCCTGCGCGCCGAGGTAGTCGGCGAAATACTCCATCTCGGAGAGGAACGCGTTCGCAGCTGCGCCCTGCCAGGCCTTGCCCTCCCCCGCGATCGCCTTGGAGTGGTCCCGGATGAAGGTCTCGAGCCAGCTCAGCGTCTCGTAGGCGCGCTGGAACGACGCCGAGGCATCGGCCAGGGACTGCGGGTTGACCAGCCCGGCGGCATAAGTCGCTCCCTCGTCCGAGTTGATCCCGGCGCCGCCGGTGATCGACGCGAGCAGCTTGTGCCAGCCACCGGACTCTGTCGCCCACTTCTTGTAGTCGTCCAGGTCGGTGATCGGGACCGTCGTCGGCGGGAACCACGAGTTGCCGTGGCTCGGATCTTGCCAGGTGTCCTTGTCGGGCTCTGAGGGCATGGGGTGACCTTCGGGTGGGGAGGGCAGGCCAGTGGGTGGGGCCGGTTACTTGTTGGAGCTCTTGTCGCCGTCGCCGTCGCCGCCGCCGCTGCTGCTCGAGGTCGTCTTGCCGTACTGGTCGATCCGCTCGATCTTCTTCCAGGCGTCGTCCATCGCCTTGGTGAAGTTCTTGTTGAAGTCCTCGGTGTTCTCGTACTCCTTGATCGCGTGGTGCAGGCTCGCCTGGAGCGCGACCAGCGATCGGTTCACCGACAGGAGCAGAGCCCTGGTGTCGCCCTTGAGACCGGAGTCGCTCGAACCGGCGCCCATGACCTTCTGGCGCAGGACTTCCGCCTTGGCGAAGCCTCCCGGCTTGGGGTCGACACGTTCGCCGAGATCCTGGTAGGCGTCCCAGGCGACGCCGTGGCCGTCGCCGGCGACGTTCGCGAGGTTCTTCAGGAAGTAGTTGATAGCCTCGGTGCTGACGACCATCTCGCCGCTCTTGTTGTCCGGGCCGCTGTACTCCTTGGTGCCGGGAGGCGGCGTGAACCCGGAGTTCGAGTTGGGCATGTACTGCTTGCCGGAGTCGAAGTTGTCGAACTTGATGTCGTCGGACGAGCCCGCGGACGGCTTGGGCTTGGGCTCGTTGTTGTTGTCGAAGTCGTGGCCCCACGTGTTGCCACCGGCATTGGTGTCACCACCGTCAGCGGCGTTCACGGCGAGGTTGTTGATCTTTGGCGGGTTGAACGTCGCGCCACCGCCGTCGTTGTCGGCGAGGGTCTTGTAGGCCGCGTTCTCGTCCGGCGTGTACTTGCTGGTGTCGTAGCCGTCCGGGCCGACGTTGCCGTTCGGGTTGTTCTTGTTGTCCTGGATGTCCTTGTTGATCTTGTCGTAGACCGCCTTGGTCCAGCCGAGAGGGCTGCCCGTCTTCTCGTCGTGCTGCTCGAAGGCGGTGTGGTGGTTGTCAGGATCGGGGTAGTTCAGATCAACACCCATGGCAAGACCTTCCGGGATCTCGGCACGCCATCAGAAAGGGGACGCCGGCCGGCGAGGGGGATTCGCCGGCCAGCGGGTTACACCACCGGCCCATGGGGGCGCGGCGCGGAGGACGGGCGGGTCAGCGCTGCCAGAGCGCCGCGATCTGCGACTCGGTCATTCCGTACGTCTGCGAGATCTGAGCGAACGCGAGGCGCGCCTCCTGCAGGTGGTTGTTCATCTCGGTGGCGGACTGGGCCCACACCGCCTTGAAATGCGTGTACTGCTGAGCCGCGGCACCGACCCACTGGCCATTCAGGTTGGTCTGCACGCTCGCCTCCAGCTCGGCGAGCGCGGTGTCCATACCCTGGTTGATGCTCTGCATCTTTTCCATCGTGAGGTCAGCCTCGTTGAAGCTGAACTGGAAGTCAGACATCGTTTCCTCTTTTGCGTGGGGAATTGTTGCGGGGGAACTAACTGCCGACGAACGAAACGACAATCAGATGGGAAGAGCGGTCGAGAAGTTCTGGGCGGCGGCGGCCGCGGCGTCCTCGGCGTCCTGGTAGCTCTTCGACGACACGCCCATGGCCTCGAGCATGTGAATGAGCTCCTGAATCACGTTCTTGAACGACTGCTCCCAGCTGTCCATCGCGCTATTGAAGTTCTTTGACGCGTCACCGGTCCACGTGGTCTGAAGCACGAGCATCAGGTCGTTGACGGACTTCAGATCGTTGTTGAAGTGGTTCGTCGTCTCCTCGAACGTCTGGGCAACTTTGGCCATACCCGCTTGGGCGGTACCCACATTCTGCAAAGCCACGGCGGAACTCCTGTTCGGGACGAAGTCTGGAATTGGCGGGGGATATTTCCCAACGCGCGCCGCGGATATAGAAGTCGGTGCGGCGCGCTCGTGTCAACCGCGCTGTTGAATAGATCCCAAAAAGCGAGGGGGGTCCCCCGAAATGGGACGTGAAGGACATCAGCCGACGCTGCTAGCGTCGCACGGGCCAACCCGCCGGAACGGGGTTCGATTCGGCAGTGTCAGGGAGTCGCTCGATGGAGCTCGGTCATCACTTCGAAGACTTTTTCGAGGAATACAAGCGTCAGCGCGAACGACTCGGCGAAATGCAGCGGAAGATGAGCGAGATCTCCGCCACCGCTTCCTCACCACGGCGTGAGGTGACGATTACCGTCGGGCAGAACGGCGTACTCACCGACATTCAATTCGCCAACGGCGCCTACCGCCGGATGACTCCGGCCGACCTGACCGCGGCGATCCTGTCGACCTACGCCGAGGCCAAGGAGGCGGTCAACGAGAAGGCGGCCGACCTGCTGGCGCCGACGCTGCCGGCCGGCCTCGACGCCAAGGCGCTGGTGCGTGGCGAGGCCGGCGTCGACGCGTTCCTGCCGGCCGAACCGCGCGTGGCCACGAGCGTCCGCGAGATCCTCAGCCGCTTCAACCGGGCCGACGCCGAATGAGCCAGCCCAACGGTGACCTCTGGGTCCGGCCCGAAGGGGTCTCCCAGCTCGGCAACACCTACGCTTCCCACGCCGCCATGTACGAGCAGCACCTGAACCAGTTGAATGCGCTGCGCAGCCAGTACAGCAACGCCTGGGGCAACGACGACATGGGCAACCAGTTCTCCGCCAAGTTCCTCGAGGGGATGAGCAACCTGGAGAACCTGATCGGCGCGGTCAAGGGCGGCCTGGACTACACGGCGACCGGCCTGCGCCAGAGTGGCCACTCCTACCGCGAGGCGGACGACGACGCCAAGGACGCGTCACACAAGCTGGACGGCGCGTTCAACAACCTGTCGGCCAACCCCGGCGGCGGGGGTGGCGGTGGTGGTGGCGCCGTCGCTCCGGACATCAGCTCGGCCGCACGGCCCAACAGCGGCGGCCCCGCGACCGCGTCGCTTCGCACGGGCACGACCGACACGCCGCCGACCGGTGCGATCCGGGCGAGTACGGGCGGCGCCTCCCCGGCCGCCTCCCTCCGCACCGGCGAGACCGACGAGCCGCCCGGCGGGGTCCCCCGCAACGGCGAGTCCGCCGCAACGCCGCCCGCCACCCTTCGAAGCGGCGAGACCACGGCCGCGCCGGGCCCTTCCGGTCCGGCACCGGCCGACACGCCTCCCGTACGAACCTCGGTGCCCGGCCCGGAGAACGCCGCCACACCGCGCGTGCCCTTCGACCCGGCGACTCACACCAATCTGCTGGCCGACGGAAAGACGCCACCCGAGGGTTACCGCGTGACGGCGTTCGCGGCCGAGAACGACGGCACGGTCCGGTTCGACGCCAACCAGTACGACGCGGTCGCGCCCCTCGCCTACACCCCCGTCACCGACGCACACGGCTCGCCCGTCGAGCCGGGCGACGGCAAGCACTTCTTCCTCGTGAAGGACGCCCCGGAGACCGCCACCGCCCGCACCCCGATGTACGTCAGCATCCCGGCCGCCGGGCACTGACGCTGCGCCGCACAGCACAACGCTGATCGATGCCCGACTTCCACATCCCGAACGACCCCGAATGGCAGTGGGTCTACGACCTCATTCTGTACGGGGTCGGCGAGGAGTTCCCGCAGGCGGACCCGGCCGCCCTGCGGGCCATGGGCGACGACCTGTACCAGTTCGCCGTCAACCTGACAGCCGGCTACGGCGCCACCACTAACCTCGGCAACGCCATCAACGGCAACCTCGAAGGACCGGCCGCCGACGCGTTCAACAAGTGGTATCCGGCCCTCACCAAAGACGTGCCGGCCGGCGGCGACATCACCAACAAGCTGGGCGTGTCGGCGTACCAGTTCGCCCTCGACTCCGAGTCGGCCCAGTACGGCGTCATTATCGCGGCCTTCACGATGGTCGTCGAGATCGCCATCGCGCTCTCCTCCGGCTTCGGCGCGGTCGCCGTGGAACCGCTGATCGCGCTGGGCCGCAAACTCGTCGGCTCGATCATCAAGATGCTGAAGGAGAAGCTCCGCAGCCTGTTGATGAAGCTCATGTGGGAAGCCTTCGAGGAGGCGATGGAGGAGGTCTGGCAGAGCGCGGCCGGCCAGCTCGCCCAGATCCTCGAAGGCAACCGCAAGGGCATCGACATGAAGGACCTCGGCATGTCGGCTGCGGGCGGCGCCTTCATCGGCTTCGGGGCGAGCGGCTTCCATGTGATCGGCGGCAAGCTCTTCCCCAACCTCAGCAAGAACTGGCTGTTCAAGGAGAGCTTCTCAGGACTGGGCGAGACCATCTTCGAGGGCTTGTTCACGGCGATGGTCAAGGGCGACTTCAACCCGTTCGCCACGATGACGTCGTCGCTCATCGGCGGGATCAGCCACCACTACGCGCACGAGATCGGCCACTCCTACGGACCGGGCGCCCACGGTCCGGCCGGCCACGGCACACCGGCCGCGATCACCGGCAACGACATCGACGTGGACGTCTCGGCACCCCCACCGCCGCCCGAAGCCCCACCGGAAATCGGTGGCGGGCCCGGCGCGGGTCCCGGCGCCGGGTCGAATACCCCGGGTGGCGCCTCCGCCGGCTCCGGCTCAAGCTCTGGGGCGGGCACCGGAACGGGCGCCGGCTCAAACAACGCCGCCGATGACGGCGCGGGCACAGGAGCGGGTGGCGGCGCGGGCACAGGTACCGGCGCAGGCACGGGTACCGGCACGGGCGCAGGCGCAGGTGCGGGCGCGGGAACCGGCGCAGGCGCGGGCGCGGGAACCGGCGCAGGCGCAGGTATCGGCGCGGGCGCAGGTATCGGCGCGGGCGCAGGTATCGGCGCGGGCGCAGGTATCGGCTCGGATACCGGCACAGATGCAGGCGCGGGTACGGGCGCGGAGGCAGGCGCAGGTACCGGAACGGGCGTGGGCGCGGGTGCGGGCGACAGTGCTGGTGCAGGCACAGGCGCAGGGACGGGTTCGAGCACGGACACAGGTGCAGGCGCGGGTTCCGACGCAGGCGCAGGTGCCGGCACGGGCACAGGCGCGAGTACGGGTTCCGGCGCGGGTACAGGTTCCGGTGCGGACGTGGGCGCCGGTGCCGGTGCCGGTGCAGATATGGGCGCAGGCGTCGAAACAGGAACTGGCGCGGACGCAGGAGCCGGAACTGGCGCCGGCATCAATGTGGGCTCCGGAACGGGCGCTGACACCGGAACAGATACCGGGACGGGGGCGAACGCCGGCACTGGAGCGGGCACCGGCGTAGGCACCGGATCCGGCTCGCCCGCCACCGGCGGCAACACCGATGCGCCCGGTGGCACCACGGCGCCGGCCGGTGGCAGCACCGCGACGCCTGCGCCCCAAACCAGCACCTCCGGCGGCTCCGCCACAGCCCCATCCCCCGCTACCTCGGGCAGCACGGCGGGGACCAGCGCCGGTTCGACCGTGGCGCCGGTCGAATCCCTGGCTACGCCTGGAGCGGTCGGGGACGTTGCCCGGGCCGGCGTGCCGACCACGTCGGATTCGCCCGTCGCGGGCGACACCCCAGGCGTGCGTCCAACCGGGACGGCAGCGCCGGGTGCCACCGGATCGACTGTGGCGACGCCGGGCACCTCGTCCGCGAGCGACTCGGCGACGCAGTCGGGTGGGCTGCCGGGCTTCCAGACCCGCACCTTCTCCTCGCCGGGCACGACGTCCGGTTCGTCCCCGACGACGGCCGCTGTGGGCACCCAGCCGGTGCGGGGCAGCAAGCGCCGGACCGACGAGCGCTCGAAGGACGAGCGGCCCGTGCCACCACCCTCGATCGCATCCGGGGTCGTGGCACCGGTGGAAACCGACGTCGTGACCCCCGTGGCGATCGACCTCGGACCCGCCACCGTCCCCGAGATCGTGGCGCCGGTGGCCGCCGCGTCCACCCAAACGTCCGCGACCGCGACGCCCGCAACCGTAGCGCCCGCCGTCGCGCCGGAGACTGGCGCGCAGGCCGGGCCCTCGGTGGGGGCGGAACCGCGGCCGGTGGGGGGTGGCATCTCCCTCCTTGATGAGGGCGATCCGCTGGGGCATTGGTTCGTTCCACAGGTCGACAACGCCGGGCGGTTCCACGTCTTCGGGCACGGCAACCCGTACAGCATGCGTGCCGGCGTCTCCCCGGCCCGCCTGGCGGAGATGATCCGCAACGACTCGCGCTGGGCCGGGAAACCGGTCGTTCTGGTCGTCTGCGAGAGCGGCAAGGACCCCCAGCACGGCTTTGCCGCCGAGGTGGCCCGCAATCTTCCGGGAACCAAGGTGTACGCACCGAGCGGCGTTGCCTGGGGCACCCCCGCCGGCCACCTCGTGGTCACCCCGAAGGTGATTTCGCCCGCCGGGCGGCTGGTGGCGACCGCGCCCGCCGCGGCCGACAGCTATCGCGAGTTCGTGGCGGGCGTCGACGGAACCGACCTTCGGGTCAGCTCCGGTCCGACGGTCCTGATGCGCAACCAGCCCGTCGGCGAGGTGGACAACGACAGCCTGCTCGAGGCGATGAGGGACGCGCTCGCCGCGGTCGACGCCCGGCCCGATCCGACCACCGACTTGCTGGCGAAGCAGGACCGGCTACGCGTCGCCGTGGAGGCGGCCGAGATCGCCGCGGAAGGCACCCACGACGCGGATCCGGCGATCCGCGACGAGCGGAGCCGAGAACTCGCGGGGTACTACCTCGCCAGCTCGATCATCTCCCGGCACGTCGTTCACGATGCGACGGCAAGCGCCGAAGCGTCGTTCAGCGAAGATTCCACGTTGTCGCGGCCCGAGTCGATCCGGAACGAGTGGCGCAGCCGTGCCGCTGACAGTGACGCAGAGCTGACCCGGCTCGTCGACGACTGGATCAACACCGAGTACACCGCGCTGAACACCAAGGGCGGCATCGAACAAATCGACTTCGTCAACCACACCCACGGCATCCTCACCGCAATCGACAGCGGCGAACCCAACCCGGCCCGCACCTGGCTCCGCGACCAGATCCTCCACGAGCAATACAGCCACACCTGGGTCGGCCAGCCCCGGATGAACGACGACGGCACCATCGACCGCATCCGGCAGCGCGGCGCGGCCCGATCGGCCGAGGACGTCGACGCCCTGGTGCAGGCCGCCCAGTCGCTGCCGATGCCGGCGCCGCACCCGGACAAACATCCGGCCGACGCGCACGTCATCCACGCGCACTTCTCCGGTGAGGCGCCGATCCACGCCGCCGCCATGCACCTCGCGAAGAAAAAGTCGGACCTGGTCATCGAGCATGACCTGACCTACTTCCTCGACGAGCGCCGCGCGCTCGAAGCGGTCGAGCCCGGCACCCGCAAACCGGCGGCCGACCTGATCGGAGAGGGTCTGACCAAGGCGCAGCGACTCCGCGCCGACGTGCTGGCGATGGGGATCCCGCCCGAGCGGGTGACGCTGGAGCGGACCTTCGACACCGGTGGCACCGGCTGGAAGCGAGCGGTCAGCCGCACCCACGAGGCGGTCGCCGAGAGCTTCCTCGACAACGAGGACAAGGCCCGGCAGACGCTGCACGACAACGTCCTCAAGGACGTACGCAACGACGTGGCCCGCGCCGCGGAACTGACGGCGGCCGTGGAGGCCAAGCTCGGCCTGACCACCGACAAGCCGGTCGTGTTGCTGTGGGTACGCCGCTCCGGGTTGAACGCCGGCGGCGCCTACCCCGAGCTCGACATGTTCGACGGCATGCTCCGCCAGATCGCCGACCACGCGGGCCAGGAACTCAAGTCGCAGGTCGTCCTGGTCGGCGACGATCCGGGACCGGACTTCGCCGACCTCACCCAGAACAGCCTCGTCCAGTTCTGGAAGACGCTGTTGCCCGGCCGGCCGGCCCTCAACCGGGCCGAGCAGCTCTTCGTCCTCGACCACTTGCGGGCCAAGTACAACGCGACCGCGGTCGGCATGGAGAGCGGCGCCATCGAGATGCCGGCTCTGCTCGGCATGAACACCGTCTACCTCGAGCACCGGGGCATGCGTACGGGCAAGGCCGAACGCTGGATGATGGTCTCCGGCGCCGCCGCCGACGACCCGGCCGGGGGCACCGAACCGTCGAAGCCGGGGCCGGTCTCGACGTGGCGGCGGCAGCAGTTCGAGGCGCCGACCGAGTGGCTCTTCCAGATCCAGCGCATCAACCGGCTCATCGCCGGCGGCGCACCCGTCAGCCAGACCCGCCGGGCACTACAGGACTGGGTCGCGGTGCTCGGCGAGTACGACGAGTCCCGCACGGCCTCGGTAGTGGGTGGCCGGGACTGGATCCGGGCCGGCGTCGAGCTGCGCGACCAGCTCACCGTGCTGCTCGGCGAGGACGCCGACCCCGGCGCCGCGCCGGTCTCCGACGACGACCTGCTCGCCGGCACCACCGCGCTGATCGAGCACCTCACCGGCGCCCACGACCTCGCGCGGCCGTCGAACGACATCCCCGGCACCTACGCCGTCACCCATTCGATCAAGCTGTCGCAGGGCGAGCTCGACCGGCTCTCGGCCCAGATCGCGGCGATGCGGAACCCGGACGGCACGACGCCGAAGCGGAAACTCGGCGCGATCCGCGACGAGCTGGCCTCGGCCCGGACCGACCCGCAGCCCGAGACGTACGTTCCGGCGGTGCCCGTCGTCGAGGCCGGCCTCGGCCTCTGGCCCGACGCCATGCGGCTGAGCCTGCGGGCCGACGAGGTCCGGGCCACGCTGAACGCGCCCGGCCAGGCCTGGTCCGCGCAGCGCCTGGCCCAGCTCGACCGCATCCGCGACCTCGCCGGCGAGCTCGAGCAGCTGCGGCTCCAGGCCGACCGGGAGTACGCCGCCACTGACCTGCTCCGCGCCAAGTTCGACGAGATCGGCAACGATCTCCGCAGACTCGACACGGCGGTCCATGACGGGATCGTCGCCGCGGCCGACGACGCCCTCGACCCGGCCAGCCCACGGAACCGGGCCCTGGCTGGCTTCCTCATCTCCCTCACCAAGGCCCGCGACGCGTACGCGGAACGCTCCTTCTTCGGCGACCGCACCGAGCTCGACCAACGGGTCGCCCGGGTCGGCGAGGCCGCCAAGCGACAGCCGGCACCCGCGAAGAAGGGCCGGAACCAGAACCCACGGGTACGAGCAACGAACAGCGCGCCGGCGCGGGCCGTGGCCGACCTGGCGCGCGACGTCGACGGCACCTGGCGGGCCGACGGCGTACCGCTGCTGGTGAGGCCGGCCCCGGACGGCCGCGACGGCATCACCCTGCTCTCCGACGCCGACCTCGCGGCGATCGGCGATCGAGCCGTCCTCCCGCCCGGCCGCGGCCCGGTCGTCATGGTCCACGGCGCTTCCGGCAACGGCCCGCCCCGGGTCCATGTGCCGGTCGCGGGCGGCGCGGTGACGCTCACGCCGGAGCAGGTTGCCCAGCTTCTCGGCCCGTCCACCCCGGACGCGCCCATCACGCTGCTGGCCTGCTACAACGGCGAGGTCTCGGGCGAGTTCGGGCGGCGGCTGGCCGACGCCGCCGGCAACGACGTGCTCACCCCGTCCGGCCACGTCCGGGTCGGCGTCGCGACCATGCCCGCGCAGCCCGTCTCGGTCGGGGAGCGGCCGTGGCTGCTCTTCACCGGCGACAGCGAGCCCTGGGACGTGGTCAACGACGAGCGCCCGTTCGAGGGAATCAGTGCCGTCGACGCCCCCCAGGACCCGTCCGGCGTCGCCCTGAGCCCGCCGCGGGCGGAGACGATCCGCGACGAATGGCACGGCCGGGCCGGTGACGGCGACACCGAGCTGACCCGGCTGGTCGACGACTGGGCCGCGGCCGAAACCGCCGACCTGGACGGCAAGGGCGGCATCGAGCAGGTCGACTTCGTCAACCACACCCACGGCATCCTGGCCGCGATCGACCCGGACGACCCGAACCCCGACCGCAACTGGCTACGGGCCGCGATCCTGCGCGAGCAGTACAGCCACACCTGGGTCAACCAGCCGCGGATGACCGCCGACGGGACCATCGACCGTCCCCGGCAGCGCGGCGCCGCCCGCGACCCGAAGGACGTCGACGCGCTCGTCCGGGCCGCGCGACCACTGCCGGCGCCGCACCCGGTCAAGCACCCGGACAAGGCGCACGTCATTCACGCCCACTTCTCGGGCGAAGCTCCGATCCACGCCGCCGCCATGCACCTCAACCCGGCGGAGTCGAACCTGGTCATCGAGCACGATCTGACCTATTTCCTCGACGAGCGCCGCGCTCTGGAAGCGGTCGAGGGCGAAGAACCGAAGCCGGCCGCCGACCTGATCGCCGAGGGCCTCACCAAGGCGCAGCGGCTTCGGGACGACGTACTGGCAATGGGAATTCCGCCCCAGAACGTGAAGCTGGAGGAAACCTTCGACACCGGTGGGACCGGGTGGAAACGCGCGGTCAGCCGGACGCACGAGACCGTCGCCGCCAGCTTCCTCGAAAGCGAGGAGAAGGCCCAGCAGACGCTACGCGACAACGTCATGCGGAACGCGTCCCGCACCGATCAGTTGGCCGAGGCCGTCGACAGGCTGGGCCTGACCACGGAACGACCCGTGGTGCTGCTGTGGGTGCGCCGCTCGGGTCTCAACGCCGGCGGCGCCTACCCCGAGCTCGACATGTTCGACGGCATGCTCCGCCAGATCGCCGACCACGTCCGAACCGAGAAGGACGCTCAGGTCGTCCTGGTCGGCGACAAACCCGGTGACGCGTTCGCCGATCTCACGGAGAACAGCCTCGTCCAGTTCTGGCGGACACTGCTACCGAACCAACCGGCCTTGAACCGGGCCGAGCAGTTGTTCGTGCTCGACCGGCTGCGGGACAAGTACAAGGCGACCGCCATCGGCATGGAGAGCGGCGCCATCGAGATGCCGGCCCTGCTCGGCATGAACACCGTCTACCTCGAGCACCGCGGCATGCGTACGGGCAAGGCCGAACGCTGGATGCTGGTCTCCGGCGCCGCCGCCACCGATGCCGCCGACGGTGGCGCGCAGGCTCAGCCCGGGCCCGTCTCGACGTGGCGGCGCCAGCAGTTCGAGGCGCCCACCGAGTGGCTGTTCCAGATCCACCGCCTCAACCGCCTCTTCGAACGCAACGCGCCCGTCCGGCAGACGCGCCGGGCCCTGCAGGACTGGATCGCCGTTCTGGGCGAGTACGACGAGTCCCGCACCGCCTCCACCGAGGGCGGCCGCGACTGGATCCGGGCCGCCACCGATCTGCGCGACCGCATCACTGACCTCCTCGACGAGAACGAGAACGACGACGAAGGGCTGATCGCCGGGACGACGGCCCTCATCGACCACCTCACCGGGGCGCTCGGCCCGCTGCCCAACGTGCCGTCGAACGCCATTCCCGGCACGTACGCCATCACGGACTCCATCAAGCTGTCCCCGGGCGAGCTCAACCGACTCACCGCCCAGATCGACGCGATGAACGCGCCGGACAACACCGTGGACAGCCGCACCCTCACCGAGATCCGCGAGGAACTGGCCGGCGCCCGCAACGACCCGCAACCCGAGACGTACGTCCCGGCCCTGCCCCTCAACGTGGCCGGGCTCGGCCTGTGGACCGATGCCCTGAACCTCGAACGGCACGCCGGTGAGATCCGGACCGCGCTGGACGCCGGCAAGGAACAGGCCTGGTCCAGACAGCGCATGGACCAGCTCGACCGGATCAGCGGCCTCGGCCGCCGCCTCGACCGCCTCGAGGACCGGGCCGCGGCCGACCCCACCACCACCGACGACTTCCGCGACAAGCTCGGTGACCTGCGGACGGACCTGCGCGCCCTCGACACGTCCATCCGCGCCGGGCTCGTTGCCGGCGTCGACACAGCGCTCGACCCCGGCAGCAAGCTGCCCCCGATCGCGCTCGCCGGCCGGTATCAGTCGCTGACCGAAGCTCGCGACAACTACGCCCGCCGCTCCCACTTCCGCGACACCGCCGATCTCGACGAGCGCCTGACCGTGCTCCGCACGACCGTCGAGGCGCTGCCGGCTCAGCCGGGCAAGGGCCGGGGGAAGAAACCGAAGGCCCCGGCCCCGGCCACGAAGACGACACCGACGCCGACCCGGGTGGAGTCGATCCGCAACGAGTGGCGCCGCTGGGCCGGCGACGGCGACGCCGGGCTGACCGCCCGGGTCGACGCCTGGGCCGCCGCCGAGGCCGCCGACCTGGACCGCAAGGGCGGCATCGAACAGGTCGACTTCGTCCGCCACACCCGCGACATCCTGGCCGCGATCGACGCCGCCCCGCCGCACCCGGACCGGAACTGGCTGCGCGAGACGGTTCTCCGCGAGCAGTACAGCCACTCCTGGGTCAACCAGCCGCGGATGAACGCGGACGGCACGATCGAACGCCCGCGGCAGCGCGGCGCCGCCCGCCTTCCTGAGGACGTCGACGCGCTGCTGGAGGCCGCCCATCCGCTGCCGGCGCCGCACCCGGTCAAACACCCGGACGACGCCCATGTCATCCACGCCCACTTCTCCGGCGAGGCTCCCATCCACGCCGCCGCCATACACCTCGCGCCGAACCAGGCGAACCTGGTCATCGAGCACGACCTGACCTACTTCCTCGACGAACGCCGGGCTCTCGAAGCGGTCGAGCCCGGCACCCGCAAGCCCGCGGCCGACCTCATCGCCGAGGGCCTGACCAAGGCCCAGCGACTCCGCGACGACGTCCTGGCCATGGGCATCCCGCCCGAGCAGGTGACCCTCGAGGAGACCTTCGACACCGGCGGCACCGGCTGGAAGCGCGCGGTCAGCCGCACCCACGAGACCGTCGCCGCGCGCTTCTACGACAACGAGGACGAGGCCCGGGAGACGTTGCGGGACAACGTCCTCGACAACGTCCTGCGCGACGTGCCGCGTGCCACCGAGCTGATCAACGCTCTCGACGACAAGCTTCGCCTGACCTTCGAGAAGCCGGTCGTGCTGCTCTGGGTGCGCCGCTCGGGCCTGAACGCCGGCGGCGCCTACCCCGAGCTCGACATGTCCGACGGCATGCTCCGCCAGATCGCCGACCACGCCCGGACCGAGATGGACGCCCAGGTCGTCCTGGTCGGCGACGACCCCGGTCCCGGGTTCGCCGACCTCAAGGAGCACAGCCTCGTCCAGTTCTGGAAGACGCTGCTGCCCGGCCGGCCGCCGCTCGACCGGGCCGAGCAGCTCTTCGTCCTAGACCAGCTGAACCAGCACCACCGCACGGTCGCGATCGGCATGGAGAGCGGCGCCATCGAGATGCCCGCGCTGCTCGGCATGAAGACCGTCTACCTGGAACACCGCGGCATGCGCACGGGCAAGGCCCGGCGCTGGATGATGGTCTCCGGCGCCGCCGCCACCGACCCCGCCGGTGGGACCCCGCAAGCGCAACCCGGACCCGTCTCGACCTGGCGGCGCCAGCAGTTCGAAGCGCCGACCGAGTGGCTCTTCCAGATCCAGCGCGTCAACCGGCTCATCACCGACGGGGCCCCCGCCGGCCAGACCCGCCGGGCCCTGCTCGACTGGATCGCGGTGCTCGGCGAGTACGACGAGTCCCGCACCGCCTCCTACGAGGGCGCCCGGGACTGGATCCAGGTGGGACGCGACCTGCGCGACCAGCTCACCACCCTGCTCGGCGAGGACGCTGACCCGTTCGCCGCACCCGTCTCCGACGAGGATCTGATCGCCGGCACGGCACGGCTCATCGAGAATCTCACCGGCACGGTCGCTCCGCTGCCGAGCGTGAAGCCGCACGAGATCCCCGGCACCTACGCGATCACCGACCAGATCAAGCTCTCCGACGCCGAGCTCGACCGTCTCACCGGCCAGATCGAAGCCATGGTCGACTACGACGGCACGATCCCGAAACGCGACCTGCGGGAGATCGGCGACGAGCTCCGGGCCGCCCAGGACGACCCGCAACCCGAGAAGTACGACCCGCTGAGCCTCGCCGTCGCCGGCCTCGGCCTCTGGACCGACATCCTGGAGATCGACCAGGAGACCGGCAGCATCCGCACCGCCCTCGCCGAGGAGCGCCAGAACTGGTCGGGCCGACACCGCGAGCAACTGGAGCGCATCGGCGACCTGATCGACCGGGTCGACGACCTGCGGCGCCAAGCGAGGGAGGACTCCGGCTCCAGCGACCGGCTGGTCCGCCGGCTCGACGATCTGCGCACCGACCTGCTCGCCCTCGACACCGCCATCCTGGGCCGGCTCACGACCGCCGCCGAGTCGGCGCTGAGCCGGCCCGCCAACACCTACCGCGGCATCCACCAGTCCCTGAGCGCCGCCCGCGCCGAATACCTGGCTCACTCCCGAGTCCGCGCCACCGAGAACTTCGACCACCACCTCGAGCGTCTTGGCGCGGCCGCCCAGGCCCAACCGGCCACCAACGGCCGTGGCAAGGGCAAGAACAAGGGAAAGGCCGCCGCCGAGCCCCCGCCGCCGAGCACGCCCGCGTCGGCTCGCCTGGACGCGGGCATCACCTTCCTGTCGCCGGAGGATCCGAGCTTCGGGCCCTTCGAAGCTGCCTCCGGGGTGTCCCAGCGGTTCCTGGTCGCCGCCCACGGCAACGGGCAGACGCTGGTCGACGGCGCCCACCGCCGCTCGGCGGCCGAGGTCGCGGCGGCGATCCGGGCCGACCCGCGGTGGACCGGCCAGCCGGTGCTGGTGGCCGTCTGCCGCACCGGCAGCGACCGGCGGGGTGGCTTCGCCGCCCAGCTCGCGCGGGAACTACCCGGGACCGAGGTGCTAGCGCCGGACGGGGTCACCTGGATCACCGGCGACGGCTATCTGGCGGTCACACCCGAGATCGAACGGGGCCCGTACGGCACCTCGGTCGGAGGCGGCGGCCGGAGCGCGGGATATCTGCGGTTCCAGAGCTCGCCCGAGCACCCGCAGGACGTCCGGGTCACGGTCGCGGCGCCGATCGTCGCCCTCAACGAGCCCGTCGGGACCGTCGACGCCGCGGCGCTGGCCCGCACCGCCGTCGCGGGCGTCGACCGGACGCGCGAGCAGGTGATGGCGTCCGCGACCCGGGCCCACGGCGGGCTCGGCCTGATCGGAAGCCTGCCGCGGCTCGACCCGGACGCCGTCCGCGAGGACCGGGACGACGCGGACGAGGCCGCCGAGCAGCTCGCCGCGCGCCTGGCCGAGCCCGGCCGGCGCGACGCCGCGGTGCAGCGAGAGATCGACGAGAACCGGGCGGTCTTCGACGCGTACCGGGAGGCGCTCGGCCGGGCCGTCGAGGCCACCGCGGCCGACACGCCGGTCGGCCGGATGCAGTCCCTCCGTGACGAGCTCGCCGGCGACTTCGATCAGCTGCGGGAGATCGGCGAACGCGTCGATCAGGCCGTCGACCGGGCCGCGGCCGCGCTGGACCTGACCGACGAGGATGCGCGCCTGCTTCAGGTCGTCGACGCCTACACCGAGCTCGACGACGTGGCCACGGTCGTCGCCGCCGCGAGCGAGGCGGTCGCGGAGCGCACAGTTGGCCTCGAGGCGGCCGTGGCGGCGGCGGCCGAGCCGTTCCGGGCGGCCGCCGAGCTTGTCGCCGAGGCCGACCGGCTGACTCCGGCCGCGGTCGAGGCCTACCAGACCACGATGCGGCTCCTCGACGACGCGACGGCCACGACCGTGGAGGACTCCGACTCGGACTCCGACGACGTCTGGTACGACGCCGAGAGCGGGGACGACAACTCCGAGACAGGGGGCAACGACTCCGAGAACGGGGACCACGACTCCGGGCCGGCGCGGAACGTCCCCACGCGGGTCACCGGCGGCATCTCGTTCTTCACGCATCAGGACCTGCTCCACGTGGCCGCGACCACCCGGTGGGACCACCCCGACCGCTACCACGTGGGCATCCACGGCGCGCCCCATTCCATCCGGCCCGACGGCGGCGAGGACATGTCGGCGGCGGAGCTGGCCGAGATCATCCGGGCCGACGAGCGGTGGGCCGGCCGGCCGATCGCGCTCATGTCCTGCTTGACCGGAGTCGATCCGGTCGGCGGCTTCGCCGCCGACCTGGCCCGGCAGCTGCCCGGCACCCGGATCATCGCCCCCAACGGTCTGGCCATGCTTACCATGGACGGATCCTTGATGGTCGCCCCGGACATCACCAGGGGTCTCTACAACGTTCCGCGGGTATCGACGACCCCGACGGCGGAGCACCGGTTCCGCCAGTTCGAGACCGACCCGGAAGACCCCAGCCGGGTCATCGTCACCCCCACGGTCGCCGTGCTCTCCCCCACCGCCCCGCTCGGCGTGGTCGACACGGCCAGTCTCGCCGCGGAGATCCAGAGGCAGGCGGGCACGCCGCCGGCGGACGTCGCGGCTCGGGAGGCCACCACCGAGCCGCTGATCGAGGCCCTGCGGAACGGTCCCGGCTTCGACGACGCCTACGTCTCGGCCGCACGGGCTTCCTTCGAGAACACCGTCACGCTCCAGTCCGCGGTCGAAGGATTGGACCCCTGGCTGGACGAAACCCGGCAAGACGTCATCGGCCATGCCCGGCATCTGCGGGCGCTGCGGGCGAGCCGGCCCGGCGACCCGGCGGTCCAGCAGTTCGATCGGCAGGTCCGCGACCTCGCCAACACCCTCGCCCGCACGGCCGGGCCGCTTCGCGCCGCGACCGACGCCGTGGCCTCCCATCTGCCCGCCCTCGAGCGCTTCGACGCTGCCGTCGCCCGTGCCGTCCAAGTCGCCGGCCGCAACCGTGTGGCGTCGCCGGAGGAGCTCGAGGCCCATCTGCACTCCCTGCGCGAGCTGGACGGCCTGCGCCGGCGGTCCCTCGCCGAGGCCGACGCCGCCGTCGCCGGCCACGTGGGCGACGAGCAGCACCGCGCGCTGGCCGTCGCCTATCTGAACGCCAATTACGCGCAGATCGCGATGCAGGACGCCGACGATCGACTGGACTCCCTGACCGAAGACCTGACGCCGGAGTTGATCCGCGAGGCGAGTGCCGCTTTCCTGGCGGCCGAGCCGCTGCGCGCCGCCGCCGTCCGGGCCGCGGCGGCCGGGCTCGAGCACCACCGGCAAGCAATGGTCCTCGCGGAACGGGTAGAGGACCTAAGCACGGCCGTGGCCGCGGCCGCGCGGCAGTTCGGCCCGGTCGAGCTCGACCCGCGGGACGACAGTCTGGACCTCGACGATCTGCTGAGGCCCGAGGAGGACACGCGGGACGGCGTCGCCGTCCGCGTCAACGGCGGGCTCTCCCTGGTGCCGCGGGGCGACACGACCTTCGCCGAGCTTCTCCCGCTGCTCGGCCAGAACGACGCGTACCACGTGCTCGGCCTCGGCAGTACCGCCGGACTGGATGTCGGCGGCCAGCGGATGGGGGCGGCGGAGCTCGCCGGTCTCATCCGCGCGGACGAGCGGTGGACCGGCCAGCCGGTCGTGTTGATCGCCTCCGACACCGGCGTCGAGGACGAGGGCTTCGCCTCCGAGCTGGCCGGGCTCCTGCCCGACACCGACGTGTACGCCCCGGGTGGCATCGTGCGGACCACCGCCGACGGCTACGTGGTGGCCACGGTCGACGAGGCCGAGGGTCCGCCCGATCCCTGGGTCAAGTTCGCGCACTTCCGCACCGTGAACGGCGATCCGCGGGACGTGGAGCTGATGCCGTCCCATCCGGCGCTCTCGGTTCGCGAACCGGCCGGCGATCTCAGCACGGACGGGCTCGCCGCCCGGATCAGCGAGCTCGAGGCCGACGTCACGGCCCGGGTGGAGCGGGGCGAAGCGAGCCTGACCGACCCCGCGAACCGGGGCGAGCTGCGCCGGGCGGCCGAGCTGCGGGACAGAGCGCGGGCGACCGCGACCGAGGCGCTCGCGCAGCCGAGTATCGGGTCGCAGGCACTCGCCCTCGCGTACCTCGACATGCACGACGCATCGAGGATCGCGGCCGAGGCGGCCGTCACGGAGACGTCCGCCGTCATGCCCGGCGGCGACAGCCCGGCGCCGGGCCCTCGCGCCGTGCCGGAGCCGACGGCCGGGGGCATCTCGTTCCTCGCCCCCGGCACGGTGCACGCCGCGGCCGCCCAGCGCTGGGTCCACCCGGACCGCTACCACGTCGGCTCGCACGGCACGGTCGACGCGCTGCAGCCCGACGCCGGTGGCATTCTCACCCCGGCCGAGCTGGCCGACATCATCCGCGCCGACGAGCGGTGGGGCGGCCGGACCGTCGCACTGATGAACTGCTACACGGGTGTCGACGCGGAGAACGGGTTCGCCGCGAACCTGGCCCGGGAGCTGCCGGGCACGAAGGTCATCGCTCCCAACGGCGTCGCCTGGGCCACGCCCGGCGGCGCTGTGGTGGTCGCCCCCGGAATCACGTCCACCCCGTACGGCGACAGCCGCCTCTTGACCGCGCCGACCACCGAGCACCGATTCCGGCAGTTCGAGGCCGACCTCGCCGACCCGGGCCAAGTGACCGTCACCCCGCTCCCGCACGTCGTCTCGACCGGGACCGCGACGGGCGAGGTGGACGTCGACGCGCTGGCCCAGGAGGTACGGAACAAGGCCGCTCAGGAGCCGGCGGACGCCGCGGCCAACGAGGCGGCGGCCGGGGCGCTGGTCGAGGCGTACCGGGCCGTGCCCGCGGCCGCCGGCGATCTCGACACGCAGGCGCAGACCTCCTCGCAGCGAACGCGCCGGATGGTCGCCACCTTCGACAACTTCGACGGATGGCTCGGCGATATGCACGACAACGTGCGGGTCGCCGAGCGCATCGGCCGGTTGGTCGACGCCACCAGGCCCGGTGATCCGGCCGTCCGGACCTACCGGGAACAGGCCCAGGACCTGGCGGATGCCCTCGACAGCGTGTCCGGCCCGGTGCGAGCGGCGATCGACACCGGACGGGCGAACATCGCCACGGTCCAGGCCTACGACGCCGCCCTGGAGCGTGCCGGCGAGGCCCTGGCCCACATCCAGTGGCCGCACAGCAACGAGATCGAACGCCACCACAGCCACCTCAGTGCCATGCGGGCTCTACTCGGCCGGGCCCGGGCCGACGCCGAGGCGGCCGTCTCCGATCTCGACGGCGACGACCAGCACCTCGCCCTCGCCGTCGCGTTCATGAACGCCGAACACGCGCAGAAGGCGGCGGCGCAGGCCAACCGCAGGCTGATCGGCCTGACCGCCGGCCTCAGCCCGGAACAGGTGCGCCGGGCCGCCGACCTGATCGAGGAGGCCGAACGGCTGCGACCCGCGGCTCAGGACGCGACGCGCGCCGCGATCGAGCAGCGGGAACGGATCCGTGCCCTCACCCAGGACGCCGACGACGCCCTCGCGGAGATGGCCGCCACCGCGGAGCAGCTCGGGCTGAGTGAGGCCGACGACCCGGGCGATGCCGGCGCGCCCGCCGCCCTCACTCGGGTGGACGGTGGATTGTCGTTCCTCGCACCGGGCGATACGGCGTTCGACGCGTTCCTCCCGCTGCTCGGGCAGAGCGGCGCCTACCACGTGCTCAGCCACGGCACGCCGCACGCTCTGACGGGCGGCGGCCGGCGGGTCGAGGCCGCGGAGCTCGCCGGTCACATCCGTGGTGACGAGCGGTGGGCCGGGCAGCCGGTCGTGCTCGCCGCCTGCCGCACCGGCACGGCGGACGACGGCCTCGCCGCCGAACTGGCCCGGCACCTGCCCGGCACCGATGTGCTCGCGCCGAACGGCATCGCCTGGATCTCCGCCGAGGGATACCTGGTGGTCACCCCGGATCGGCAGGACGGACCGTACGGCACCGGGCTCGTCGGCGCCCGGCCCGACGACCGGAGCCGGTTCCTGCGCTTCCGGACCGCCGACGGCGACCTCGGGGAGGTGACCGTCCAGCCGTGGCTGCCCGCGCTGTCGGTCCTCGAGCCCTTCGGCGGCTTCGATGCCGACGCGCTGATCGGCCGGATCGCCGACATGGCGGCGCACGCCACCGAGCAGATCGAGGCGAACACGTCCGAGGCCCGGGAGACGCTGGCCCGCCTGGACCACCTGCCCGAGATGGACACCGAAGCGCTCGGCGTGCACACCGGCGAGGCCACCGAGCGGGCCGAGCGACTCGCCGCCCATCTCGACGACACGGCCGCCTGGCTGACCGTGCAACGCGCCGACCTGGTCGACATCGCCCGGACGAGCGAGACGACGCGAGTCGAGCGGGACAACGCGGAGACCAGGGAACTGGAGTTCTGGGCCTGGGCGACGGCGGAGACCTTCGGACGGTTCGCGGCCCGGACGCAGGCCGCGATCGACGACGGCCGGAAGGCCATCCGCGACCTCGCGGCACAGATCGACGCGCTCGCCCACATCGTCGAGGCCACCGGAGAAGACAGCGTCGTCGGCCGGGTCCAGGACGCCCGCGAGGAGCTCGACAACGACCTGGGCAACCTCGAGGTGGCCGGCGAGGTGCTGGCGCACGCCCGGCTGGGCACGGAGACGGCCGCTGCGCTGCCGAACGGCGACGCCCGGACTCTCGGCACCGCCTACCTCGACACGCAGAACGCTCTGGCCGTCGCCTACCGGGCCGGGCTCAACATCGAGAAGCAGGCCGACCGCCTGGACGCCGACCTGCCGGACGCGGACACCGCCTACCGCGTGACGGCCGGGCTGCTGGCCGAGGCCGACCGCCTGTCCACGGTGGCCGACGAGGCGCACGCCCGGACCCTGCGGGGTCTCGCCGACGCGGCCGCCGCGTGGCCCGACCTCGAGCGGCGGGTCCGGTACGTCCACGCGCTCGCCGAGCAGGCCGGGATCGAAGTTCCCGGCCTACCGGACCGGCCGGCCCTCGACCCGGTCGCGCCGCCGGCGCCCGTCCCGGTCGGCGACGACAGTGCCGTGCTGGCCCTCCCGGCTCCGGAGCCGGAAACGCGGGCCGTCCCGACCCGGATGGCAGGCGGAATCTCCTTCTTCGAGCCCGGCAGTGGCTGGCATGAGCGGGCCACCACCTGGACGCATCCCGAGCGCTATCACGTGGCCGCCCACGGCGATCCGCACGGCATGTACCCGGATACGGGTCCCCGGCTGTCCCCGGCCGATCTGGCCGAGATCGTCCGGGCCGACGAGCGGTGGGCGGGCCGGCCGGTGGTTCTCCTCGGCTGCTCGAACGGGCAGGACCGCACCGACGGGTTCGCCGCGAGGCTGGCGCGACTGCTGCCCGGTACCAAGGTCGTCGCGCCGACCACCGTCGCCTGGGCCACCAACGAAGGCGTGGCGATCGCGAGCTCCGTCGTACCCGACCCGCTGGACGACTTCCGCATCCGGCTGCCCATGCTGTCCCCCGAGCACCGGTTCTTGCAGTTCCACAGCGAACCTGGTGACGCCGAGCAGGTGATCGTCACGTCGCTGCCGCCCGTCCTCACTCCGGGCGAGGCGCTCGGCACAGTCGATCCCGCCGGGCTGGCCGAAGCAATCCGAAATGTGGCCGAGCGAACGCTGAGTGGCATTGCCGAAGGCGAGCGCGCCGCGGACCGCATGGCCCGCGACGGTGCCGAGGTCATGCGGAACCCGCACCGCACGAGGACGACAGGTGATCGTCACACCCGGGCGCGCACCCGATCCTCCATGCTGGAGCGGCGGCTGCACGAGAGCCGGGACACCCTGCGACAACTCGGGGAGATCAGTCCGTCCGGCCCGGGCGGGGACCGGCTGGTGGAACAGCTCCGAGCCGCACAGAACGCCTACACCCTCGCCGAAGGACCGGCGCAACGGGCCCTGGTGGCCCGCCAGTCCCACCTGCCCGCCCTCGCGGCACACGCCGAGGCCGAGGCGCAGGCCAACCAGGCGATCAGTGACTCCGGTCTCACGACCTGGCTGGGGACGTACCGGACCCGTTTGAGCGACGCCCGCGCCATGAGCGCCGAAGCCTCCGCCGAGGTCGAGGACGCGCTGTCCCGCCTCGAGGACGACGAGCAAATCCGTACCCTCGGTCACGCTCTGATGACCATGACGGCCGTACAGGCCGGGGCTCTCGAAGCGGAGCAGGCCCTCACCAAGATGGCCGAGGACCTCACACCCGGGCGAATTCGGGCCATGCTGGACCTCCTCGCCGAGGCCGGCCGGGCCAAGCCCGCGGCGGACGCGGCCCACGCCGCACTCAGGCCGCTCCTCGACGAGGCTGACGGCCCCATGCGGGCGGCCGCGTCGCTGGTGGATCGGGCCCGCCAGACAGCATGGCAGATGCGGCAGCCCCGCCCGGCGGTATCGGTGCCGGCACGAGGCAACGTGACGGTGCGGGTGACGCAGCGGGCACGCCCGACTGCACAGCCGGGCCGCAACCGCCGCGACCACGGGATGACCTTCGCGGCCGACAGCACGGCCGGCACCCGTCCGGCCACCGTCCCGGTCCGGATGCCCGGCGGCGTCTCGTTCTTCGCCGAGGGCAGTGATCTCGACCTGGTCGCCCCCCGGTGGAGCCATCCCGAGCGGTATTACGTGGGCGGTCACGGCCGGACCACCGCGATGATCCCCGACGGCGAGCCGCCGATGTCCCCTGAGGCCCTGGCCGAGATCATCCGCGCCGACGAGCGGTGGAACGGCCGTCCGATCGTGCTGGTCTCCTGCGACACCGGCATCGACCCGGTCGAAGGCTTCGCCGCCAACCTTGCCCGGCAGCTGCCGGGCACCCGAATCCTCGCACCCCACGGCCTTGCCTGGAGCACACCCGACGGCGCCATCATGGTCACCCCGGGCTGGCGCACTGGCCCGTACGGAACGAAGACGTACGGCACGGAGCCCACCGACGAACACCGGTTCCGGCAGTTCGTCTCGGCGACCGACGACCCGGGCCGGGTGCTGGTCGAGCCGATGGCGCCGGTGATCGACGCCGGCTCGCCCCTCGGCACGGTCGACGTGGCCGCACTGCACGCCGGTGTCGACCAGGAGGCCCGCTTCACCGAGGGCATCGTGGCGAAGTGGCGCGACGACGCGCGTCTGGCCCACGCGTTCACCGGCGCCCCGGAGATCGGGCACGACACCCTCGCCGACCGGGCCGGCCGGGACGAAGAGCGCGCCGCCGAGATCACCGACGCCTTCGCCGCCCTCGACCACTGGCTCGACCGCACCCCGGCGCGGCTGTCCCGCATTCTCGAGGACGGGCACCGCGAACAGGTCGCCCGCCCCGACGATCCGGTCGTGCGGCAGTTCGTGAACCGGATCCGCGCCACGACCGACGCCTTCGCCCGGTCGGCCGATCCGGTCCGCCGGGCGATCGAGGCCGGGCGGGCCCAGTTCGCCGTCATGCAGGACCACCTGCTCGCCGTGCAGGCAGCCGTCGACCTCTCGTCGGCCGCGGCGGACGGCGTCGAGACCCACCTTCGGCACCTGCACGACGCGGACGTGATGCGCGGCCGTTCCCTGGCCGCCGCCGAGAGCGCCCGGAATGGCCTCAGCGGCGACTCCCAGCAACGCAGCATCGCCGTCGCCCTGAGCACGGGCATCCACGCCGCGGACGTGGCCCGGGCGGCCGATCTCCGCCTGACCTGGCTGGCCGAGGCCGTCGCCGACCCGGATGTCCGGAGCTGGGACGACTATCTCGCGAAGCTCGACCGCCTGGACGCCCCGGCGGACCAGGCGTACGGCATCGCCCGGGAGCACCGGCAGGCGGCCGACGAGTACGGCCGGGAGGTCATGGAGCAGCTACGGTCGCTCGCCGGTCTCGCCCGGCGGCTCGGCGTGCGGGCCGATCCGGCGGACGGATCCGAGGCGGCCGACGGCGTCTTGCGGGTGGACGGTGGGCTGTCCCTGCTGCCGCCCGGCGATCCGGTGCACCGGATGCTTCAGCCGTTCCTCGGGCAGCAGGACGCCTTCCACGTGCTCAACGACGGCGGCACCGACACGCTGGGCGTGGCGGGGCGGTCGATCGACGCCGCCGAGCTGGCCGTACTGGTCAGGGCCGACGAGCGGTGGACCGGGCAGCCGATCGTCCTGATCGGCTCCCACTCCGGTGTCTACGACGACGGCCTAGGCGCCGAACTCGCCCGTAACCTGCCCGGCACCGACGTGCTCGCCCCGGCCGGCATGACCGTGGCCACCCCCGACGGTCATCTCCTGGTGGCACCCACCGGGAACTTCGACGGTCCGGGGCACTATCGGCGATTCCGCATGACCGGCGACGGTGCCGTCGCCGGCGAGTCGCTGCCACCGGTGTTCGCGCTCGACTCGCCAGCCGGCGAGATCGACCGGACACAGCTCGCCGCCACGCTGCGACGCATCGGGTCGGACACCGCGGCCGAGATCGAGCAGGGTGTACGGGACGCACGGGCGACTCTCGACCGGATGGTGGGCCGGGCCGGGTTGTCCGGCGAGCGCGCCGCCGTCGAGGCCCAGCTGCGCACCCTGCAGGAGGCGAGCGAACAGCACGCATCGGCTGTCCGGGCCGTCGATGCGGCCGTGCGCGACGGCGCCGACGACGGCCGGCTCGACGCCCTCGGCGCCGCCTATCTGGACCTGCGACTCGCGTGGAGCGCGGCGGTCGGCGCGCGTTGGGACACCGTCGCGTCTCAGCTCGCGCTGGCCGTGACCCCGCCTGCGCCGCGGACCGATGCCGCCGAACCGGCGCGGGTCGAGGGCGGGATCTCCTTCCTCGCACCCGACGAAGGCATGTCCGACTGGTTCGTGCCACGGCTCGACCACCCGGACCGCTTCCATGTGTCCGCGCACGGCGACGCGCACGCGCTGGTGCAGCACGGCCGGCGGATCACTCCGGCCGAGCTGGCCGAGATCATCGACCGGGACGAGCGCTGGGCCGCCCGCCCGGTCGTGCTCGCCGCGTGCGACACCGGCGCCGACCCGGACAGCGGCTTCGCCGCCGAGCTCGCCCGCCGGATGCCCGGCACGCAGATCATCGCGCCCAGCGGCACGGCCTGGTCCACCCGGGCCGGTCACGTCGTCACCACCGGCGATGCGCGCTTCCGGCAGTTCCAGGGCGACCCCGACGGCACCCTCACGATCACCGATCTGCCGCCGGTGCTCATGCGTACCGAGCCGATCGGCGCCATCGACCTCGACCGCCTGGCCGGCACGGTCGCCGACATCGTCACCGTGCCGGCCGACGCCGGCGATGAGGAGCGACTGCGCCTGGTCGCCGCCGCCCACGTGGCCACCGGCGACGGCACGAGCCTGGGCCAGCGGACCAGCCGGCCGAGTCGCCCCGCGCCGCCGGACGAGAGCGATCCGCGCCGCGTCCCGTCCGGCCTCTCCCTTCTGGCCGAGGACGACGAGGGATACGAGGCCGCGCGGCGGATGCCGGACGCCCCGGACCGCTACGTCGTGTTCAGCAGCGACGCGTTCGACGGACTGACGGCCGGCGGGCGGCGGCTGACGGCCGACGAGACCGCCGAGCTGATCAGCAACGACGAGCGTTGGCAGCGCCGTACCGTCGTGCTGGCCGCCACCCGCTCGGCCGATGGCTGGTCCGCCTTCGCCGAGACGCTCGCCGAGCGGCTGTCCGGAGTGCGCGTCATCGGCGTGGATGGCGCGATCCACGTCACGACCGCCGGCCACCTGCTGGCGATCGCCCACGGCCGAGACGGCGGCTCGGTGGCACGGTTCCTCCAGTTCCGGGCGACCGGGTCGTACTGGGAACCGATCAGCCTCACCACGCTTCCCCCGATCGTGCAGGCCGGTGCGCCGATCGGCCGGATCGACGGACCCGGCCTCACGGCGACCCTCCGGCAGGCGGAGAACACCGTGTCCGGTCGGGAAGCCGCGGCCGTGGACGCCGCCCGCGACGGCATCACCCAGCTGATCGCCGCGCCCGTCCCGGACGGGGAGGTCTTCCGCGCACGGCACGACGAGCTGATGGACGACAGCGCCGGCCTGATCCCGTATCTCAACCAGACGGCCGAGCAGCGCGACCTGGCCATCAGCCTCCTGCACGCAGCGGGGCTCGCGCTGCCCGACGTCCGGGACCGGCTGCCGGCCGGCACCGCGGACCGATTCGAGACACATCTGCGCGCCGCCGCCGACGCCTTCGACCGGATCGCCCGCGAGCTCCGCCTGACCTCCGACGGACTCGACCAGGTGGTGGCCGTCCAGTCGTTCCGTGAGGTCTTCAACGACGCCGAGAGCACCCTGCGTGAGGCGGAGGCCGCGCACCTGGACGGGCAGGCTCTGCGCGAGCGGATCGACCCCTCCCTCGCGGCGGCCCGGGCCGCGATCGAGGCGCACCGGTCAGCACGGATCGCCCTGGCCACCACCGCCGGGGCAAGGAACGGCGGCGGGCGGGACGCGGCGATCGTCCAGCAGCTCCTCGACGCCGACGGCAACCTGCGGCGGGCCGACGGCCTGTACGACGGGCTCCAGAACGCCGCGGGACAGATGCGGGCACTCGCCGTCCCCGTTCGCACGGCCGCGCGCCTGGTGGCCGAGGCGGACCGGCTCGCCCCTGCCGCCCACCGGGCGTTCGACCGCTTCGCCCCGGTGACCCAGAGCGTGCACCCGCTCTGGCTGGAGATGAACGGTCATCTGGAAGCCGCCCGGGCGATCGCGGCCGAAGGCGGCCTGACCGACCAGATCGCCGGCCACAACCGCGACGCGGAATGGTTCCGGGACCACGACGAACGAGGCCCGCGGTCGCTGGACACCGGTCCGGCCGAGGCAACGCCGGCGGCGGCCGGCAGCGGTCTCTCCTTCCTGCCCGCCGGCGACGAACTGGTCACGTGGCTGCGGCCCCAGCTCGGCCGCACCGACGTGTTCACCGTCGCCGGCCATGGTGACGAGACCGCCCTCAGGGCCGGCGACGAGCGGATCTCCCCGGCCGAGCTCGCCGTGCGCCTCCGCGCCGACGGCGACTGGAACGGGCGTCCGGTCCTGCTCGCCGCCTGCTCGACCGGCGCCGGCACCAGCTCCGGATTCGCCGCCGACCTCGCTCGCGAGCTGCCCGGGACCACTGTGCTGGCACCGGCCGGCACCTCCTGGGTCACCCCGGGCGGGCACCTCGTCGTCGGACAGGGCGCAAGTGGGCCCACCGGATATCGCCGCTTCGAGGCCGCGGCGCACGACCCGGCCGGGGTCACCGTCACCGACCTCCCACCGATCATGATGGCCGGAGCGGTCGACACCGGGGCGCTGGCCCGTGCGATCGAGACGCACGCGGCGCGAACGGCCGCGCGCCAGGATCACGTACGGCGGCTGGCCGCGACGAGCCGGCAGCCCTTCACCGCCACCCTGGCCGAACTGGCCGGCGCCGCCGACGACCACGAGCAGGCGCGCCGGGCCGTCGCCGCCGACGACTCCCCGCATGTGCTCGCCCGCGCCTACCTCAGCAGCAGCCAGGCGGCCGCCCGTGCGGCCGCCGCCGTCCGCAACCTCGGCGACCTCCCCGGCGCGCCGGGAAGCGAAGCCGGGCCGGCCGCGCTCGGGCAGCGCCACAGCGCGCCGGCCGCGGCGAGCGGCAGCGACGACGGCCTGAACGTACCGGCTGGACTCTCATTTCTCGACGAGGACGACGACGGGTACGGGATCGCCCGGCAGATGCCGGATCGCGCCGATCGCTTCCTCGTCTTCGCCACGAGCGCGTCCAACAACCTCGCGGTCGGCCACGAGCGGCTGTCGGCCCATCACCTGGCCACCATGATCAGGTCCGACCCGCGCTGGCGGGGCCGCGCCGTCATCGTGGCCGCCTCGCACTCCGCGAACGGATCGGCGCCGTTCATCCTGGCGCTCAGCCAATACCTGCCCGGCACACGGGTCATCGGCGTGAACGGCACCGCCCGGCTGGTGGCCGGCGGTCACCTATTGGCGATCGGCCGTGACCCGCAGGGAAGGCACATCGGACCCACCAGCTTCCGGCAGGTCCGGATGAGCGGTTCACGCTCCGAGCCGTTCAGCGTGACCAAACTGCCGCCGCTCATCCAGGCCGACTCCGCGCTCGGCCGGATCGACGTGGCCCGGCTCGAAGCGGCTCTGCGGGAGGCCGAGGCGCCGCTGCCCGGCCGGATCGCAGCGGCCGAGACGGACGCCCGGGACGCTGTGACCCGGCTGATCGCCTCGCCGGTGCCGGACCGGGACGGGTTCCGGGGTCGGCACGACGCGCTGATGGACGACAGCTCGGCGCTCCTGCCCTATCTGCGCGAGGTCGCCGGGAGCCGCGACGACGTCCGCGCGAGCCTGCACGCCGCCCAGTTCGCGCTGCCCGACGTGCGCGACCGGCTGCCGGCCGACGCGGCGGCCCGCTTCGAGAGCCACATCCGGGCGGCAGCGGAGGCACTCAACCGGATCGCGCGGGAGATGCGCCTCGAGTCCACCGGACTCGATCGGGTGGTGGCCGTACAGACTTTCCGGGAGGTCTTCCGCGAAGCGGACCACACGGCCCAGGAGGCGCAGCGGCAGCAGCAGTTCGCCGACTTCGGACGGGGCCACGTCGACGGGGCTCTGGCCGCCGCGCGGACCGCCCTCGCCGCTCACGAAGCCGTCCGGACCGCTTTCGCGGACGGAACCCGGGACCCGGACAGAGCCGCCGCGTTGCTTCTGCGGTCCGATGAACATCTGCGCGCGGTCCAGCGATCCCTGGACCGGCTCTCGACCTATCTGGAGTACATGGAGGGCCAGGTCGGCCCGGCCCGCACCGCCGCACGGCTGATCGTCGAGGCGGACCGCCTCGCGCCGCCCGCCCGCCGGGCGTTCGACAACCTGGACGGGGTCCTCGGCGACCTGGAGCCGGTGTGGCTCGAGATGGACGCCGAGCTGCGGGCGGCCCGGGCGATCGTGGCCGCAAGCGGCCTGGCCGACCGGATAGCCGACCACAACCGCGGCGCCGAATGGTTCCGCGACGAGGCCGGCCCGCAGTCCCTGGCCACCGGTCCGGCCGCTGCCGCGCACCCGGCCGGCGACGGGGTGCTCTCCTTCCTGCCGCCCGGCAGCGATCTCGACGCCAGGCTGCGTTCGCACCGTCGCCGCAGCGATCACTTCACGGTGGTGAGCCACGGCGACACGACGGCGCTGCGGATCGGCGACGAACGGATGTCCCCGGCCGGCCTGGCCGAGCGGCTCCGCTCCGACGGCCGCTGGACCGGCCAGCCCGTGCTCCTGGCCGCCTGCTCGACCGGCGCCGACCCCGACCACGGCTTCGCCGCCGGCCTGGCCCGCGAACTGCCGGGCACCGTCGTGCTCGCACCCGCCGGCACCGCCTGGGTCACCGCCGAAGGCCACATCGTCGTCGGCCAGGATCAGACCGGACCCACCGGCTTCCGCCGCTTCACCACCAGACCGGGCGACCCGGCCGAGGTGACCGTCGCCGAACTGCCCCCGATCCTCACCGCCGGCGACATCGACCCGGCCGCCCTGGCCGCCGCGATCGACGCTCAGACCGCCCGCACCGCCGCTCGTACCGCCCACTTCAGACAGAGCCCGGCCGCCGGCCTCGACGCCGCGTTGTCCGAGCTGGCCGCCGCGGCCGCCGAGCATGAGGAAGCCCGCCGGTCCGTCACGGGTGACGACTCCCCGTACGTGCTCGCCCGCGCCTACCTGCGCAGCAGCCAGGCGGCCGACCGGGCAGCCGCGGCCGTACGCGGGCCGAACGGCACGTCCGGGGCGCCGCAGCCGCTGGGACAACAGCCGAGCGGCCCGATCGACCTCGACGCCGCGGAGTCGGACGACGAGGATCCCGGCTCCGGTCGCGTCCGTGGCGGCCTCTCCTTCATCGCCGAGGACGACCACAACCTCGCCACCTTCGCCCGGGAGGCGGAGCACGCCGATCGCTACTACGTGGTGGGCCACGGCACCAGCGAGAGCATGCGGACGCCGGACGGGTGGCTCTCCCCCGGCGACCTGGCCGGCCTGATCCGTGCCGACGAGCGATGGGCCGGCCGCCCGGTGATGCTCGCGTCCTGCCACACCGGCACCGACACCCGGCGGGGGTTCGCCGCCGAGCTCGCCCGCATGCTGCCGGGCACCGCCGTCATCGCGCCCACCGGGGTCGCATGGGCCACGCTCCACGGCGATCTGGTGGTCACGCCCGACCACAGCCCGTTGCCGTACGGACTGGCGACCATCGGTACGGCGCCGCCGGTCGACAGTCGCTTCCTGCGCCTCGAGGCCGCGCCGGGCGATCCCGGCCGGGTCATCGTGACCCCGCTGCCGCCGGTCGTGCGCGCGAGCGCGCCGCTGGGCGACATCGACCTGCGCGGCCTCGTAGCGACCATCGCGCTGCACACGGACGAGATCGCCGTCGCGGTCGCGGACGCCGAATCACGGGCCGACCGCCTGCTCTCGCTTCTCAGGGAACGACCGGACGCGAACCGGGCGGTCCTGCACAGGCGCGCCGACGCGGCGGCCTCAGACGCCGCCAGGCTCGAGGACGGCCTGCGGACGCTGAGCGACCGGGCCGCGAAGGCCGGCCAGGATGTCGACGGCCTCGTCACCATCGCCGAGCTGCTGCGCGACGAGCCCGATCACGCGGCCGTGGAACGGCTCGATGCGCAGGTCGAGCTCCTGACCCGGGACGCGGCCGACGCGCGGGAGCACCACGAGCGGGTGGCCGGGGCGGTGCGCTCGCAGATCACCTCGATCGAGTCGTACCGCCAGGCCCTGAGGCGCGCCGCGGACGGCCTGCCCGCCATCGACCCCGACCGGATCGAGAGGCACCTGGGCCACCTGCGCCAGGCGGGCCGGGCCGGGCGGAACGCCGCCGAGGAGGCCACGGCCGCGAGGCGCCTGCCCGCGGGCGACGACCGGGACCGCCGTCTGGCCACCGTCTACATCACGGCTCACCAGAGCTCGTACATGGCCCGATCGGCCGGGCGCCGCCTCGACGAGCTGACCCGTGGGCTGCGCACGGACGACCTCCGGCGGGCGACCGGCCTCGTCGCGTCGGCCGATCGGTGGCGCCCGGTCGCGGCCGAGGCGACGGCCACCGCTTCGGCCTTGCTGACCAGCGCCCGGACGAGATGGGCCGGTGTCACCACCGGCGTCGCCGCAACGTTGCGGATCGCGAGGCAGCTCGCGAAACCGGGGATCACCGAGGTGCGGCTCGCCGCCGACCGGGTGAGCAGCCGGGCCGTCGACGAGCTGCGGAACGACGCGGCCGGCCCGGCCGAGAGCACGGGGACCGCGACCGCCGTGCCCGCCCGTATCCCCGGCGGCATCTCCTTCTTCGCCGACGGCTCCCTTCTGGGCGGTATCGCACCGCGGTGGGGCCATTCCGATCACTACTACGTGGGTGCGCACGGGACGTCGAACGCGCTCGTCCCAGCCGGCGGTCCGCGCCTGGCCCCGGCCGACCTGGCCGGCATCGTGCGGGCCGACGAGCGATGGGGCGCGCGGCCGATCGTCCTGTTGAGCTGCTACACCGGCGAGGACCCGGCCACCGGGTTCGCGGCCGAGCTGGCCCGGCTGCTGCCCGGCACCCCGATCCTCGCCCCCAGCACCGTCGCCTGGATGACCCGGGACGGGTCGGCACTGTCCCTGCCGCCCGGTGAGGCAGGTCAGTACGGCGTGCCCCGACCCCAGCCCTCGCCGGCCGGGGAGCACCGGTTCCGGCAGTTCACGGCCGACCCGGAGGATCCCCGCCGGGTCATCGTCCAGCCGATGCCGGTCGTGCATTCCGTCGGCCGGCCGATCGCCGCCGTTGACACAGCGGCGCTGGTCGAGGAGGCGCGACGGGAAGCCGAGCGGGTTCGGGCGCTCGTCGCGACGTGGCCCGACGGAGGCATGCTCGTCGACGGCGACAACGCCGCGCTTCCCCGCGCGCTGGCCGCCGAACCCCGGGGCGATGAGCTCGTCGAGGCGAACGAGAGCCTCGACGGCTGGCTGACACGTACCGACGATCAGATGAACACCATGGTTGAAGACGCCCGGCACGGTGCGAGCGCCCGGCCCGGCGACCCCGTGATGGGGGAGCTCGCGGAGCGGGTCCAGGCCGCAGTCGCGGCCTACGCGCGCCTGCGGGAGCCGATCCGGCAGGCGATCCAGGCGGTGGAGTCGCAGTTCCCGGTCATGCGGGAGCACATATTCGCCGAGGAGCACGACGCCGACGTCTTCTCGGTGACCAAGGACGGGGCCGACAAGCATCGTCGCCACCTGCGCGAGGCGGGCGCCCTGAGCGTGGACTCGCTCGCCGCCGCCGAGAACGCCGGGACCCGCCCGGGCGGCGAGGAGCAGCAGCGGGCCGTCGCGTCGGCCCTGGCCGAGGTGGTGCACGCCGGGATCGTGGCCGAGGCGGCCGACCGGCGGCTGAACCGGCTCGCCGAGGTGGTGGTCACCCAACCTCGGACGGCCCGGCTCCGGGCCGAGGCGGAACAGGCCCACGCCGTCGCGGCCGAGCATCACCGGCAGGCCGGAGCGTTCCGTCGAGAGGTCGACGAACTGGTCCGGCGCGTCGCCGAGATCACGGGCGGACGCTCGGCCGGCATCACTGCCGCGGGGGACGGCGTGGGAGCCGGCCGGTCGGCGGAACCCGTCAAAATCCCTGGAGGCATCAGCTTCTTCGAAGCCGAGTCCTACCTCGGCGAGGTGGCTCGGCGCTGGTATCAGCCTGACCGCTTCCACGTCGCCGGCCATGGCAAGACCCATGTGATGCACCCGGACGCGGGCGGGGAGCTCACACCGGACCAGCTGGCCGACATCATCCGGGCCGACGACCGGTGGGGTGGCCGGCCGGTCCTGTTGATCTCGTGCCATACGGCGGCGGACCCGGTCAACGGCTTCGCCGCGAATCTGGCCCGGCGACTGCCCGGCACCGAGATCATCGCACCGACCACCCTCGCCTGGATCATGGGTGACGGCTCAGCGCTCGTGTTTCCGCACGCCGAGCGAGGCCCGTACGACGAACTGGTGCCCCGACGGGGGTCGGTCACCGAGGATCGGTTCCAGCGCTTCGTCACCGATCCGGATCGCACCGACCGCGTCGTCGTGACGCCGCTGCCGGCCCTGCTCACCGTCACGTCGCCGCTGGGCACCGTCGACGTGGCCGGCTGGGCCTCGCATCTTCGCAAGGAACATGGCGTGGCCCAGGCAAAAGTCAAGCAATTGCAGGACGGCAGGAATCAGTTCGACGACGTTTCCGGCGACCCGGGTGGCGAAACCGCCCGCAAGACCCGCGGCGAGCAAGCACGGCGGGGTCTCCAGGTGTTCACCGATACGTTCGACGAGGTGAGCGTGTGGCTCGAACGCGTTCCGGGCCAGATGGCGGCCATGATGCGGCTGAGCCGGTCGGCGCTGACGGAACGGCCCGACGAGCCACGTGTCCGGAGCCACGCGGCGGACGTGCGGGATCACGCGGCGAAACTCTCCGTAGTGGCCGTGACCGTCCGGGCGGCCGTCGAAGCCGGCCGTTCCCGCCTCCCCCTGCTGGCGGAGCACATACGCGCGGAGGAGGCGGCCTCCGCCTTTCGATGGACCACGCCCGGGGAGATCGAAGCCGAGTTTCGCCGGCTGAGCGACGTCAGCGCCATGAGCGATCAGGCACTCGCCGACGCCGAGGACGCCGTGTCCCGGAGGGAAGGACACCCGCAGCAGCAGAGCATGGGACGCGCCGGCGTCCACTCGTGGATGGCCTGGAACCTGGCCTACCGGATCGAACGCCGGCTGGCCGAACTGGCCGAGGCGACCGGTCCGGCCGGTGTCCGCACCCGGGACCGTCTTGTCGCCGAGGCCGACCGGCTCAAGGACGAGACGGCCGACCACTACGACCAGATAAGCATGTTCCGTGAAACGGCGCTGGACGGCTACGTGCCGTATTCGAATCGCCAGCATTTCCTCGGCTACAGGGGCCGGAATCTGAAGATCCCGCCCTCATTCCGCAAAGGCGCCCCGGAGGCGACCGGGCTCTCGTTCGAAGCCGAACTCACCGACCTCTCTGAGACGCTCGACCGCATCATCGTCGCGTCGGCGCCGGCCCCGGCGCGGGTCGAGAGCGGAATCTCCTTCCTGACGCCGGAGGACGGGATGTCCGCCTGGTTCGTCCCGCGGCTGGGCCATCCCGACCGGTTCCATGTGACCGCCCACGGCGACTCGAGCGCCCTCCTGACCGGCGACCGCCGGATCACCCCGGCCGAACTCGCCGCCATCCTGCGGTTGGACGAGCGCTGGACGGGTCAGGCGGTCGTTCTGGCCGCCTGCGACACCGGCGCCGACACCGAGCAGGGGTTCGCCGCCCAACTCGCCCGGTTGCTCCCCGGCACCCGCGTCGTGGCACCCAGCGGCACAGCTTGGTCCACGTCCGCCGGCCACATCGTCACCGACGGTGAGGAGGGTTTCCGCGAATTCACGCTCGACGCCGTAGACGACGTCGTACACGTCGACCTGCCGCCCGTGCTGATGCGGGCCGAGCCGCTCGGCGTCATCGACCTGGCGAGCCTCGCCCGGGACCTGCCCGAGCTCGACTCGCCCGCCACGCCGCCGGACGAGCCCTTCGCGGACGGACTCCGCCGGCTCGCCGCGGCGTACCTCAAGGCCGGTGGCAGCGAGGCGTTGGGCGGCCGCCAGAGCAGGCCCGTTCCCCCACCGGCGGACCTGGAGCCGGTCGCCGTGGAATCGGTGCCTTCCGGTCTCTCGTTCCTTCCGGCGGACGACCCCGGCCACGAAACCGCCCTGCGGTTGCCGGACCGGGGTGACCGGTTCCACGTCTTCGCCGGCAGCGGCCTGGTCTCACTGCGGGCCGGTGAGCACGATCTCGGCCCCCGCCAGGTCGCTGCGATGATCCGGGCCGATCAGCGGTGGCAGGGCCGGACGGTCGTCCTGCCGATCCCGTTCGCCGCGGCCTATTCGCCGTCGTTCGCCGAGATGCTGGCCGGGCATCTGCCGGGTACGACCGTGATCGCGCCGACCGGCACCGTCCGCCTGATCGCCGACGGCACTGTCGTCTCGCTCGACGCGGACGGCGGGACCGTCGGGCCGGTCGGTCTGCCGTTCCGCTCCTTCCGCGCCGGCCGATCCGGGCGCGGGGTGACCACGACCAGGCTCACCCCGGTCGTCCAGGGCGACGCACCGCTCGGCACCGTCGATCCCACCCGGCTGGCACAGACTCTGGGCCGGGCGGGTCAGGAGTCCGATGCCCGGATCGCCGCCGCCGAGCCGGCCGTCCGCGCGGCGCTGGACGAGCTGCGCGCGGTGGCGCCGCCGGACGTCGCGGAGTTCCAAGAGCGGCACGCCGACCTGCTCGAACTCAGCACCCGGCTGACAACGTCGCTGGTGAGCACGTCGCGTCGCCGGGACTTCGCGATCGGCAACCTGCACGCGATCGAGTTCGCGCTGCCCGACCTGCGGGCCCGTATGCCGCAGGAGCAGGCCGCGCGGTTCGAGCAGCTTCTGCGGGAGGCCGTGAGCCAGTTCGACCGCATGGCGCCGATGCTGCGCCGGGAGCTCGACGACCTCGCTGATCTGCCGACCGTCATGACGTACCGGGAAGCCGCGATCGCCGCCGCCCGGGCGCTCGGCGGGGCGGACCGTGGCCGGAACCGGCCCGGCCGGCTCCGGGAGGATCTCGAGGACTGGCTGGCGGACACGCAGGCGACCCGCGACGACCGGCAGCGGGTGCGGCAGAGCCTCCGGGACCAGGCGCCGCGGCGGGACAGCGCGGAGCGCCAGACCGCGGTGGCCGGCCTGATCCTGCGTGGCGACAGCACGGTGCGCCAGGACGACGCCGCGCTGCGGGCTCTGATCCGGGCCCAGGGCCGGCTTCCGGACACACTCCAGGCAGCCCGGCAGGTGGTCCGTCTGGCCGCCGAGGCCGACCGGCGGTTGCCCGGTGCTCAAGCCGCCTTCGACGGCATCACCGCGCGTCTCGCCGACCTCGACGCCGTGTGGCACCCCTTCGAGCGCCGGCTGCGGTCGATGCGGGCGCTGGCCGTCGGCGCCGGGCTGAGCGAGCTGATCGCCGGCCACAACCCCGCCGCGGTGTGGTTCCGCGTCCAGGACGGCGAGCACATGCCGCAGTCACTCACGGCCGGACCGGCCGGGTCGGTCCAGGACGAGGCTTTGCGCGTCGCGGACCGGCTCCGGATCTTCTCCGGCAGTGCCATGTCGGCCCCCGCGCCGGAGCAGGCGCCAGCAAACCGAGCGGTTCCGAAGATCGTGCCGAGCGGCATCTCGTTCCATCGCGCGGAGAGCCTGCTGAACGCGCTCAGCAAGCTTCCCGCCCACCCCGACCGCTACTACGTCCATAGCCACGGCCAGCCCTACGAGCTCAAACCCGACGACGCACCCGCGCTCTCGGCGGCCGAGCTGGCCGACATCATCCGGGCCGATGAGCGATGGGACGGCCGTCCCATCGTGCTCACCGGCTGCTCGACCGCGAAGGACACCGTCGACGGATTCGCCGCGAACCTCGCCCGCCAGTTGCCCGGCATCCGGGTCGTCGCACCCAACACCCTGTCCTGGTCCATGTTCGACGGCGCACTCGTTGTCATCGGAAAGCACGAGCAGGGTTCGTACGGGCTGTACGGGCCTCGCGGCTTTCCGTCGTCCGCGGACCGGTTCCTGGAGTTCGTCGCCGCCCCCGAGAAACCCGTTCGGGTGAACGTCACCCCCATGTCGAGCGTGCTCCCCTCGGGCACGCCACTCGGTGTTGTGGACGTCGCCGCCCTGGCCGAGACGGTCCGGGCGCACGCCGCCGGGGCTGAGTCGATCCGCACGAAGTGGACGACGGACACCGATCTCTGGGGTCTGCTGCATCCTGGCTTCGAGCCGGGATCCACTCGCGGAGACATCGAAGCTCGCGAGTGGATTGCCCGGACCCGGGCCCTGAACCTCGAAAGCCGCCTCGCGACCACCGAGCGCTGGCTGAACGGGCCTGGTGCCGGGCTCCCGGCGGAGGTGACCGGCCCGGCGCGCCGGGCGATCGAAACGGCGCGGTCGCACCGCGCGGACATGCAGGCGCACCTCGACGCCGAAAGGGCCGTTGTCAAGTATCCCTGGCCGTCCTGGGACACGGTGGTGGGCCATCTCAAGCACCTGCGCTCGGCCGAGGGCACCGGTCAGCGGGCGCTGGAGACCGCCGAGGCCGCCCGCATCGACCCGGATCGGGAGACGCGGGAACGGGACCTCGGGTTCGCCGCCGCCGAAGCCCTGTCCGCCCACCGGGTCGCCGGCGAGGCCGACCGCCAACTGACGGGTCTCTCCGCGGAGGTCTCGGCCGAGAGAACCGCGGCCTGGCTGAACCTGCGAGCGGAGGCCGACCGGCTCAAGCCCGCGGCGGACACGGCTCATGCGGCCGCACGCGACCTCGGCGAGACGGCGCACAAGCACCAGGTCCGGATCGAGGCCCTTCTCCGCGCGGCGGCGGCCTCGGAATCGAGCACCGGGACCGCCCGCATCGACGGCGGACTCTCCTTCCTCGCGCCCGACGACGGCCTGACCTCCTGGTTCGTGCCCCACCTGAACCGTTCCGGCCGTTACCACGTGGCCGCGCACGGCGACTCGCAAGCGCTCCTCGCCGGCGATCGGCGGATCAGCCCAGCCGAACTGGCCGGGCTCGTCATCCAGGACGAACGCTGGGGCGGACGCCCGATCGTCCTGGCCGCCTGCGACACCGGCGCCGACCCGGAGAACGGTTTCGCCGCCGCGCTCGCCCGCGAACTGCCGGGCACCGCCGTGCTAGCGCCCGCCGGTGTCGCCTGGGCCACGGCGCACGGGCATGTGGTCGCCCCGGGCGGCTACCGGCGGTTCGAGGTCACGCCGGAGGCGCCGGCCGAGGTGACGGTGACCGACCTGCCGCCGGTCGTCACGGCCGGCGACGTCGACCTCACGAGCGTGGCCGCCGCCATCGACGCGCAGGCCGCCCGGACCGCCGCCCGGACCGCCCGCCTCCGGCGGCAGGACGCGACCACCGAGATCGACGCCGCGTTGAACGAGCTGGCCGAGGCGGCCGGAGAACACGAGGAAGCCCGCCGGGCGGTCGCCCAGGACGGTTCCCCCGACGTCCTGGCCCGCGCCTACTTGCAGAGCAGCCGGGCCGCCGCCCGCGGCGCCGCAGCCACACGCGGCGTGGATGTTGTCGGCCCCTCCGCCGACGACCACGCTCCGGTCGCCCTCGCCTCGCCGGACGACACGATCGGCCTAGCCGTCACCACCGACGGCCCGTACGCCCTGTCCGCCGACCAGGCCGAGGCCGTCGGCGTCGCGGTCACCGAGGCCCAGCCGGCCGGGCGAACCCCGGTCGTCCGGCCGCAGGCCCCGCCCGCGGACGATCCGCTCGTCCCGGCAATCACCCTCACCGACCCGGACGGCGTCACCACCGACGCGCGGGCACCCGGCGACCCGGAGGAGCGGATTTTCGCCGCCCTCCCCTCCTATCTCAGCGGCAACCTGGCTCTGGGCGCGGCCCGGCAGGTCGGCGCGGTCCGCGACGCCGACCTGGCCGCCGCGCTGCGCGACCTGGCGCCCGGCATCGACGAGAGCTCGCTGGCCGAGGTCCAGGACGACGTGGAGCACCGGCTCCGCGACCTTGTCGGCACCGGGCGGACCTATCCGGTCACGGTGGCCGGCCAGCCGGCCGAGCTGGTCGTCACCGCCGAGCTCGACCTGGAGGGCCTGCGCTCCGAGGTGGCCGACGACGACCACACGCTCAGCATGGAGACCCGCGGCGGGTACGGCGGCCGGTGGCGGGCCACCCAGGACCACCACGTGGAGCCGCGCACGACCATCTGGGCCGTGCCTCCGGCGGTCTTCGGCGCCGGGCTGTCGATGCCGACCGCCCCGCAGAAGAGCCGTGCCACCGGCTACCGCACGAACCTCAAGACCGTCACCGATGTAGAGATCACCGGTCAGACAGGTGTGTCCGTTCCGGTGCGGTTCAGCGCTCAGCTCCGCGACACCGGCGGCCGGCCGATCGTCGGCCGGGTGCCCGGCGCTCCCGCCGACGCGACGGCCCGCGCCGAGGGCCGGGTAACCCTGACCGTCCCGACGACCCTGCAGGACCCGCCGCCGGTGCGGGACGAGGACGACCAGCACGACCTGAAGAAGGAGCCGCCGAAGCGGTTCGCGGTCGAGGCCGCGTTCAGCAGCGGCGAGGCGTCCTACTTCGACCAGGTCAAGGAGATGCTGGACGCCGAGGGAATGGGTCATCTGACCAGCGTCGGGGCCCCTGGGCGGGCAACGCTGCGCCGGTTCCTCAGCGACGCCACCATCGCCGAGAACCTCGGCCGGTCGATCGCCTTCGACACCTCCGACCCGCACAAGGGCTGGGTGACCTCCGACGCGCTGCTCCCGGCGGCCGGCAAGGGCTGGCGCCGGTTCTTCCCGGGCCGGGGCCGGGCCGTGCAGTACCGCACCGTGGCCCGCCAGGTCGCGGTCGTGGAGGAGATCGACGACGTCACGATCACCGACTCGTCGCGGCGGGACGGTATCCGTCAGGCCGGCACGACGGCCGAGCGCAACTGGTCCGGGTTCCTGATTGCCGGCGGCGGGGCCGACGCCGCCCCGATCTCGTTCATGGTCGCCGGCCGGCTCGGCACCACCCAGCGCACCCCGCACACGCAGGAGATGGGCGAGCGGACCAGCGCCCGCCGCCGGCTGACCGCCACCGGGAAGGCGGTGCGCTATCAGACCGTCTACGAAGTCCAGGTGCGCCTGGTCGGCAAGCCGGAGAAGTCCTTCCTGGGCGGCCGTTTCACGACGCTGCAGTGGACGACGCAGGACTGGGCACGCGGCACGGACGCCCGCCCGGAGACGAGCAAGTGGAAGGGCCGCAGCGGCGACCAGCGCACCCACTTCGCGCCCGAGGGCATCGAGCAGGGTGTCTCGCTCGGCAGCTCGTACGTCAACGACCTCAGTGGTGGCGACAAGGTCTATGACGCCCTGCTCAAGGCGATGGCCGACGTGCCGGGCCGCCGCACCCTGCGGGTCGACCGCAACGCCTTCCTGCGGCAGTTCGGCGATCCGGCCCTGGCCGACGGCCTCAGCGCCGGCGTCCAGGCGATCCTCAGCCGCGACGCGACCGCGCGGGCCAAGCTGTCCAACCGGCACCTGCGCTACCTGCTCGACCGGATCATCGGGCCCGGGCTCGAAATCCCCCTGGTCAAGCGAGGTAAGCTGCACGACTACACCACCGTGGTCACCATCGGCGGGAAGCTGACCGACGTCACCGACGGCGATCTCGTCGACCGCGGGGCCATCGAGGCCGAGACCAAACTGAAGGTGGCCGAGGACGCCTTCGACGGGCGGGACCGCGGCCGGGCCAACGACATCTCCCTGGAGGGGATCGTGCTGGGGCCCGTCGGTCAGTCCGGCGGTGCCCTCATGTTCGGCCCACGCGGCACGCTCGGCAGCTCGAAGGGCAGCGACAGCGGGGTGGAGCAGCGCCTGGCCGTGGACAGCCGGCACGGCCCGGAGCTGACGCCCGAGGGGAAGATCGGCGACGTCCCGCTGCGGGAGTTCGGCGCCACCCTCGTGGTCTCCTCCCGGACGCGGTCGTCGGTCCGCCCCAACGCCAACGCCCGCCGGCTCAGCTTCAGCCGGCCGGGACGGCAGGCCGCCGACCTCGTGACCGGCGGGACCAAGGAGACCGAGCAGAAGCTGACCATGCGCCTGCTCGTACCCGAGCACCGCGTGACCACCGAAACACCCCGGCCCGCACCCGTGCCCGTCCCCAAGGACGGCCGGTGGCTCGACCACCCGGCCCCGCTGAGCCAGCTGACCGGCGGCTACTCGCACGACCTCGACGGTGCCCGGGTCGAGGACTTCCTCGGCCTCGAGCACCTTCAGGAGGAGGTCCGCCGGACGATCGCCCGGGCCGCCGACGACCCGTTCCTCGACGCGCCGACCGAGGCCGCCACGACCATCGGCGAGGCGTACTCGCCGGAGCGGCTGACCGGACGGCCCGACCTGTTCAGCCGGCCCCAGGCGCTGAGCAACCTGCCCTACCACCGCCGGCTGGCCGACACGCACGCCGACGTCAAGGTTCGGCTGCGGCCCACCAACCCGCGGGTCCTGCCGGCCACCGAATACGAACAGGCCCGAAGGGGCACGACCGGCGGAACCTTCACGCGGATGCGGCGCGGCCGTACCGGCGAGGTCGGCTTCAACATCACCGGCTTCGTCGCCGCGGCGGGCCCGCCGGCCGACCAGGGCGGGCACACCAGCGCCGGCGGCGCCCGCGTCCAGGTGACCCTGACGCCCTGGCAGCGCATGCGGGGACGGCTCCGCGACACCGCGCTCAGCGGCCTGGCGAAGCTGCGGCTGCGTGGCCGGCCCGAGAAGAAGGTTCTGGTCCGCGTCGACGTCGAGGCCGAGATCGTCGCCGAGGCCCGGCAGGCAAGCAACTTCGACCTGCTCGGGCTGAGAAGACCCCGGGTGCGCCGGGCCGGCCGGAGCCTGTCGATGCCGGGCGCCGTGCTGATGTGGCTGACCGAGGATCAGGTCCACCGGATGCGCGAGGCCGACCGCACGCACAGCGCCGGTGCCGCCGAGGAGGCGATCCGGCAGGAGCACGCCGAGCGCGTACAGCGGCTGGAGCAGCGTCACTCCGGCGAACAGCAGCGCTTGGCCGAGACCCAACGCCGGCAGCGCAAGAATCTCGACCTGGCCGGGACGTGGGACTTCCTCGCCGGCGGCCTGCGCGGCCGAGCCGCCCGCCGCCGCGCGCAGGCGGCCGCGCTGACGAGCCGTCACGAACGAGAGATGACCCGGCTGCTCGGCGACCAGGCGCGGCAGCGGCAGCGTCTCACCGAGAAGCACGATCAGCAGCTCGCTGAGACGCGGGCCGCCTGGGCAGCACGGGAGGAGCAGTCCCCGGCCGTCGCCGAGCCGCCCCGGCCGCTCGAGAACCTGCCCGCGCCCGGCCTCGGCCCGGGCGCCACCCCCTCGCTCGGCATCGGCGGCATCACCACGACGGTCGACCTCAGCGACCGCGTCGGCGACCTACGCCGGTTGATCGCCGAACGGGCCGGCGCGAACGGCGAGGAGATCGCCGCCGCGCTGCTGCCACACACCGCCTTGGAGCAGCCGCACGACAACGTACGCGCGCTCAAGCACTTCCTCGCCTCGGCGCACCATCACGCCGCCGGGGCCCTCAACGGCGGCCGGACCCTGCCGCTGCGCCTGGAGGGCCGGTGGCGGGGGCACACCTACCACGTGACGCTTGGGGCCCGGTTCGCCGAGGAACCCCGGTTCACCGGCATCGAGCACGTGGACGAGCTGTCCGTCGTGGACCGGGCCCGGGTCACGGCGACGCTGGCCGACGTGCACGGGAGCACCCTCGCCGCCGTCTCGGCCACGGTGCAGGGCCAGGGCATCGCCACCGACGATCCCTCGGCCGCCCAGATGGGGCAGACCTCCGGGCACGGCCCGAAGACCCTTTCGGGCGGAGGCGGCCTCACCGGTTCGGCCGCGCTCGCCACGACGGCGATCCGCGAGGCCGAGTCACTGGCCCGTACCCAGGAGCAGTCGCTGACCGTCCGCGGCCCGGTCGCCGTCTACCACGGCGACCTCGACGTGGACGTGACGGTCACCGGGCACGGCTTGCCCGGAACCGGTATCACGCTGCAGGTGACCCACCCGGTCGACGTGTACCGGCACGCCGTCGACAGCCGCCCGGCCGGTGAGGTGGGCCGGGCCGGGAAACAGCGCCGCCTGCCGCTTGGGGCGCTCGACGACAACGGCCGGACGAAGTGGCGCACGTCTCCTGGCTCGGACCGGCTGCCCGAGCCGGGTGGCTTCGCCGTCGAGCACCTGTTCACCGACCTGGCCGAGCTGCACCGGGCCGTGGAGAACGCGCTGACCGCCTCCGGAGCGAAGGTCGATGCGAACACCCGCACCGAGATCCGCGACGGCCTGACCACCTCCACGGTCAAGGCCGGCCTGCCGATGATGCTCGACGGCGAGTTCCGGTTGCCCGTGCCGGCCCGGCTCGACCGCAACGTAGTGGTGGACGCCCGCCTGGTGGCCCAGCCCCGGTTCGCGAGCGCGGACTGCGGCGTCGAGCTGGGCGGGGGTGTGGAGCGGGCCCGGGGCCGCACCGCCGAGCTGAGCGCCGGGAACCGCTTCGGGTTGCGCACGACGGTGCCGATGATCGCGGGCGGAGTCCAGCACCCGGCCGGCGCAACCGACGTCCGCCAGGCCGACGTCGGTGTCGACGTACAGGACCCGAGCGCCCGGCCCGACTTCGGCGCGGTCAGCGACCGCAGCACGTTCGAGAACCCGCTGTACGGCACGGATCCGGCCCGGATGCGCCGCGCTAACGCCGTCCTGCGCGACGAGATCGACCCGGTGGAGCATCTGCCGGCGGCCGCGCCGGCGCCCGACGGTGACGACGACGTGACCCGCGCCCTCTCCTACCGCGTCGAGTTCCGGGTGATCGCCCGCTCCCGCACCGAACGCGACGGCGAGGCCTGGCCGGCCGCCGGCGTCGAGCTTCCTGTCGATGACGCCGCCGTGATCCGGATGGACGACGCCGAGGCGCACGCGCGAACGGGCGTCGCCCTGCCCGCGTCGCTGCGTGCGTCGGCGCTGGCCCTCGCCGAGCAGGGCCGGCGATGGAGCGCCACGGCGTTCCGGCCGGACGCCACGGCCGAGCAACTGCGCGAGGCCGAGACCGCCTGGTGGGAGGCGCACGCCCGGCAGACGCGGGAGATCGCCGCGATGCGGCGACGGTCCGTGCGGCGGCGCGCGGTGCACTTCGCCGGTGAGGCCAGCGGCATCGCCGACGCGGCCGCCTACGAGCAGCGGCTCGGCGCCGAGCTCTACCGGAAGCCGGAGGTCCGCGAGGCCGCCGTCCGCACCGCGGCCCGCCTGCGCGAGGTCCTCGCCGCGTCGGTGGCCGACGCTGACCGGTCGTTCCTGCAGGACAAGCGGGGCAGCGCCGGCCAGGCCGGCACGGCGACCGGCCCCGACGACCTCGACCGGCTGCTGCGCGACGGCAACCTGCGCGAGCTGATGACCGCCGTCTACAACGGCGGGTACGCCAACAAGGCGGCCTCCCAGCGCGGCGCGACCCTGCGCGACGTGGTGCTCGACATCGTGCGGGCCGGTGACTGGGACCGCGCCGAGCGCCTCGGGCTGAACGCCGGCGAGCTGCGCTCCTACCGCGAGTTCCTGGACAGCCCGACCCGGGCCGCGGTGCACACGGCGCTCGGTGCCGAGTCCGAGGACGACCCGCTGACCCGGGGCAACCTGCTGGGCCGGGCGCCCGGCTGGCGGACCGCGGTCGAGGAGCAGCTGAGCATCCGCCGCCTGAAGAACTCCGAGGACACCAAGAAGCGCGGCCCGGCCGCGTTCACGCCCCGGCGGTTGCGGCTCTTCGGCGCGGCCCTGGGGGCGTACGAGACGGCCTTCCTCTCCTCCCCGGCGGCAGGCCCCTTCACCGCGCACACCGTCGAGACCGAGACCGTGGACCCGGCCACCCTGCCGGCCGGGCCGGACGGCACGCCGGACGTGACGGCGCTGCTCGACCGGCCCGACACGGTCACCGTGACGCTCGAGTGGTCGGCCGGCGAACCATCACGGGTCACCGGCGTTCTGCGGTCCGTGCGGCGCCCGGTGACGCACGAACAGCCCTGGCTCAGCTGGCTCGGCCCCGGCGAGCACGGACCGGAGCTTCCGCTGCCGTGGGTGAGCGGGCGCGCGCGGATGTCGTTCGCGCCGGGCAGCGACTGGGTCCGGCACGTGCGCGACGAGGCCGGCATCCCGATCGTGGCCGGGCCGTCGATGACCGCGGCCCGCCTGATGACGATCTTCCGCTGGCTCAACGTCCCCGGGGTCACCGAGCGGGACTTCCTGGCCGCGGCGAGCGCCTGGATGCTGGTCGGCGAGGACCATTCGGCGTACGAGATCGCGCGCGGCGCGGAACTGGCCGGCGTGGCCCTGCCGACGCTCTCGGCGGTCGCCGCGGCGTCGCCCGCCGAGCTCTATCGCGCCCTCTCCCATCTGGGCCTCAGCGCCTCGGACAGGCCCACCGCGTCGGTGCCGAAGCCCGCGCCCGCGAACGTGACGCGTACTCTCCTCGACCCCGGCGAAACCGCTGCGATGAGTGGCTTCACCGGGCCGGCCGGCCACTACACGCTGGTCGCGCTCGGGACCGCCGACGGCATCGTGCACCAGGGCCGGACGTGGTCCGCCGAGGAACTGGCCCAGCATCTGCGCGACGATCCGGGCTGGACCGGTCAACCGGTCACACTGATCGCCTCCGACACCGGCGCTCCCGGCGGCTACGCCGCACGGCTCGCGGGCATGCTGCCCGGCGTCCCGGTTCTCGCGCCCGACGGCCTGGTCTGGACCGTGGCCGACGGCACCGCCTTCGTCACCCGCGACAGCGCGCCCGGCGCCGACGGACGGCCGCGGCCCGCGCTGCCGCCGACCGGCGTCTGGCGCCGTCACCTGGCCGCACCGCCGGCGCCGGCCATCGCTGATCCGGCCGGCCCCTATCTGGGCGCGACAGCCGCGGACGAGCCGTTGACGCCCGACCTGGCCACCGCCGGGCGGCGGGCGTCACGGGGCCGCCCGTTCGCCCAGCGTCCCCTGCTCGAGACGCCGGGCGCGCGGCGCGAGCTGTGGCGGCGGGGCGCCGAGTACGAGCGGAAGCTGGCTGACCGCCTCGCCCCGTCCTCGGTGACCGGTCCCGTCGCGCCGGTGGCCGGGGTGGACCCCGTTCTGGCCGAGGTGCTCGGTGAGACCGCCGCCCGCGAGGTCGCCGCGCTCGCCGCGGAGGTCGATGTGCCCGCTGTGGACGGTGTGCCGAGGGGCACGGTCCGGTCGCTGGCCGCGCTGCGCACGTGGGAACCGGATCCGGCCCGCCGGGACCGGCTCGTCCGGGAGTACGCGGCCCGGGCGCTCACCTCAGCGCCGCATCTGCCGCTGCACCGGACCGCTGTCGCCGCCGACGTGGCGGGGGTGCCATTGGCCGGAGTACGGGCACGGGAGTTCTCCGGACCCGACGAGCTCTACTCGGAACTGGCCCGGGCCGGTGTCTTCCCCGGTGACGAACGCCGGGAGCCGACGCCGTACGAGCAGCTCTACCTGGAGCACTGGCACGGCCGGGCCGGCTCGTTCCGCAGCGTCGGCCAGGTGGAGCGCGATCAGGCGGCCTGGGCCCTGGACGACCCTGACCGCACCGACGACCGGGAGTGGGAGCGGCTCAACGGGATGCCGGCCGACGCCATGCGCGCGCGGCTCACCCACGCTCAGGCGGCCGCCGTGTCGTTCTACACCGGCCCCGAGTATGCGCTGATGACCGCCGCGATGGAGCAGACCGACCCCGGCCGTCTGCTCGAGAAGCTCCGCGCCCGGGTCGTCAAGGCGGCCGAGGGCGGCTCGGCGGCCGCCGTCATCCGCTACGATCCGGCCCTGAAGGCGGCGCTGGAACGGTATCGCGTCGCTCCCGAGCAGGCCCGCGACGATCTGGACCGGCGGATCACCGAGCTGGCGCCGGTCCTGTTCGAGGAGATGCGCGTCCACGCCGACATGGCGGTCGACGCCCTGGCCATGTTCCCGGCTGTGCGCGGCACGGTTCATCGCGGCGAGCGCAAGTTCCGTGCCGTCGCGGTGGGCGACGAGTTCTCCACTCGTTCCCTCGAGAGCGCCAGCCGTGACCGCAGCATGGCGGAGATCTTCGCGCCCCACGGCGACCGCAGCACGATGGTGGAGCTCCGGCTCGCCGGAATGGGCGGCCGCGATGTCAGTCTGCTCTCGCAGGTGCAGGGCGAGGCGGAGGTTCTCCTTCTGCCCGGCACGAGGTTCCGGGTGACCTCGGTCAAGGACGTCCGAGGTGAGCCACGACAGGTCGTCGCGGTCGAGATCCCGCCGCACGGCGATGGCGCCACCGCCTCGTCCTCCTGGCCCGGGGTTCCGGTCGCGCCGGCCACGACGGCCACCGGATCGCTGGTGCTGCCCGGCGACGGCGAGCCCGGTGCCGCCGCCGCCCGCGACTTCCCGCCGGTGGCCGGTCATTTCACGGTCGTCGGACACGGCACCGCCGACGGCCCGGTCCGCGACGGCGCGACCGTGCCGGCCGCCGGCCTGGCCCGCCTTCTTCAGGACGACCCGCACTGGGCCGGGCAGGACGTGGTCCTGGCCGCCTGCGACACCGGCCGTCCCGGCGGCTACGCCCAGGAGCTGGCCGGCCTGCTGGGCGGCGCGACCGTGCTCGCCCCGGACGGCCCGGTCTGGACCACGGCGGACGGCGCCGCCTTCGTCTCGCCGACTGCGGGCCATACCCCGGACGGGCGCCCCCGCCCGGTCCTGCCGCCCGCGGGTCATTGGCGTGCGTTCCGCGCCGGCCCAGGGCCGACCGGCGTCGCGCAGAGCGCTTACCTCGGCGCCACCACGGCCCGGGAGCCGCTCCCGGCCGACCTCGCCGGCGCCACTCGCTGGGCGCCTTGGGGCCGCCCGTACCCGCATCGGCCGCTGCTCGACGAGCCCGGGGCCGCCCGCGCGCTGGCCGCGGCCCGGCCGGCGTACGAGCGCAAGCTGTCCGGTTTTCTCGCCGCCACCCCCGGCGCGCACGACGCCGTACGCGCCGCGGCCGATCTCGTCGCCGCGGCGCTCGGCGACCGGGCGCCGGCCGGCCTGACCGGCGACCAGCCCGGCCGCCGGGTCGCCGCCCTGTTCGATCCGGTCACCACGGCCGCGCTTCCCGGCGCCCGGTCCGGGGAACCGCTTCCCGCGGCAGCCTTCCGGCCTGCGTTCGAATTCTTCCGGGGTCTCCGGTTGCTCGGTCTCGCGGACTCCGACATCGAGAGGCTCGTCCGCGTCTACTGCGCCCGGGAGATCCCGGGACGGCCGCTGCACAGCATCGCGCTCGCCGCCGATGCGGCCGGAGTACCGCTGGCCGGCGTTCCGGCGGCATCGCTGGCCGGGCCCGACGATCTCTACGACCGGCTGCGCGAGGCGGGCGTGGCTCCGGGCGACCTGCTGCGGGAGAACACGCCGTACGAGGCCGTCTACTGGGCCCGCCTGACCGGGCCGGACGAGGGCTTCCCGGGCATCGGCGACCACGAGCGCGGCCGAGTGGAGCAGCTCGTCAATCGGGCCCGGTACTACGCCTCGGACCAGACGCTGCGAGCCTTCTACGAGCGCGAGCGCGCCGACTGGGAGCGGCGCACCGGGCTCGAGGCGGCCGATCTGATCCGCCGTCTGAGCCCGGCCGCGCTGGGCGCCCTCAGCCTTTACACGTCGGGTGACTACGTCCTCATCAAGAGCGTCCTCGAACAGGAGGGCACCGACGCCGCCCCGGAGACCCCGGAACGCCTGGACCGCAAGCTCGCCACCCGGATCGACCGGCACATCCTCAGCGACCCCGAGGACGATCTGGCCGAGCTCAAGACCGAGGGCGTCATCCGCAACGACACGGAGCTGCGGGACCTGATCAAGCAGTACGCCACGTCGGCCGAGGACGAGGGCGGGGCGCTGCTGCTGCGGATCGACGATCGCCGTACGCGGATCACACCCGATCTCTTCCGCGCCATGCGCGTGCACGCCGACATGATCGTCGACGCCATCCGTGTGCTGCCACCGGTCTCGGGCGTGGTGGCCTACCGCGGGACCAAGCGCGAACGGGACATGGCCGCCGGCCGTGAGTTCTCGTTCGACGCCCCGACCAGCGCCAGCCTCGACCAGGAGCTCGGCACCAACTTCCTCAAGCCCGGCAAGGCGGCGGTCTTCGAGCTCGAGCTGAACGGGTACGGCGGGCGCGATGTGGCCGCGCTGTCGGCGGTTCCGGCCGAGCGCGAGGTCCTGTTCCTGCCCGGCACCCGGTTCCGGGTGAGCCTGGTCGAGGAGGCCGAGCACCCGGAACACGGTCCCTACCAGCGCGTCGTCGCGGTCGAGATCCCACCGGCCGGTTTCGGCGAGCAGCGCTGGGAGGCGGGTGGACCGGCCTACGCGGGCACGGGCGAGGGCAAGACGGTGACGGTGCCGCCCGGTGGCGCCGCCTTCTCCGGGCCGGACGGGCACTTCACCGTCGTCGGGCACGGCACCCCGCAGGGGCCGATGCCCGTCACCGACCTGGCCCGGCTGATCGGCTCCGACCCGGACTGGACCGGTCAGCCCGTCACGCTGGTCTCGTGCGACACGGGCGCGCCCAGCGGCTATGCCCATGGCCTGTCCCAGGCCCTCGACGGCGCACTCGTGTACGCACCGGACGGCCCCGTGTGGACCACGGCCGGCGGCGCCGCTTTCGTCACCCCGACCGCGAGCTACGACCCGGACGGCCGCCCTCGCCCCGTCCTGCCCCCGGCCGGCACGTGGCGGGCTTTCCTGGACGGGCACGAACAGCCCGTGGGTGCCCACCTGAGCGGGTTCAGCACGGCCGAGCCGCTGCCGTCCTTCGACGCTCAGCGCTGGGCGCCGTGGGGGCGGCCCTTCGAGCGCCGCCCGCTCTACGACCGGCCGGGCGCGGCCCGGGCGATCGCCGACCGGCACGAGGACTACCACCGCAAGCTCGCCCGGATGCTGACGGACACCCCCGGCGCCGAGGCCGCGGCCGGGCGCGCCGCGATGGCCGCCTGGCACGCCATCGGCGCCGGGGCTCCGCCGTACCTGGCCGCCGACAGCATCGATCGCCGCCTGATCGCGCTGATGGATCCGGCCACGACGAGGGCACTGACCGACGCGCTGCCGGTCACCCGGCCCCAGAGCCCGGTGCTGGCCGAGCTCCGCGCTGCGGTGGCCTCGGCCCGGACGCTGCGGTGGGCCGTACCGGCCACCGAACTGACCAACTCACTCTTCTCCGCCGACGTCCTCGCCGCCCGGTTCACCGGCCCGCAGCCGTCCCCCGAGGCGGTCGCCGCGCTCGCACGCGTGTCCTCCGCCACCTCCTGGACGGCCGTGCGCTTCTTCACCGCCCTCCAGGCCCTGCCGATCACTGCGGCCGACCAGGAGTCCATCGTCCGGCTCTACACCGGCTCCGCGATGGAGGAGGGGCGCCCGCCGCACGAGATCGCGCTCGCGGCCGACCTGGCCCGGGTGCCGCTGGCCGCCGTGCCCGCGGTCGCGCTGGCCGGCCCCGACGACCTGCTCGACCGCCTCGCGCGGGCCGGCGTGGCCCCGGGCCGGTTCGGTGTGTGGGACAACACACCGTACGAGGCGGAGTACTCGCGGCTTTTGCACGACCATACGGCCCCCCTGCCCGGCATCGGGATAGACGAGTACAACCGGTTCCGCGCCTCGGCCGACAAACTGGCCGTGCTGGCGGACGGCCACGGGCTGCCGCAATGGATGAGCAGGCTCAGCGATGGCTACCGCAGCCGCAACGGGATCAGCGCGGCCGAGCTCCGGCGGCGGGTCAGTCCGGCCGCGCACGCGGCGATCCAGCTGTACACCTCGGCCGACTACGCGCTGATCAACAGCACCCTCGACGGCGCCGTCCCGCGCGACGCCGATGGTTTCGCGCGCAAGCTGATCTCCCGGATCGACCGTAGACTCGCGGCCGACCCGGACGACGAGAAAGCGGCGCTGACCACCGAGGGCATCCTCCGCAACGACCCGATCATGGAAAAACTCATCATCGAGCATCACAAGCTGCGGAGCTTCGCGG